>JAEENL010000048.1 GCA_016283775.1 Lachnospiraceae bacterium | reverse complement strand
TTGTGTCACATGAGCTGAAATGGCTCCTTATCCCGCTCGCCATGCTCATGGGCTGGTTCATAATAAACGCGGAACCTGCCGTGCATGTGCTCAACAAGCAGGTAGAGGAACTGAGCGCCGGCGCGATAAGTGAAAAGACCATGGGATATACGCTTTCCATTGCCGTTTCATGCGCCATGGGACTTGCGATGCTCCGCGTACTCACAGGACTTGACATAATGTGGGTGATAGGGCCCGGATATCTTATCGCGATCGTGCTTTCGCTCATCGTGCCGCCCACATACACAGCCATTGCTTTTGATGCCGGTGGTGTTGCGTCCGGTCCCCTTACTGCCACTTTCATGCTGCCTTTTGCAATGGGTGCTTGCAACGAGCTCGGCGGGAACATCATGACCGATGCGTTCGGCCTTGTCGCAATGGTCGCGATGATGCCTCTCATCACTGTGCAGGTGATGGGCGTCATAGCTTCTCACAAGGATGTCAAAGCACCTTTGGGATTTACGGAGGAGCTTGGTAAAGACGAAGTCATCGAACTCTGGGAGGTGGGCTGATGGAACTGTACTATGTGATCAGCATCGTCGACCGTGACAGAGGCGATGATATGATAAAACTGTGCGATGAGCTGAAACTCACACTGATCCTGAGGAATCTCGCTTTTGGCACCGCGACCAGCGAGCATCTGGCGATCTACGACCTTGATGAAACGGAAAAAACGATCGTGACCACGGTGGCATCCGCAGGACGCGCAAAACAGCTGATAAGAGCCGCAAAGCGAAAGCTCTATATAGATATCCCCGGAAACGGGATCATCGTCTCCGTTCCCATTAAAAGCGTAGACGGGCTGAGTACACTGAAAGTCATCTCGGACGGGCAGGACAACTTCGGAGGGAAGCCTGATATGGAATTTGAACACGAGCTTATAGTCGTCATACTGAATGAAGGATATTCCGACGCCGTCATGGCGGCGGCCCGTTCCGCCGGAGCGACCGGAGGCACCGTGTTCCACGCAAAAGGGACAGGAAAACAGCAGTCGGCGCACTTTCACGGCGTGTCCCTTGCGGACGAAAAGGATATGATCTACATCCTTGCTGCAAAGGGGATCAAAAATGCGATAATGTCCGCGGTAAACCACGAGTGCGGCACCGGCACAAAAGCAGGCGCGATAAGTTTTTCGCTTCCTGTTTCAGATGTTGCCGGCATAAGGACATTTGATGAAGAACAATAAACACTTTAGGAGGGTTATATGAATATTGTTTGTCTTGACATGGAAGGCGTGCTCGTTCCTGAGATATGGATCGCGTTCGCGGAGGCTTCAGGGATACCGGAACTCAGGCGTACCACAAGGGATGAGCCCGATTACGATAAACTGATGAAGTGGAGGATAGGGATCCTGAAGGAACACGGACTGGGGCTCAAAGAGATCCAGGAGACCATCGCGGGGATCGATCCCATGGACGGCGCAAGAGAGTTCCTTGACGAACTGAGAGAGCTCACACAGGTCATAATACTCAGCGACACGTTCACGCAGTTTGCGACTCCGCTCATGAAAAAACTGAACTGGCCCACGATCTTCTGCAATACGCTTGAAGTTGCCGAAAACGGCGAGATCACGGGCTACAAAATGAGGATAGCGCAGTCAAAGCTCGCTACGGTAAAGGCACTGCAGTCGATAGGCTTTGACACCATTGCATCGGGCGACAGCTACAACGATCTTGGCATGATCCGCGCGGGAAAAGCGGGATTCCTTTTCAAATCGACGGAAAAGATCATCGCCGACAATCCGGATATCCCTGCGTTCAACGAATACAGTGAGCTCCTCGATGCAATTAAGAAGGCTCTTTGATAACGGAGGAATACACAGTGGGTAATATTTTGGATTTTATAAAGGCTATAGTCTACGGACTGGTGGAGGGTATCACGGAGTGGCTTCCGGTAAGTTCCACAGGTCACCTCATCATTTTGGAAAAGCTGCTTCCTTTTTCGGGAACAAGCGAGGGATTTTTCGACATGTTCGAGGTGGTAATCCAGCTCGGAGCGATCCTTGCGGTGGTCGTGCTTTTCTTTAAAGACATCTGGCCCTTTGCTTTTACAAAAAAGGAACGGGAAAAATGCGGGCTTAAGACAGTACTCAAAGCAGACAAATGGCTTCTCTGGGCAAAACTCATCGTTGCCTGCATCCCGGCAGCTGTTGTCGGCGTACTGTTCGATGACTGGGTGGACGAGCATTTTTATAACTATGTGAGTGTTTCGATAGCGCTCATCGTTTTCGGTATCGCGTTCATCGTGGTGGAAACGCTGAACAAGGGGAAAAAAGCAAAGATCACGTCACTTGCTGACATTACCTTTGTCACCGCGATCCTGATAGGACTTTTTCAGATCCTTGCCGCGATCTTCCCCGGAACTTCCAGATCAGGCGCAACGATACTCGGAGCGCTCCTTATCGGAGTGGCAAGACCGATAGCAGCGGAATTCACGTTTTTCCTTGCGATCCCGGTTATGGCGGGCGCAAGCCTTTTAAAGATCGTAAAGTTCGGTTTTGACTTTACCGGCACCGAGCTTGCAGTGCTCGCAATAGGCATGATAGTGGCTTTTGCAGTTTCTCTGGTAGTATTGAAGCTGTTTATGAGCTATATCAAAAAGCGTGATTTCAAGGTATTCGGATGGTACAGGATAGCACTGGGTATCATAGTGCTCGTACTGTTCGGACTAGTATTCTAAGGTTGATGCGTAATACGAAGGAGTAGGACAGGATCATGAAACGCATAGGTTTTGACAATGACAAATATATAAAAATGCAGTCGGAGAACATCCTTGAGAGGATAAACTATTTCGGAGGAAAGCTCTATCTGGAGTTCGGAGGAAAGCTGTTTGACGATTATCACGCTTCCCGCGTCCTTCCCGGATTCAGGCCCGACAGTAAGATCAACATGCTGATGCAGCTCAAGGAGGACGCCGAGATCGTCATAGCTATCAACTCGGCGGACATCGAAAAGAACAAAGTGAGAGGAGACCTCGGCATCACCTATGATGTGGATGTTCTCCGCCTTATCGACGCATTCAGGAACTGCGGGCTCTATGTCGGATCTGTCGTAATGACGAGATTTGCGGAGCAGCCGAGCGCAGTGGCGTATGGAAAAAAGCTGCAGAGCCTTGGGATCAAGGTCTATCACCATTATTCCATACCCGGATATCCTGCGGACATCCCGCTCATCGTAAGCGACCAGGGCTACGGAAAGAATGACTATATCGAGACAGAGAGAAAGCTTGTCGTGGTAACGGCTCCCGGACCCGGAAGTGGAAAGATGGCAACCTGCCTTTCGCAGCTCTATCACGACAACAAGCGCGGCATCAAGTCAGGCTATGCGAAGTTTGAGACCTTCCCAATCTGGAACCTGCCGCTGAAGCACCCCGTAAACATGGCATATGAGGCTGCTACCGCAGACCTTAACGATGTGAACATGATCGACCCGTTCCATCTTGATGCATATGGCATAAAGACCGTAAACTACAACCGTGACGTTGAGGTGTTCCCCGTACTCAACGCGATCTTCCGCCAGATCCTCGGAGAATCGCCGTACAAGTCTCCCACGGATATGGGCGTGAACATGGCAGGAAACTGCATCTTTGACGATGAAGCAGTTTCCGAGGCTTCAAAGGAAGAGATCATAAGACGCTATTACGCTGCTCTTGTGAACAGACGTAACGGTGTGGGGACCGATGATGAAGTGTTAAAGATAAAGCTTATCATGGAGCAGGCGGGCATAAGCCTTGAACAGAGACGCGTGGTGGCTGCCGCAAATGTAAAAGCGGAGCTCACAGGCGCTCCCGCAACGGCAGCGGAGCTTCCCGACGGAAGGATAGTGACCGGAAAAACGAGTGCGCTCCTCGGAGCATCCTCTGCGCTGCTTCTTAACTGCGTGAAAGCGCTCGCAGGAATCCCCGACGACAAAGAGCTCATTTCACATACGATCATCGAACCCATACAGAAACTCAAGACGACCGTTCTAGGAAACCACAATCCGAGGCTTCACACCGATGAGGTGCTCGTAGCGCTTTCCATCTGCGCAGCAACGGATGAACAGGCAAGACTCGCCATGGACCAGCTTTCAAAGCTCCGCGGATGCGAAGTACATTCCACCGTCATCCTTTCCGAGGTTGACAGAAATGTTTTCAGAAAACTCGGCGTGAACCTCACCAGCGAACCCAAATACCAGACAGCAAAGTTGTATCATGGAACCAAATGAGGCGAAGCCTCATGCGATAAGGAATCAGCCGAAGGCTGATTCCCGACCAACAAAGTGATGCGAAGTATGTCTGCATTTGCTCTGACCGCGGAAACAGCTCGTCAGAGCCCGCGGTCAAAATGCAGACCAATTACCGCAAATTATCCCCTTTTATTTCTCCGTAATAACTGTTTATCTATGAAGCTTTTTATTGTAATATAAAGGTGTATTAAAAACCGGCCACACAGCCGTCACAAATGAGGAGGTATTTTATGCGAGAATTTTTAATCGGTTTAGCGATAGTCGTTGTCTTACTGATCATCGCAGGTATCAAGATCGTACCGCAGTCATACATGTGGGTGCTTGAGTTCCTCGGGAAGTATCACAACACATGGGATTCGGGTCTTCATGTTATGATCCCCGGCCTTATGCGCATAGCAAAAAAAGTTTCCATCAAGGAGCAGGTTGCCGATTTCCCGCCCCAGCCCGTTATCACAAAGGATAACGTAACAATGCAGATCGATACAGTTGTTTACTACAGAGTTGTCGATCCGAAGCTTTTCACATACGGCGCCGAGAATCCCATCCTTGCGCTCGGAAACCTCACAGCCACCACACTCCGTAACATCGTAGGTGAGCTTGAACTTGATGAAACGCTCACATCCCGTGACATCATCAATACAAAGATGCAGGCGATCCTTGACGAAGCAACAGATCCTTGGGGCATCAAGGTAGGCCGTGTTGAGTTAAAGAACATCATCCCTCCCGCAGACATCCAGAACTCCATGGAGAAGCAGATGAAGGCGGAGCGTGAAAAGAGACAGACCTTGCTCGAGGCAGAAGCTCACAAGCAGGCAAGCGTAACACGCGCGGAAGGTGATAAGCAGGCTCTTATCCTTAAAGCAGAGGCTGAAAGAGACGCAGCCATTGCACGCGCAACAGGTAAAGCAGAGTCCATCCGTCTCGTATACGAGGCAGAGGCAGCAGGTATCAAGGCCCTCAAGGACGCAAAGATGGATGATGCCGTAATGACTCTTAAGAAGCTCGATGCACTTAAGGCTCTCGGCGACGGACGCGCAACAAAGATCGTGGTTCCCACAGAACTTGCATCCGCAGCATCCGACATTACTTTCAAATCAGAGATGCTTGGCCTCGGCGAGCCCATCAACAAAGATCCCAAGGCACAGCCTGCGGTAAAACATGAGGATGACTGCTGCGACGAAGAAGAAAGAACAGCCGTAACAAAGGCGCTTTCCCAGGGACAGCCAGCAAACAGGCCCGAAGGAAAGTAAAAACATCATAAATAACGTATAACACTGACGGCTCCCGCATATACCGGGAGCCGTTATTTAATAAGGAGTTAATTGACTTTCAATTTTTTCGTAAGTATCATAGGCGTGCATTGTTCTTAAACTATTAATATTTTAAGGAGAATTGATCACTATGAACAAAAAATGCATTTTTGCCATTGTAGTAATGGTATGTACGCTTTTACTTGGCGGTTGTTGTATGTCGCACGAGTGGAAGGACGCAACGTGTACGGAGCCGAAAACATGCCAAAAATGCGGAGAGACAGAAGGGACATCATTGGGACATGACTGGAAGGCAGCAACCTGTCTTGAAGCCAAAACGTGCAAGAGGTGCGGCGCTACTGAAGGCAGTGCTTTGGGACATGACTGGAAGGAAGCGACTTGTGAGGACCCCAAAACATGTAAGGTTTGTGGTGCTACAGAAGGAACGGCTTTAGGTCATGACTGGAAAGACGCAACTTGCGAAGTGCCTAAGACATGCAAGAACTGCGGAGCCACAGAAGGTACACTTGCAGAACATGTATGGGAAGCAGCCACTTGTGAAAAACCCAAAACATGTAAAGTATGCGGTGCTACGGAAGGCAGCGTTGCAGATCACATTTGGGAAGAGGCAACCTGTGAAAAGGCAAAGACCTGTAAGGTATGCGGAAAGACAGAGGGCACTCCTGCCGAACATACATGGGAAGCAGCCACTTGTGAAGAGGCTAAAACTTGTAAGATATGTGGAAAGACAGAGGGCGAACCTATAGGGCATGATTGGGAAGAGGCCACTTGTGAAAAAGCCAAAACTTGTAAGGTTTGTGGTGCTACAGAAGGCGAGCCGCTGCCTCATGACTGGCAGGATGCCACATGTGATAAGGCCAAGACCTGTAAAATATGTGGAACAACAGAAGGTGAGCCTTTGGGACACGATTGGGCGAACGCAACTTTAAAAGCCCCTAAGACCTGTAACAGATGTGGTGTCACAGAAGGAAAAAAGGTCAGCGTTAAAAAGATCGAGGCTGACAAGCTGGCGATTGATAAAGCAGAAGGGATAGAGTGGGACGGTGTTTATTTCTTTCCTGACAGTTTTGTCTGTACAAAATGGTTTGTGAATGAGAATGGGGATTATCCAGACATTCGTGGATTTTACGTTTTGATATTTACAGATTATTCCGGAAATACTCTTAAGGAGGAATTGGTAGCAGTCCTTTCCGATGTTGCAGCATTGGGCTCACGTCCTGAAGTGCGAACTACAAATGTAGGAATACAGTTCACTTTAATCTGGCTTGATCCAAAAACCAATAATTATAAAACAAATATCTTGATATATGATCCGAAAGGGAATAAAACAGCTGACTTTGTTACGGAAATTGGTCCTGAAAGAATAGTTCATACTATTGATAATGACTACGAAATAGTTGATTCCCGCTATATGGCGGAAACAGAGTATTTCTCAGGAGACCTTGTTTGCTGGCTTGATATGAAGAAAATGGAGTTTGTCGACAAGGACAAAGTCAAGGTTAAGAGTTCGAACATGCCCCAATATGATACTACCAAGTACTCATGGTGTGAGAAAATAGACATAGATGGATTCAAGGGTTATTATGTAGCAAATGCAGATAGGACAAAATGGGGATATACTGACGAAAAGTTCAATGTTATTGCTCTTTATGACGATGCCTCCATTTTTACACCTGAAGGCTTTGCATTTGCAAAGAACTCAAATGGCAAATATGATATTATTGACAGAGATTTTAATGTCGTTGCCAAAGACTATGCAAAAGGTGAAAGTGCATATGTACTGTTTGGTAAATATCTGGTTTTGGTACAAGACGGGAAAAAGGTGTTTTATATAGTCAAATAGTCTGCTTATTCTTAAGGGACAATCTAAAACACCGGCATGGCTTGCATGCCGGTGTTTTGGACATGACGCGGCAGCGTTCGGAGGCAGGATGTACAGTGTTTATCTGATAGACGACGAAGAATTGATACTTGATGAACTGATCGATACCGTACCGTGGCCGGATAACGGTTTTTATGTTGCGGGAAGCTCAACAGATCCTCGGGTTGCGCTGAAAGAGATAGAAGAACTCAAACCCGACGTCGTGTTCTGCGATCTTAAGATGCCGGAGATGGACGGGAACGATCTCATCAGAAGGCTTAAAGAAAACGGCTGCAAGGCTGAATATGTCATGGTTTCCGCATATGACGACTTTGAGAATGTCCGGACATTCTTCCAGCAGGCGGGATTTGACTACATTCTGAAACCCGTGAACAACGATGAGATGCAGATGGTCCTTGAAAAGCTGATCGGAAAGCTTTCAAAGAACAAGCCCGAAAGCAAGGCCGGCCTGAATAATACCGACAATCAGGGCTTCAACAAAATGCTGGATTACATAAATGACAATTTCGGCGAAAAGATAACGCTCGACAAACTTGCCGAAAGATTCGGATACAGCAAAAACTATATCTGCGGTCTTTTTTCAAAGCATCTGAATACCTCCCTTACCTGTTACCTCACGGATATCAGGATGGCACGAGCAAAAGAGCTTATTTCCGAAGGAAAAATGCTTATAAAAGAAGTGGGCGCAACCTGCGGTTACAAAGAGTATTATCATTTTTTCAGAGTGTTCAAGGCGTATTACGGCATCTCCCCAAAAGACATGCAAGATAGTGCGACGCATTGACATTCGGCACTGTATCATTTATTCTGTAGGCATGAAAAGATACGTTGCAATCGTTTTAATACTGCTGGCTTTTGTAATACAGACGGGATGCATGGACCGCTCGCAGCCCTCTGCTTTGCGTGTCGCGCTTCCCTATTCAGATCATGTGCTCGATACAAAGACCAATTACTACATAGAGTATCTTGAAAACAAGACAGGGCTTGAGATTGAGACCGTTATCGTGAGACAGGATGACGGAGAGGAATATCTCGACGCCTTGTTTGCTTCCGACTCGGATATCGACATAGTCTTCTTTGGAGAGGATTTTGTCATAGACGAGGAAACGGCCAAAAACTATGCTGACAAGGGATATGTCCATACCGCTGAGGACGGGACGTTTTGGTATCCCAATTACGGAAGCAGGACCACAGGAGACTGTGGACAGATTTTGTGGATCAATTACGAATGGCTTGAAAGACTGGGACTTTCCATTCCGACTACAACGTCGGAACTCAGGGAAGTCCTTTTTGCGTTTAAAAACAACGATCCCAACGGCAACGGACTTAATGATGAGATCGCGCTTATAGGAAGCACGGAGGATTATTGCTACGATCCCGCGGAGCTCCTGCTTAATTCCTATGTCTATAACGATCCGTATAACAACAGGCTTTTTTACGGTGGTTCGGGCGCGCTTCGCCTAAGTACAGAAGCAGCAGCTTTTAGAGAAGGAATGGTTTTTCTGCGGGGACTTTATAAGGACGGTCTGCTGGACACGAGGACATTTTCATATTCTCTAAACGAAATGAACGAAGTGATAAATGCAAACATTGATATAGTGGGAGCATTTACTACAGATTTCATTTCAAATGTTATCTATCAGGCAAATCCTGAGGTGCTTGCAAGATATATCCATGTTGCTCCGCTTGCCGGTCCTGAAGGCGTGAGATATTCAATGTACCGTGAAGGAAAGCCGATGGTCGGGGCTGTGATAAACGCACGATCCGCCCACATTTCCGATGCAGAGAGACTGATCGCCGCCATGCTTTCCGAAGAGGCTTCACTCATTGCGCGTTACGGAGAACCCGGCGTTGACTGGGAACGCTCCGACGGATCGGACGTGAGTATCTACGGCACGATATCCACGATAGTGACGAAAAACTATATCTGGAACACTCCGCAAAACAAGCATCTGAACGGCATAGGACCGATGTATGTTCCAGATGTTTATCTTAAGGGCGTAACCTGGAACGGCCTGAATTCCGATGCCGAATACGTGGATGCCAGAGCACAGGTGGGATACAGCGATCACCTTCCGGAGCGCAGGTATCAGGGCACTTTTGACGCAGAGACCGCGTCATATACCGACCGGTACATTTACTCTTTTATTACCGGAGAACGTGATGTTTTTGACGATAACGAGTGGGGCACGCTTGTACAGAGCGTTTCCGAAAGGACAGTAAGATGAGGATAAGGATAACAGCGCTTTTCATGAGCCTGCTTTTTGTATTTGCGGCAGGCTGCGGACAGATAACTACAGATACGGAAGACGACTGGCTTGAAAAGGCGGCCTTGAATGTTGATATTTCCGAAGAGGAATTGTACAAAGCGGCTCTAAAGGAAGATGTGCTGATAGTATATACAGTGTCGACAAGGACGGTGCAGACAAAGGAAGCCTTTGAAAAGGCGTATCCCGGGCTTGTTGTCGAGATAAGGGATCTGAGAAGTCCGGATCTTGTGGACAAGGTGGCCGAAAACTTTGCGGAAGGAAGGACTTCCTGCGATGTTGTTATCTGCAACGACAACAGCGGTGAATTCAAATCGCGGCTTGTGGATACAGGAGCTGTTGTGCCGTATCTCTCTCCGGAGATAAAAACGAAAATGAAGGACGGCCACGTGGGAGAGTGCATCTCATTCCTTGATGAAGCCGAACTCCTTTTTTACAATTCAAGGTTGTTTGAAACCCAGCCTATAAGCAACATATGGGAACTCACGGAAAGCAGGTTTTCCGGCATGATATACATCCCAAATCCGTTGCGCTCGTTTTCAACTTACGCGTTTATCGCGGCGACCTTCGACCATGCCGATGAACTCGAGGAGGCGTATAAAAGCTGGTGTGGATGCGATTTTGACAGGAAAGACGGAACGGCGCCTGAAGCACTTTGGAAAGAGATATCAAAAAATGCCGTGTTCACAAACAGTTCCGATGAAGTGATGGAGGCACTGAATACGGACAAGGCGATGCTCGGTATCATGATATCGAGTAAGCTCAGATACAAAAATATGGGCTACGGATTTGAGCCTGCGTACAGGCTTACACCGTTCACAGGATGCAGGACCACGGTTTCGGTGATGCTTGCGAGGAATTCGCAAAATGTCAATTCCGCCAAACTTTTCATCGATTTCCTGCTTGGCGGGGCCGACGGAACTGGAGACGGTTACAAGCCATTCAGAACGCCGGGCGCATGGTCAGCAAGGACAGATGTGGGAGATGGGACAGACACGCCGCTCAGTGAGATTGATCTGCTCTATCCCAATGCGGATTCGATGATCGCAAGAAAAGATGAATTTTACAAGTTTTGGTCCGAGTGCCTTAAGGATCAGACAAACAGGTAGTTTATGAGAAAAAGGAGTATCCACAGAAACTTCATGATCGCTATGGGAGCACTGAGTATTTTCCTGGTGCTTATTTGGGTACTCTTCTTTTTGATGACCAACCGTGTGCTGCAGAACAATCTGACCGCACAGGCCGAGGCCGCGTCCGATTCCATAATGCTCAGCATGGAGAGGGAGCTGTCTGCGCTGGAAAACACCGCTTATGCTCTCGGACGTTACGACAGGATAGGCGACATGATCGCGGCGGAGCAGACCGGTGAATTTTATGATCTTGGAGGCATCGCGGCGGCAAGGAGCGAACTTCTCACAGAGGATAACAGCACTGCGGACAATGTTGTCGTGATACGTTCGGACGGCCTGTTTTACAGACTTCGCGGCAGGATGGGAAATACAGCCGTTAAACGCGCAGCATTCCTTATAAACGAGGGAAACGAAAGACTTATAACTCTTTCCAGCAACAACACCACATATATCGGCGTGGTGGAAAAAGTCATCGAAAACTGCAGTCTGGACGGCTATGTATGTCTGCTTACGGAAAAAACAAGGCTTGAAAACCTGTTCAATACATTTTCCGACATGGATTATCTCGGGATCACGCTTATGGTTGCGGATAAGGTCATATGCTCAAATAAAAGCGATGATGCCGGGGAAGTGGAGAAAGCACTGGAAAGCGCACTGTTCTTTAAACGAAGGGATATAGGTTTTACGGGCTTAAGTCTTATTGTTTACTGCGACAACTCAGTGCCGGATAAGGTGGGGAGATACTTTGCACTGGCCCTCCCCGTAATGGCTGTGATATTGCTTGCTGCTATGGCGATCGCAGCCGAAAGGATGAACCGTCACATAGTGAGACCCATCAACAGCATCATAACCAATGTCACGGAAATGAGCGACGATCCGCTTCCCAAGACCGGAGAGACATATTTTGACGATCTTGTGGATCATGTAAATGCGATGCTTGCAAGCATAAAGACGAGAGACAGAGAACTCCTCGATTCAAGGCTGAAGATCAAGGATTCCGAGATACAGGCGGAAAAGACGCTGATCTCCCTTTTGAAAAAGCAGATAAGCGCACATTTCACCGTAAATACTTTGAATGCGGTGAGAGCGCTGATCAACAAAGACGAAAAAGAAAAAGCAGCAGAGATATGCAATGAGCTTTCGGAACTCCTCCGATATGCAAATGCGGGTGAAGACAAGATAAGCCTGATGGAAGAGTTTCATGTGCTTGAGCAGTATGCATCCATCATGCGCAAACGCTACCCTGACATGTTTGAGTTTGAAGCGGTGAATGACGATTCTTTTGCGGATGTTTTTATTCCCAGGATGCTTTTGCAGCCCATAGTCGAAAACGCGATACTCCACGGTCTTGCAAATAAACAGGGCAGCGTGTCCGTTACTGCCGAGATACGTGGAAACGACGTGGTGATAAAGATATACGACAACGGCAAAGGAATGTCGCCATCGGAACTTGCGGAAGTCCGTGACAGACTCGCAAATCCCGATAAATACAGGGATACCGACCTTTCACATGTGGCTCTCATAAACGTCCAGCGGCGCATCAAACTCGTGTGCGGTGAGAAATACGGCGTAGAAACCGAGTCCGGAGAGACTTTCGGGACTTGTGTTACCGTTATTCTTCCGGCGGATAATGTATGGACTGTAAAAAGAGCGTAATATTTGCAATATAGAGATGAATATATGCAATATCCATAGTGACCTTGTATATTTATAATATATACAGGGTTACTGTTTTTTTGCCCAAAGTTCTGTGATAAAGGAGACTGACAGGATGAAAAGGACCGGAAAAAATGTGGGAAGGCTGATCGGCATGATCTGTTTGCTCTGCTCGATGCTTTTTGCCGCGGCATGCGGCTCTGAGAGTACTCAGAGCGGTAAGCAGGATAACGTTAAAGAACAGGATTCCAATGACGGAAAGTCAAAGGATGACGGCAAGAAAGAGGAGTCGGACAAAAAGGACGACAAGACCGACAATGACAAAAAAGATAATAACAAAAACGATGACGGCAAGCAGAACGGAGACAACGGGAAAGAGCCCGATGACGGCAAGCAGGATGTGGCCTCCGATCTTCCGATAACCTTTTATCTTTACGGAGATAACTCTGTGGCTGTTCTCGTAAAAAGCGAGGCGTGCGAAAAATACATACCGAAGGAAGGCGGCGAGCCGGCGGAATACATAATCGAAGCAAACGGCAACTTCCTTAATTTCCACTTTTCTTATTATGACAGATCACTCAATGTAGATACGGGTAATAACTGGATCTATTTTTACAAAAGAGAGGGAGAGTTTATAGTTACGCCCGATACTTATTTTACGATCTTTACGGGCGACAACCTGTGCAATTATATAAAGGCCGAAGGCGAGATCAGACTCTGTGAGACGAAGTTTGAATCATCAGACCGGGACGAGCTTGCTACGGTAGACATGGCATCCGCGGTGAAAAGAGTTGACCGTGACGGCCTTGTAGCGCTTATAGACAGCGTTATAGGCACGAAGCCTAAGGGAAGCTGGAGCGGGACATATCTTGCAAACAATTCCGACGAACTTAATGGTTACGCTACGATCACTGTTTCAGACGGCGGCGCTATTGTCGTTGATGCACGGCTGGACGGTAAAGACCGGGAATTCATCGGCTGGGAGGATACCGAAAACGCCACCATAGGAGATACATATTTCAGTTCACGACTTATGGTGATGAACATGGATACTGATAAGAACTGGACAAGTATAGATTATCACTCTGAAAAATATACAGACAGCGAGATCAATGAATTTATCTACATCAGCACTGATCGCAAGAGCACCGGCGCAATGGATAAATTCCAACAGTGGCATAATGCTCCCGAAGGCTATGTTGATGAGGACAGGACCGGAGAGATCTTCAGGACCGACCCCGAAGACTCTCAGTATTTCACGCCTGACAGCGACGATTACACGCTTACCGTGTATAAAAACACGGAAGACGGCAGAAAATACGATATAAAGTGCGATCTGTACTATCTTTACAGCTTTAACGAAAACGGATTTTCGCTGGGGCTTAAGAAAAAGTATGTCTGCAAGACGGAGGAGGATGCCGCTGCAATATATGATTACAGAAAGGAAGATTCTTCCTTCGAATGTCACCTTTCCGGAAACCTTTTGTACATGGTGCCGAAATCCGACAGCTCATGGTATTACACCAAGTTTAGCGTGATTTCCGACTGGGGCTATGACAAATGGTATGTCGGCTGCAATTACTGCTACGGCAGCAGAAATGATGACGGCACCTATTACATGCAGATGTACATCAGCAAGCCGTATACTGAAGCGGAATACAACGTGACACTTGAGGACGTGCTTTTCTGGCAGTCTGTTCCGAGCGGTGCGCACAGGAGCCTCGACAGCAAGGAGCCGACAATGAGCATCAACCCGGACGAGTATAGGGTAGAGGTGTCGTTCAACGGTGATATCGGAGACGATGAAGAAAAGAATAAAAAGCATATGGCATCTCCCGATGAGATAAGATTTACCGGACGGAACATTGTCGGTGTCACGTTTAGCAGCATGTATGACTATGAGACCGGGAAATATGTGAAATATCTTGTTTTTGCCGAGATGAGCTTTACCGAAGAGGTTGCGGAAGTCACGGAATACTTCTTTGAAGCGGAAGATCCTTTCTCATCGGATGTGAACTTATCCAACTTCAAGACAAAGAACGCAACTTTTACGCTGTCACAGAGATATGACATGAAGCGTACAAAATAAAGGCTTTTGCAAAGGGTCTCTAAATATTTTAAATACATTTTTACAAGGAGATACGGACATGTTAAAAAAACTATTGATGATCGCGGCGATAGTGGCAACAGTGCTTCTATCGGCGTGTGGGGTAAGCGTTGAGGATTCCGGCAGCGGCAAGGACCGTGAGGAAAAGCAGCCCAAAGCGACACAGGAAGTCAAGCAGAACAACGACGATAAGCAGCCGGGAAAAAACAACGACCCCGGAACTGATGTAAATCCCGGCAATAGTGACGACGGTGGAAACAACAACGGTGACAACGGGAACGGAAACAACGATAACGGAAACAACTATGCCGGCGAAAACAACGGTCAGGACGATCCTTATCAGGGCGATAACGGGAACAACAACGGAAACAACAATGAAAACAATGAATATGCCGGCGCAAAGGCTGAGATCATGCTTTACAAGCTGGATGACAACACACTTGTCGTTAACGTGACCGGCCCCATGTGCACCAAAGTGAAGGCAAAACCGGACGGAGGTTTGGGCGAATCGGAGTTTTATCTTTCAATGAATAACGGCGAGACCAGGATGGAAATGATTTCCGAAGCTTTTCACGGATGGTCGGGTGAGGGGGACAACACAGTCTATTTTTCGGCTACCCCCCAGTATCATAATGGGATCATCGTTATATGTGAAGACCGGTATTACTGTGTTGTTACCGAAGAGAATCTGTGGAACAGGGTGAAGCTCAACGGTGATTATGTTTTGAAATACGGAGAAACCTACAGAGCAGAGTATGAGGGCTTTGAAGTGGCTGAGGGCAAGGTCTCCGATATCATCGGCACCATCGATGAAGAGACAAAAAACAATATGTTTGTAGAGGCAATGACCTCAGTCAAGGCGGACAATCCTGCAGACCCCGTGTGGAACGGCGGGTATCTCATGGGTTACAGCTGGGAAGGGAAGAACGGTTATATTGAAGCGGAAGTGCTTGAAGGCGGTCTTATTAAATTCCATGTAGTGACTGACGACGGCGAAAAGATCTACTTTGCAAAACAGACAGAATATGACAAAGCTGAATATTCATACGGCAGCTACATAAAGGCAGTCGCAGAAGCCGTTATGCTCGATGGCTACAATAAGCATGCCAAGTTTGAACTTCGTACAGATCCCGACAAGGCTACAGAACTCAAGGCCGAGATCAGCGAGTATGATTATGAAGACAAGAGCAAGGATTTCTATGTGAGCAACGATTTTCAATTGTTCACCCCATGGCATACAGCGCCTTCGGATTACAGCGATTCGGATCCCTACGATCTTATCGGGTTTGCCCAGCTTTCGTCCGATCCGGTATTTACGCCTGTGAATGATAACTACGCGCTTGCCGTCAGAGACAAATCTTCCGTATACATTGACAATGAAAGATCGGTTAACTGCAAATATGCGATGCTTACAAGCTTTGACGAAAACGAGACTATGGTGCAGAAGGTCGAGCAGTACATCTTTGACAACAGCGGGGATGCAGAAGCTTATTACCAGAAATGCCTTAAGTACGTTTATAACAAGGATCCGTACAAAAAGGCTGGAAATTCCGTATATTACACATATGAACCTGAGAGCATTTATTATTACAACAAGAAAGACGGTTTAGGGTCGTACATCAACAGCGATAATATATATTATGACTGCCATTATCTGTACAACGAGTCCGAATACAACGGACGATGCGTCGTATATTTAAGTCAGCCTATTAGCAGTGAGTACATCAAGATGGGTATAAAAGACGCGGCACGCTGGAAGAAGATGTATGGAAAAGACTATTACAGTAAAGACATGAAGGGGGTACAGCTTTGCTGTAGGATAGACAATTACTCAATTTCGGTATCCATCGAAGGAGAGACCGGTGCAAATAAATACCGTTTTGGTACCATAAACAATGTAAGGCTCGATGGCACAAAGGTTGTCGGCATGACAACAGACTATTCCTATGACTACAAGACCGACAAGTATTTATATCAGGTGATCTTCAGAACGCTTGAATTCACCGATACCGAAGCCGTGGCATCCGACTATTTCTTCGATGTTGATGATATCACTAACCACGGCATAACCTTTGACAACTTCAAAGACAAACAGGCGGCACAGGTAATCTCCCAGACCTTTGATCTCACAAGGACCGCCGATTGATCATTATTTTTCACGACATAAAAAAGAGTGCATGACCTGCGCTCTTTTTTTTTACACTCATGAATTTTCTCTGAACACAATCTTAAATAACACCAAATTGTCTGCAAAAACTTGAATTTTTCATATCCGTGAGTAAAATGGATAACTATAGAAAATCGAAAGCCGCTGATACTTAAAGAGGAGACTGAGATGGTGCCGGCTTATCTGTCATAAGGAGGACAATCACATGGTATTTGGCAAAGAATCGCTGGTCTACACCAACGACAATTGTGTCGGATGCAACCGCTGCATCAGAGTCTGCAGCGCCATGGGCGCGTGCGTTTCCACGGCGCCCGACGAGAGAGGGATCTCAAAGATCGAAGTGGATAAGGACAAGTGCATAGCCTGCGGCGCATGCTTTGACGCATGTGAGCACAATGCAAGAGAATTCAGGGACGATACCCCCGATTTCTTTGAAGCCCTCAAACGCGGCGAGAAGATATCTGTTCTCATCGCTCCCGCATTTCTTGCGGATTATCCCGGTGAATACGCAAAAGTACTCGGCGGACTTAAGAAGCTTGGTGTTCAGCGTTTCATCAGCGTTTCGTTCGGCGCCGATATAACCACATGGGCATATATCAAGTATATCCAGACACACCACTATCTCGGCGGCATTTCACAGCCCTGCCCGGCTGTTGTGGGATACATTGAGCGCTACCTGCCCGAGCTCCTTCCGAAGCTCTTCCCGGTACACAGCCCTATGATGTGCGCTGCGGTCTATGCTCGTAAAGAGATGGGCTTAAAGGAAAAGCTTGCATTCATCAGCCCCTGCATCGCAAAGAAGATGGAGATCTCGGATCCCAACACAAAGGATTATATCCAGTACAATGTGACCTTTGACCATCTCATGAAATATATGAGGGCAAACCGTCTCATGGGCGAGCCTTACAAGGATGAGATCGAGTACGGCCTTGGCTCCATCTATCCGATGCCCGGCGGACTTAAGGAAAATGTATACTGGCTTCTCGGAAATGACGTTTTCATCCGTCAGATCGAGGGTGAAAAGCGCATGTATCACTACCTCAAGAAGAATGCCGACAGGATAAAAGGCGGACGCACGCCTTACCTCTTTATCGATGCCCTGAACTGTGAAAACGGCTGTATCGCAGGAACCGCAACAGATTCCGCGATCACTGATACAGACGACCCGCT
>JAEENL010000047.1 GCA_016283775.1 Lachnospiraceae bacterium | reverse complement strand
ATCGAAAAGATCGTTCCCACAGATAAAAACTGATATTTCACGGCGGTACGAAACGTGCCGCCGTTTTTTTCGGGAAGATGGATAGAGCCGGATATTTATGGCACACACAAAAGTGCATAAAACGGCAAGAGGAGGAAAAAATGAAGAAATGGTCAAAGATCATCGCAGCAGTACTGGTTTCCGTTATACTGACCGGAAGCTTTGCGGCATGCGGCAATGAAGAATTTGTATTTGTACCCGGAGAGGATTACCCCGAAGAAACTCCCGCTCCGACCGCGGCGCCCACCGAAAAGCCCGCAGACAACGATAAAAAGCCTGAGAAGGGAAGCGGCAGCGCGATCGTTAGCGCCGAATACCCCGTACAGGCCGAAAGACCCGAGAGCATGGGCTGGGGCGAGGAATACGAGGCAAAGCTCAAGGCGTGGTCCGAGAGCAGGAACTATGAGGGGATCATCGACTACAGCAAAGAAGTAAAGACTTTTTACGATGCATTTGCTTCTGTGATCTCGGCACAGGGAGACAATGAAAACATAATCTACTCCCCGATCAACATCTATATGGCGCTTGCGATGCTTGCCGAAGTCACCGACGGTGAGACCAGAGCCCAGATACTTAAAACCCTCGGAACAAACTATGATGATCTTAGAAACGTTGCGCGTTCCATATGGCTTTCAAACTATTCGGATGACGGCGTTGTGACATCAACGCTTGCAAACTCGCTGTGGCTGAGAGACGATATGCCCTACAATGCAAGCGGGCTGAGCGTTCTTCGTGATTGCTATTATGCATCCGCTTTTTCCGGAACGATGGGTTCACCCGAATATAACGCACTTATCCAAAAGTGGCTGAACGACAACACGGGAAATCTGCTTACGGAACAGGCTTCGGGGATCGAGTTTTCGCCTTCAGTGGTGCTCGCGCTTGCTTCGACCATCTATTTTAAGGCTCCCTGGCTCAATGATTTTTATGAAGGAGCCACTGAAAAAGCAACTTTCCACGGCACGGCAGGTGACAAGGAAGTCTCCTTCATGCACAAGAGCGAAGATGGCGGCGTATACTATGGCAAAGGCTTCTCGGCTTATTACAAGAGCTTTGCCGGAAACGGCGGTATGTGGTTCATCCTTCCCGATGAGGGGAAGAGCGCTTCCGAGATATTAAAGAGCGGCGAATATGAAAAACTCATGTTCGGACAGGACGCTGAAGGTATCGAGAGAAAGTCGGGAGAAGTAAATCTTACGATCCCCAAGTTTGATGTTTCCTGCAGCATGGATCTCATTGAAACTTTAAAGAAGATCGGCATTACCGATGTATGCGACTCTGTAAAGGCGGATTTTTCACCCATTATGGATCTTCCCGATGTCTGTCTTGATGAGGCGATCCACGCGGCACGCGTAAAGATCGATGAAGAAGGCGTTGAGGCAGCGGCATTTACTGTCATGATGATGAAAAACACCGCGATAATGGTGCCTCAGATAATCGATTTTACGGTCGACAGGCCTTTCCTCTTTGTGATGACCGATCAGAACGGCGTTCCGACATTTGTGGGAACCGTCAACAATATCGAATGATGCATTAAATAATTGTTACACGCGGGACGCTGTTTGGCGCCCCGTTTTTTTCTTGTCTTAATGCGGGTTATTGTATATACTCTGTATTGAATGGTCCGGAAGACCAAAAACGACAGGAGACTTTTTAGACACGATGGACGAAGTAAAGAGATTTGACATGTCACTGCCACCGAGGCGCACAAAATGGTATCTTCACCCGCTCACGATCCTCATGAGCCTTCCCGATGTCATAAAACACAGAGTAAAGCTCGAAAAGACGGGAATGGAAAACATCAGACCTCCGTACATCCTTCTTTGCAATCACAATGCATTTATGGATTTTAAGGTCGCGACAAAGGCCATATGGCCGGCGCGTGCAAATTACGTGGTCGCGATAGACGGCTTTATCGGGCGCGAAAAGCTTCTTCGCGATGTGGGCTGCATCTGCAAAAGAAAGTTCACGAGCGACCTAACGCTGATAAGAAACCTTAAGACCACGATAAAACACGGGGATATCGCGATAATCTATCCTGAAGCGCGATATTCTCTCTGCGGCACCACGGCGGTGCTTCCCGAATCTCTGGGAAAGATGTGCAAGATGTTTGGAGTGCCCGTAGTGACACTCATATGCCACGGGCACCATGTGAATTCGCCCTTCTGGAACCTGCACGACAGGAAGGTGAGACCCACTGAAGCGGAGCTTTCGCTGTTGTTCACGTCCGGACAGCTAAAAGAACTGTCTGTGGATGAGATCAACAGCCGGATCGCAGAACGGTTTCAATATGACGATTTCAAGTGGCTTAAAGACAGCGGCATCAGGATAAGATACAAAAAAAGAGCCGAAGGGTTGCATAAGGTCCTGTATCAGTGTCCTTCCTGCAAAAAGGAATATCGCATGGCTACCGAAGGAACGAAGCTTTTCTGCAGGGAATGCGGGAAGTCATGGACAATGATGGAAAACGGAGAGCTAAAGTCCGACAGCGGCGAAGACTTTTTTACGCATATCCCCGACTGGTATGAGTGGGAGCGTGAAAACGTGCGTAAAGAGGTGGAGAACGGCACGTATTCTTCAGGAGAGCTTTCCGTACATGTAGATTCCCTGCCAAATGCAAAACGGTACATAAGGATCGGGAACGGAACCATGACACATGATATGAACGGATTCAGGGTCAAGGTCACGGATACCGACGGCACGGTGCGGGAAATGGAAAAATCAGTTCCGTCGCTGTATTCATGCCATATAGAATATGAGTATCTCGGAAAATACGGAGACTGCGTGGATCTTAATACGCTCGAGGATACATGGTATATCTATCCGCACGGAAATGACTTTGCGGTCACAAAGATGGCGCTTGCGACCGAAGAACTTTATAAAGCGTACAGGCATTGATTCTTCATCAAATTTTTCTTTGACAGAGGTTTTGCATTATAATAAAATAAAATTTGGACTTTGTTCAGAGGGAGACATTGCAGATGAGGTTTCTGAGAAAGGCCTACAACAGACTGCATGATTTCATATACGATCCTTCGGTGGATCTTAAAGACAGATCGTTCATAGTGTTTTCCGCTACGGTGCTGATCGGTCTCTCTCTTTCTGTGCCCATCGGTCTTATAATACATGAGCCTCTTATGGCAACGCTCTCAAATATTGCGGGGCTTTTGTTTTTTGGGGCTCTGGTCGTCATTGCTTTCAAGACGAGAACGATCAGGCTTGCAAGGAACATCATTTCTATATTGCTGATACTTATAGTGCTTCCGTTCCTGTTTTTCACAAACGGCGGAGTGCACGGAGGCATGCCCATATGGCTGCTTCTCGGAACTGTCTATGTTTCGATGATACTTGACGGCAAGTTCAGGATAGCGATGCTCGTAACACATCTTCTCCTGATGTCGGCATGCTGGACCGTAGGGTATTATTTCCCGTGGACGATAAAGGAGTATTCAAGAGAAGGTATCTATTTCGACACCATCGCGGCGCTTTTTATTGTGAGTGTCATAATCTATGCACTGATAACCTTTAAAAACAACCTCGTCACAAGGGAAGAGCAGCAGAAAAATGTAAAGCGACTGTTCGAGCAGACGGCCATGGCGCTCGTAAACGCCATAGATGCGAAGGACAAGTACACTCACGGTCATTCCGCAAGGGTTGCGGAATATTCCAGAAAGATCGCGGAGGCGGCTGGTAAGAGCAGCTCCGAATGTGATACCATCTATTACATGGCGCTCCTTCACGATGTAGGAAAGATCGGTATTCCCGAGTACATAATCAACAAAGAGGGAAAACTTACTGAAGAAGAGTACAAGGTCGTACAGGAACATCCTGAACTCGGCGCAAAGATACTTGAGAACATAAGCGAGTTCCCTTATCTTGCCATGGGAGCCTACTATCATCACGAGCGCTATGACGGTAAGGGCTACCCCACGGGGCTTAAGGGCACCGATATACCGGAAGCCGCAAGGATAATCTCGGTCGCGGACGCCTATGACGCAATGACTTCAAAGAGAAGTTACCGTGCGACGATACCTCAGCAGAAGGTCCGCGAGGAATTCGTAAAAGGTCTCGGAACACAGTTCGATCCTGATTTCGGAAGGATCATGATACATCTCATCGACCTTGATATGGAATATGAGATGAAGGAACATGAAGAGCTTCAGGGGATCACCGGTAAGAACGGTTTTTCGGTCGATGCTTACAAGAGCGATGTTTCCGAAGGTATAGTGCTCTCACAATACATCACCACGATCAAGATGCAGATCGGTCCGGACAGGACAGTCCCGGGGAGGATCCCAAAGCCTTCGCTCCTCGTGTTTGATTCTCTTGACGCGCATTTTCATGATGATGAAAAAGAAAAAAAGGATCTTTTGTACTATGAG
>JAEENL010000046.1 GCA_016283775.1 Lachnospiraceae bacterium | reverse complement strand
AGCTACTGCGGCTTCCGTCGTAAGGAATGTGGACGATACCGAAACGGCGGTCTGTAATGCGGTACGTGAAACCTTTGCGGGATCGATGATACCGTCGGCGATCATATCAACATACTTCTCTGTAAGAGCATTGAAGCCTGTTCCTACATTGGACTCGCAAACCTTGTTCACGATGACTGCGCCCTCAAGACCTGCATTGCATGCGATGCAGAAAAGAGGAGCCTTGAGTGCCTTTAAGATGATCTCTGCGCCGGTCTTCTCGTCGCCTGCAAGAGTTGCGGCAAGCTTTTCAACTTCCTTGGAAGCGTGGATATATGCGGAACCACCGCCTGCGATGATACCCTCTTCAACAGCCGCACGTGTTGCTGCAAGAGCATCCTCCATACGGAGCTTGTTCTCCTTCATCTCGGTCTCTGTTGCAGCGCCCACACGGATGACAGCTACGCCGCCTGCAAGCTTTGCAAGACGCTCCTGAAGCTTTTCTCTGTCGAAATCGGATGTTGTGTCCTCAATCTGCTTACGGATCTGGGCAACACGGTTTGCGATCTCGGTCTTATCACCTTCACCGTCAACGATGATGGTGTTCTCTTTTTGTACCTTTACGGACTTTGCGCGTCCGAGGCTCTCAAGTGTTGCATCCTTGAGCTCAAGTCCGAGCTCGTCGGAGATCACCTGACCGCCTGTAAGGATAGCGATATCCTTGAGCATTTCTTTTCTTCTGTCACCATATCCGGGTGCCTTTACGGCTACAACATTGAATGTGCCACGGAGCTTGTTGATGACAAGAGTCGTGAGAGCTTCTCCCTCTACATCCTCAGCGATGATGAGAAGTCTTGAACCCGACTGGACGATCTGTTCAAGAAGGGGAAGGATCTCCTGGATATTTGAGATCTTTTTGTCTGTGATAAGGATGTAAGGCTCGTCAAGAACTGCCTCCATCTTGTCTGTATCTGTTACCATGTAGGAAGAGATGTAGCCGCGGTCAAACTGCATACCTTCGACAACATCAAGCTCCGTCTTCATGGTCTTGCTCTCTTCGATGGTGATAACGCCGTCATTGGAAACCTTTTCCATGGCATCCGCAACCATCTCGCCGACCTGCTCGTCGCCTGCGGAGATCGCAGCGACCTTTGCTATCTGATCCTTGCCGTTTACCTTTGAGCTCATCTTCTTGATGGCTTCAACAGCGGTATCGCAAGCCTTCTTCATTCCCTTACGGAGAATGATGGGATTTGCGCCCGCAGCGAGGTTCTTCATGCCCTCGTTGATCATAGCCTGTGCAAGAACGGTGGCTGTTGTAGTGCCGTCGCCCGCAACGTCGTTTGTCTTTGTGGCTACTTCCTTTACGAGCTGGGCGCCCATGTTTTCAAAAGCGTCCTCAAGCTCGATCTCTTTTGCTATGGTAACACCGTCGTTTGTGATGAGTGGTGCGCCGTAGCTCTTGTCGAGCACAACGTTCCTTCCTTTAGGTCCGAGTGTGACCTTTACTGTATCGGCAAGCTTGTTCACGCCGGCCGCAAGTGATGTACGCGCATCTGCGCTGAATTTAAGATCCTTAGCCATTTCTTAGTCCTCCTCAGTCCACAATGACAGCAACGATATCGTTCTGTCTTACAACAACAAATTCCTCGTTCCCGAGCTTTACCTCGGTGCCCGAGTATTTGGAATAGATAACTTTGTCGCCTACCTTTACGGCCATGGCAACTTCCTTGCCGTCAACGATGCCGCCGGGGCCAACTGCTATAACTTCTGCCTGCTGGGGCTTTTCCTGTGCTTTGCCGGGAAGCACAATGCCGGAAGCGGTCGTCTCTTCTGCCTCAAGCTGCTTTAATACGACCTTGTCACCCAATGGAACCAGTTTCATGATATAACCTCCTGAATTTGTTCGTCTTATTTTGTTAGCACTCGCCATATTCGAGTGCTAAAACCCAATGAGTATATTAACACTTTTTTTTCAAAAGTCAAGTACAACAACCTAAAAAATTCCGCAAAATATCAATTTTGCGGATTTTCGTAAAAGACAGAATCCTGCTTCATCATCATGCGCTGAGGCGCGTCTTTGGAGTCCTTCCACGGATCGTCCTGATGGCGATAGTCAAACTTGTCGATGAACCACGAAAGATCGTCTCTCACGCGTTCCATGTTTTTGATATAGATGTCGGTCACAAGCGCCGCAAAGTCCTTGGCCTCTTTTGCGTCAAGCTTTGTGCGGCATCTGTTAAGGATGTCCTTAAGATGCCTGTTGCAAAAGCCCTTGGAGTTTTTGAGCTTGTTCTGAAACGCGCTGTCACTGTGATAAAGATAGAACATTGTGTCCAGATACCTCTCAAACACATTGTTTATCCTGTCGCACACAAAACAGCTGTCCTCAAGGTCCTGCAGATATCTTGCGAGAGGATCCGCAGCATCCGTGCTTTTCTTAAAAAGCCCCGTTTTCCCGCTTCCCGCGGAACCTGCGAGCTTTTTCACCTCATTTATCGTCCTGTCCGCATGAGTCTTCATCATAAGAGCAAGTCCCAGGCGGTTTCCGCGTTCGTACATCTTTTCGATGTGCCTGTCGCAAAAGCCGACCTTGTCGGTCACCATGCGGATATCGTCTTCCATATAGCTCGGCCCGAGCGTAAATTCAAGAGCGCCCTGCTCAAGCGACTCATACATCGCACAGACAGGGCACTCGCAATCTTTATCAAATGCTTCGTTGACCGGAATGGTATAAAGCTGTTCCTTCATGTTCTATTTTCCTGCTTTGATCTGTTCCTTAAGTTCGTTTGCTTTGTCCTTGATGCGGGAGTTCACATCACGGGCGGTGATAATGCGTGCAAGAAGTCTCATCGCGTCATCGTCCTTATGCACCTCGTGAGCAAGGTTTGCGCAGAGGAATGTGACAGTGTTCTCATCCATGCCACACATGGGGAAATTCTCGTGAGAAAACGCCTCATTGAAACCATCGTAAGCACCTGAGATATATTCCAGCTCCTGCTCCTTTAATGCCTTGATCTCAGCCTCGGGAACGCCTGCGGCAACTCCCTCTTCCGCTTTTCCTCTGAGGAGCCATGCAATCTTCAAGCAGGTGTAAGCCTTCTCACTTGCCTTTGCGTGCTTCATGACGCAACATGCAAGCGCGAGCTTGTGCCTTGTTATCGCATCGTCATAGGTGTATATCCCTTCCGTCTTCGGAAGTCCGCTGAAACTCTTTAAGCCCTCTCTGATGAGCTTTATCTGACCGGATGTCGGATTCACCGCAAAATACCTTGTGACTGCGGAATAACCGCATTTTTCACAGGAGATCGCATCATATTTCAGAGTGTCTATGCCCTGATAATGAGGGCGAAGGTCGGGATCGAATCCGGTGGACTTTGCCTTTCCCGTCTTTGTTGCCTTTGCAGTAAAGGTCTTGTCGCAAACGGGGCATTTGAACGATTTGTCAAATATGTAATCCTCTTCCGAAGCTTCCTTGACCGCTTCCTTAGCCGCTGTTGCGGCCTTTGCCTCTTTTTCCTGATCGTAGAGCTTCATATTGCCCGCGCCGGATAATCCGAGATTTTCAAGTCCTTCAAAAAGATTGGCCATTATTTCCTCCTGATCCGAAAACGAATATTAAAAAGCCTGTTTTCGGCTGTATTATTGATTTTATAACAATACCCCTCGAAAGTCAATTTTTTTCGGCATGCTCTTTTTTGTATGCGGCAAGGAGCAGATCCACGACTTTTCCGTATGTCTTCGTGCCTTCCTCCTGGTCGTTTGCCTTGAGATAAGTGTCGTTCAGAGCTTCCGTGGTCTCCGCCACCACCGTTTTTTCAAACTGCTGCCAGTATTCGTGCGCAGCCACCAGATCTGCTCTCACTTCTTCGCTGTAATGCCCGTACCATACCTCGGCATACATGTCGCCGTCCGCGGATGCAAGCGCGTTTCCTGCGTAGACCAGTGCGTACATTACTCCCGAATACTGAAGCTCCTTGTCGGGAGAAGCCATGCAGGCAAGATAGGAAATGTAGTTTGCTTCGTCTTCCCTTATGAACCCGCGTAAATGCGCAAGTTCATGGCACATGGTGGAGCCTATGGAATAATCGGGGATATCGATATCGACGTTCGCCTCCATCGTCCAGCATGTATATATCCCCGTGATCTCGGTATATGACATGAGCCGCGACAAAAGCACGCACTTGGGCGCGGGATATATCCCTCCGAAAAGGCTGTATTCCCGTCCCAGCACCTTGTAGGCTTCTTTCGCTTTTTTCCCAAGATCCCTCGCAGAGCCCGAAAGCTTGTAATTTCCTTTTTCGTCTACGGAACTTATCTCACTTCTTAATTTTGACGCGGTATCAGCCAGCTCGGTCACAAGGCCTTTAAGCTCTTCCTTTGAAGACGGCTCGATCTCAAGCCCCAGATATGTCCCGAGCGGGTATCTGTAATAGTTTATCCCGCATCCGAAGGAATAAAAGAAATAGACGACCGACGCCATAACGGCAGCATTAAGGAAAAACGTGAGCACCCAGTGAAGCCAATCCTTCCTGTTCTTTACGAGTTTCACGATAAATCCGGCAATGAGCGCTATCACGAGCGCGGGGCACAAAATGATCATGATCTCCGCAAGGGAAAAAGGAAATATCCCGGTGATCAGAGCCATTCCCTGCGACATCACGCGGAAAATGTGCCTTGCAAAGATCATTTCCGCAAAATATGTGCTGCTCTTTGCAACACGTAAGAATATATATCCCACGGCAAA
>JAEENL010000045.1 GCA_016283775.1 Lachnospiraceae bacterium | reverse complement strand
TTTTCAAAATAAAACATTTGCTAATTGGGAGATAAACTGTTATAATGATAGATGTGACTAAAATGGACGGGAAACAGATAACGATAAACTCGGATCTTATTGAGTTTATTGAAGATATTCCCGAGACGGTTATAACTTTAACGACAGGAAAAAAAATAATTGTCAAAGAAAGTAGACAAAAGATAAAAAATTTAGTAAAATTGTATAAGCAGGAAATTTTTCAGAAATATATATTGAATGAAGAGATAGATTAATTCGAAAAATTCACAGGTTAAGGTGGTGTTATTTTGGATTTAGCGACTTTGATAGGCCTTGTGGCGGCCTTTTTACTAATGATATTCGGTATGGTCTTCGATGCGAACACCTTCTCGTTTAATTTTTCAGCGGTTACGGCGTTCGTGGATGTACCTTCACTGCTCATTACCTTCGGTGGTGCTTTCATGGCGACCATGGCCATGTCCGACAGCCCCGGAACATTCGTAAAGAGCCTGAAGACCTTTACGCTTACCTTGAAAAGCGTCCCCTTGAATGAAGAGGAGACTATAAAGTCCATTATAGACCTGTCTAACATAGCACGTAAGGAGGGACTCCTTGCGTTGGAAGAGGCTGCAGGCAGCATTGAGGACGACTTTATGAAAAAAGGCGTTCTTTTTATAGTTGACGGTACGGATCCCGAGCTTGTACGTTCCATCATGGAAACGGAGCTTGCATGTATAGAAACACGTCACAAAGGCAATGTAGGTTTCTGGGAGAACCTCGGTTCGATGGGTCCCGCATGGGGTATGATCGGTACACTGATCGGTCTTATCAACATGCTTGGTAACCTTTCCGATATCGCAGCCGTAGGTCCTAACATGGCCATCGCCCTTATCACGACATTCTACGGCTCGCTCCTCGCAAACTGGATATGTACACCCACATCCAACAAGCTGAAATCCAACAGTGTAAAAGAGATCACGGCAAAGACGATCGCCGTTGAAGGTCTGCTTTCCATACAGGCAGGTGAAAACCCTCGTATAATCGAGGAGAAATTAAAGAGTTTCATCTCGCCCGAGCGCAGAGCTGCCATCAGTGAAAACGGCGGCGGAGAAGGAGGCGGTGAGTAACATTGGCAAAGAAAAAAGAAGAAGAGGCTCCGAAAGGCTCACCGGCTTGGATGGCCACATTCTCGGACCTTATGAACCTTCTGCTTTGTTTCTTCGTTCTTTTGTTTTCGATGTCATCCGTTGACGAAAGCAAAGCGGAGGCCATGATCAAATCGCTCGCCGATACTTTTTCCATCTTTTCCGGAGGCGGTTCGTCCTTTGAGGACGGTGTGCTGATATCGAGCGGCGCGACACAGCTTTCAAACCTTGACGAATATTTCAATACCACCGGTCGCACCGATGAAGGCGACTCCATAGAAAATGTCGATCAGAACAAGAACGGCGCCGAAGGCGACGGAAAGAACGACAACAACGGAGAAAACCAGCAAAATCAGCAGGATCCGCAAAACCAGACCGGTGACAATAACGAAAACCCTGATAGCGGGAAGACTCCCGACGATCAGACAGGAAACAAGACTCCCGATGACCAGAACGGCCCTGACAACAACCAGGGACAGCAGGATAACGGTGAAGACAAGAATAAAGACAACACCGAAGAGGGTAAGGTAAAAGAGCTTACCGAAGCCGAGATCGCGGAAAAAGCCGCAGCGAACGACCTTGCGGAAAATAAGGAACAGTCGGGCATCCTCTATGAAGAGATCATGGGGCTTGCCGACAAATACAACATCGGCGATTATATGGACATCGCGATCGATGCCCAAAGCTACGAATATGTCCAGATCGAGATAAACGGTTCCGTGCTGTTTGATTCGGGAAAAGCGGAGATAAAGGATGAGGCACTGCCCATCATATCAAAGCTCGGAGATGTTCTTAAGCAGTACAGGGAATACAAGATCGAAGTCATCGGGCACACCGACAACGTTCCTAATACCAAAAAATCGGATTATCCGACGAACGAACTCCTTTCTTCGGCGCGTGCGATCTCCGTTGCGTCATATTTTGCCGAGACCAAGGGGATTGGCTGGTCAAAGATCTATTTTTCGGGACGCGGCGAACATGAGCCCGTCGCGAGCAATGACACAGCCGAAGGACGCGCGCTCAACAGACGTGTTGAGATAAGACTGTACAACCTCAAAAATTCTGACTGATCCACGGAGGGAATATGAAGAAAAACATACTTGCCATAGCTATCCTCGCGGCTGTGATCGCGGACATCATCCTCACTGCGGTGATGCTGTTTTCCGTAATGCCGGCCGCAAAACAGTCAAACGAACTGATAAAGACCATCTGCCAGATCATCGATATTGAGCTTGAAAATCCGGATGCAGAAGCCTTTGCAAAGATCCCGCTGAACGCAAGAGAAGCGATCAGCATCACAGGTGAGAGCTCACTCACTGTTCCCATCAGGAAAGCAAATCCGGATGACAAGAACCAGCCTTACGCAATGGTCGATTTTTCGATCGTTTTCTATAATCAATCAAAGGATTACAAGGGCATTTCCGCAGATCTCGAAAAGCAGAAACCTATGCTGAATGCATATCTTTCTGACCTTGTTTCACAGTATACCGCCGCAGGACTCATTGAGAACAAGGAAGCCCTCGAGGCTGAGATGCTCGCATACTGCAGATCATATTTTGGCACCTCTGACGGTGTGATCGATGTTATCATCGCAATCAAGACTACCTGATAAGTAAAAGAGGCATCCGTTTATGGGAGACGTACTGTCCCAAAAAGAAATAGACGACCTGTTGAAAGCCTTTTCGACGGGTGAACTGGACGCTGACGACCTTAAGGACTCGAAAGAGGTCGTAGTGAAAAACTATGACTTTTCGCGCCCTTCAAAGTTTTCAAAGGAGCATCTGCGTACTCTGGAGATCATCTTTGAGCACGTCGGACGTCTTCTTTCCACGCATTTCCCGGCATATCTGCGTGTAAATACGCAGATCGAGGTCGTAAACTCCGAGGCCATCATCTACTCCGAGTTTACAAACGCGCTGTCAAACCCTGTGCTTCTCGGCATCATTGATTTTTCGCCTCTTGAGGGCAACATCATCATCGAGCTCTCGGACAACATCGGCTTTGCGATAGTTGACAGAATGCTCGGTGGAGCGGGACTTCCGCTTGACAAGACGAGAAACTTCACGGACATCGAGACCACGATCCTCGACCGTGTGTTCGTAATGATCACAAACCAGCTCGCAGACCCGTGGAGCAACGTAGTGGAGCTCGATCCCAGGTTTACCAGGATAGAGACGAACTCACAGTTTGCACAGTTCATCTCACCTAACGATATGGTCGCGCTCATCACGATGAGCATAAAGATCGGCACCGTGGAAGGAATGATGAACGTCTGCATCCCGTATGCCGTACTTGAACCCGTTATGGACAAGCTGAATACGAAGTACTGGTATTCGACCATGCAGGAAAAGGACGACAGCTCGTACAGGGAATTCATCGAATCCGCGATCCAGCGCGCAAAGATCCCTATCCGCACGGTTCTCGGAAAGAGCGTCATATCGGTAAACGACTACATCAACATGGCTAAGGGCGACATAATAAAGCTCGACAAAAAGATCAACGAAGAGCTTGACATCTATGTCGGAAATATATACAAATTCAAGGGTATGCCCGGTGAATCATCCGATTCTTACGCGGTTAAAATATCTCAGATAATCAGGGAGGAGCAGTAGTATGGACGGTTTATTATCGCAGGAAGAAATAAACGCATTATTCAATACTTCTGATGACGATACCGATGATTCCGCTACCGCGGCGTCCTCGTCCGGAGGAGAGCAGTTATCCGCAGACGAAAAGGATGCGATAGGAGAGATCTCCAACATCAGCATGGGTTCGTCCGCGACAACGCTTGCGGCGCTCGTAAACCAGAAAGTTGACATTTCGACTCCCGTAGTAAAGATACTCACCTGGGATGAACTTGTCGCGGCTTACGACAAACCCTGCATCTTCATCCAGATACTTTACAAAGAAGGTCTTGACGGCAACAACATCCTGATCTTAAAAGAAAACGACGTTAAGATAATCGCAGACCTCATGATGGGCGGAGACGGCTCAAATACCGAAGGTGAGCTCAGTGAAATGCATCTGAGCGCAATCGGTGAAGCGATGAACCAGATGATGGGCGCCGCTTCGACATCCATTTCATCTATGATCGAGACCAAGGTCGACATCACGCCTCCGACGGCAAATGTTATCGATATAGCATCCGTAAAAGATGCGGCAGATATCTCGCCGTTCCTTAAGGATCAGTTCTGCCAGGTCGCTTTCCGCATGACGATCGGCGATCTTGTTGACAGTACACTGATGCAGCTTTATCCTGTTCAGTTTGCAAAAGACCTCTACAAGAAATTCACAGGCGGAGAGGATCCCGCGCCTGCACCTGCGCCTGCACCTGCACCTGCACCCGCTCCCGCGCCCGCACCGGCACCTGCGCCCGCACAGGCTCAGGCCACCGCGGTACCGCCTCAGCAGCCTGTTTCAAACATGGCGACAGGAGTTTCCGGAATGCCTCAGATGATGCCACAGATGATGGCACAGCAGCCCGAGGCAAACGTATATCCCGCACAGTTCCAGCCTTTCATGCAGGTACAGTCACCGCTTCTCCAGACGGAGAACATTGACCTCCTGCTCGATGTTCCGCTTGAAGTTTCGGTAGAACTCGGACGCACGAGCAAATCCATCAAGGAGATACTTGATTTTGCACCCGGTACCGTAGTCGAGCTCAATCGTCTTGCCGGAGAGCCCATAGATGTCCTTGTAAACGGCAAATACGTTGCAAAGGGCGAAGTTGTGGTCATCGGTGAATTGTTCGGCATCAGGATAACAAGTGTGATTAAGTAATTATATAATTTCTTAAATAATTCTGAATTGCATTGTTATTACCGAATCATTTATGCTATAATTACTTGAACTTTCATATACACAATCTTTTTCAGATAGGAGAGACTAATATATGGCTAAAAGGATTTTGATTTGTGATGACGCGGCTTTCATGAGGATGATGATCAAGGACATCCTTTCCAAAAACGGCTATGAGATCGCCGGCGAAGCTGAGAACGGCGCGATCGCTGTTGACAAGTATACAGAGACCAAGCCCGATCTTGTTATGATGGACATCACAATGCCCGAACTTGACGGCATAGGCGCACTCAAGGCTATCCGTTCAAAGGACAGCGGCGCAAATATCATCATGTGTTCCGCAATGGGACAGCAGGCCATGGTTATCGAATCCATCCAGGCCGGCGCAAAGGATTTCATCGTTAAACCTTTCCAGGCTGACCGTGTTCTTGAGGCAGTCAGAAAAGTTATAGGATGATATGTTTGCGTTACCTGCACAGGTTGCACTTTCCGGCATTAACGGCATAAAAAGCACCGGAGAAAGCCTTCTGGAGCTTCTGGGCGTCATCCTTATTTTCGCTATCGTGCTCGCGGCCTGTTATTTCACGACAAAGTTTGTCGCGGGAAAACAGCTGAAGCAGAAAAATTCCGGAAATATCGAGATGATCGAGACCTATACACTTTCACAAAACCGCTATCTTGCGCTTGTAAGAGTGGGAAAGACATATATGGTCTTAAGCGTCGCAAAGGACAATATCACGTTGCTTTCGACGATACCTGCCGAGCAGCTTGTCATACAGGAGAAAAACCTTGAAACACCCAGTTTTTCCAAGGTTTTTTCCTCCTTTGTAAAGACAGGAAAGGCCAACGATCCGGAATCAAAAGACGATGATCCTTCGAAATAACGGTCATACGGAAATAAAAACAGTAATAACGGGTTATTAAGGGTTAATTCTTCATGACTGAGCTCTTCAAAAATTACAAAAAGCTTGTGTTTTTTGTAATTATGAGTGTAGCGATGGTTTTAACCCTTGTTTGCTTTACCAAAAATGTAAAAGTCTATGCATCCGATACTTCCGGCAACGGAGACAATGGTTTCTCCATTGACGGCAATATCGGAGACATAGACTTTTCTTTTTCTACCGGAAACGGTGACGACGCAAATAACGGACTTTCGGCGACCTTAAGGATACTGATCGTTCTCACCGTGATCTCGCTTGCGCCGTCTATCCTCATAATGGTGACCTCGTTCATGAGGGTACTTACGGTTCTCCATTTCGTGAGGGCTGCGCTCGGAATGCAGACAACGCCTCCGAACCAGATACTTATCGGACTTGCGTTGTTTCTCACATTTTTCATCATGGAGCCCGTGTTCGTAAAGATCAACGAAAATGCGATAGTGCCGCTCGAAAACAACGAGATCACGTATCAGGAAGCAATAACCGCGGGACTTGAACCACTGAGAGAATTTATGTTCGGGCAGATAAGGAACGAGTCCGATCTTGCGCTTTTCTGCAACCTGGCAAACATAACAGAAGTCCAGTCCTTAGAAGATATACCGACATACGTGCTGATCCCCGCGTTCATCATAAGCGAGCTCAGGATCGCCTTTTACATAGGTTTTATCATATACCTTCCGTTCATCGTGATAGACATGGTCGTTTCGTCGACGCTCATGTCAATGGGTATGATGATGCTGCCGCCGACCACCATTTCCACACCGTTCAAGATATTGCTGTTTGTGGTAGTTGACGGCTGGACTCTCGTTATAGAGCAGCTTGTTATGACTTTCTACTGACAGGTGGGATATGGCTTCATTTACGGTTGAAAATCTGGAATTTTTGCTTGCGATCCTTGCGAGACTGTCAGGTTTTATCTTTACGGCGCCAATCTATTCACTTAGAAACGTGCCCGTAAGGGGAAAACTTCTCGTATCTGTCGCGGTCGCTGTGATCGTATATATTGCGACGCCATACACGCCGCTTGTCTACGCGGGAGTCATAGGCTATGCCGCAGTCATTTCAAAGGAACTCATATCCGGACTGATACTCGGACTTTTTGCAAATCTAGCGTATTACATTCTCGGATTTGCGGGACAGCTCATAGACATGGAGGTCGGACTTTCAAACGTTCAGGAGCTTGATCCCTCAAGCAACATGAGCGTTACGATATCCAGCACGTTTTTAAACTACGGAGCGATGCTCACGCTGATCTCCACAAACATGCACCTCTTCATCCTCAAAGCCGTGATCGATTCCTTCAGCATCGTTCCGGTGAACGGACTCAAGGTGGACAGCAATATTTTTTACCTGTATCTCAAATACATGGCGGATTACATGATAATCGCGTTCAGGATAGTACTTCCTGAATTTGCCGCGATGCTGATAGTGAACACGCTTCTCGCGATACTTGCAAAAGTCGCGCCGCAGCTTAGCATGTTCGTTATTGGTTTTCAGTTAAAGATATTTGTCGGGATAACCGTGCTCGTGCTCATGATGCTCATGCTTCCGGGTATCTCCGACATGATCTTCAACAACATGATAGAAAACATGAAAAATGCGATAGAATATATGGGAGGAAGCTGATGAACGAACAGACCGTTATCGATATTTTGTCACAGACGCTCGTGATAGCGCTGAAGCTGTCGGCTCCGATGCTTCTCGCGTCTCTGGTGCTTGGTCTCATAATAAGCATTTTCCAGACGCTCACATCCATTCAGGAGCAGACGCTCACCTTTGTGCCCAAGCTTTTTGCGGTATTTCTCGTCCTTATAATCGCGGGAAGCTGGATACTTACGGGCCTCAGGGAATATGTTGTGGAACTTTTCAATTTTTCAAGTTATCTGGGATAAACGATGAAAAAAGAGGAACTGTTAAAACTGTATAATGCAGACACGTTCCTGAGGCTTGACCTGCAGTTCTTTGCGGATGAGGGCGCGGGCGGTGAAAAGACGGAAGACGCGACCGCAAAGCGTTTGGAAGACGCGAGAAAAGAAGGCCAGGTAAACAAGAGCCAGGAGCTTGTTAACGCAGCGATGCTGTTTTCAATGTTCCTAGCGTTAAAGATATTTTCCGGTTTTATCGCTGACAACCTTTTAAAGTCATTTCCGGAAAACTACAGCATCATCCACGTTTATGCAGTGGAAGAGGCTACTGTGAGCTTTGCGACCGCGATAATAAGGCAGGGAGTATTAAGGATAATGCTGACGCTTCTTCCGATGCTCGCAGTTGCGGTATTTGTGGCATTTCTTGTAAATGTCGCGCAGGTAAAATGGAAGCCCACCGCAAAGCCGATGCAGCCGAAGCTCTCAAAGATCAGCCCGTTAAAAGGCGCAAAGCGCATGTTTTCGATGGAAAAAGTCTTTGAGATGATAAAGGCCATCGCAAAGATAGGACTCATCTTTTACATAGCCTACACAAGCATCATCGGTGAAGTCGACACCATGAAGATACTTTATGAGATCGACCTCATGAGCGCGGTAAAATATATCTGCAATTTCGTCCTGAACACCGGTGTAAAGATATCCGCAGTGTACATCATCATCGGTTTTGCCGATTTCATCTATCATTACTTCAAGTTCAAGAAGGACATGAAGATGACGAAACAGGAAGTAAAGGATGAGTACAAACAGCAGGAAGGAGATCCCCAGATCAAGGGCCGCATCAAGAGCAAGATGCGTGAAGCGTCGCAGAGACGTATGATGGCAAACGTTCCCGCAGCGGACGTTGTCATCACAAACCCTACCCACTTTGCCTGCGCGATAAAATATGACAAAGAAGTCGCCGCAGCTCCCGTGCTTGTCGCAAAGGGCGCGGATTATGTGGCACAGAAGATAAAAGAGGTCGCGCGTGAGGCCGATGTGCCGATCGTCGAAAATAAAGCGCTTGCGAGGATGCTTTATTACAATGTCGACCTTGATTCCGAGATACCCCAGGAGCTTTACGCCATGACCGCAGAAGTTCTGGCTTACGTATATTCCACGGGGCATGAAAAGAAAAAAGCCCTCGCATAAGCAGTAAAAAATCTATGGAAAGGCGCACAAAATGAAAAGAAATGACATTTTTGTAGGAATATATATCCTGTGCGCCATCATGTTCCTGATAATCCCTCTGCCCACGATGGTGCTCGATATCCTCATGGCGATGAACATCAGTGTGGCTTTCATCATACTTTTTACTGCGCTGTTCTCAACGGAAGTGCTGCAGATGTCGGCATTCCCGACAATGCTGCTTTTCACCACGATATTCAGGATATCGCTGAACGTCTCTTCGACAAGGAACATCCTGTCAAGGGGCTATGCGGGCGCCGTAGTCGAAGCCTTCGGTAAATTCGTCGGCGGAGATAATATGATCATAGGCGGCATCGTTTTCATAATCCTGATCATCGTGCAGTTCATGGTAATAAACAAAGGTTCTGAGCGAGTTGCCGAAGTTTCCGCGAGATTCACGCTCGATGCAATGCCCGGTAAACAGATGTCTATCGACGCCGACCTGAACACGGGCGCGATAAACGACAAAGAAGCACAGATAAGACGTAAGAAGATCCAGGATGAGTCAAACTTCTTCGGATCCATGGACGGTGCCACGAAGTACGTAAAAGGAGACGCCACCGCGGGTCTTATCATAACGCTCATCAACTTTGTCGGCGGAATAGCTACAGGAATGCTGATGCAGGGCATGGACGCAACCAGCGCGATGCAAAACTACGCCATGCTGACGATCGGTGACGGCCTTGTTTCCCAGATACCTTCGCTTGTCATATCTCTTTCGACAGGTATCGTCGTAACCAAGGTATCTTCGGAGACAAACACCGGAGACCTGCTCATCGGACAGCTTTTCAGCACTCCCAAGGTACTTTACATAGTCGGAGCCGCAATGATCGTGCTTGGCCTTTTCACAAGCCTTCCGACGCTCGTATTTGTGCTTTACGGCGCTGTGTTTGTACTCGTTGCACGTTCCATCAAGTCCAAGCTTGACACTGCAAAGGTCGAGAGCGAGGTTTCGGAAGTCGAGACAAGCGCGGAGGAGATACGAAAACCGGAGAATGTGGTGCAGCTCCTCAATGTCGACTCCATCGAGCTTGAGTTCGGATACGGAATCATCCCGCTCGCCGATTCAAACCAGGGCGGAGACCTGCTTGACCGAGTAGTGCTTATAAGACGCCAGATCGCGCTCGAATACGGCTGCGTTGTACCCACGATACGAATGAGGGATAACATACAGCTGAACCCCAACCAGTACATCATAAAGATAAAGGGCATCCAAGTAAGTGAAGGCGAGATCCTGTTCGATCACTATATGGCAATGAATCCAGGATATGTAGAAGAGGAGATCACAGGTATCCCGACATTTGAGCCTTCTTTCCACCTTCCTGCGACATGGATCACGGAAAGCCAGAGAGAGCGCGCCGAGTCTTACGGTTACACAGTTGTAGACCCGCCTTCGATAATAGCGACTCACCTCACGGAAGTCATAAAGCAGCACCTGGACGAACTACTCACTCGTCAGGATGTACAGAGCCTTGTAAACAATATCTCCGAAAACAACAGCACCGTCGTTACGGAGCTTATTCCAAAGCTCATGGGCATAGGAGAGGTGCAGAAGGTTTTGCAGAATCTCCTGAGAGAAGGCATTTCCATAAGAGACCTCGTTACCATTTTCGAGACTCTTGCGGATTACGCAGGTTCCACAAGGGACACGGACGTGCTCACGGAATATGTGCGT
>JAEENL010000044.1 GCA_016283775.1 Lachnospiraceae bacterium | reverse complement strand
CCGACGACTGGTTTCGCGCCCATCTCTCCGTGGCGCGCGCGTTTCACCTCATACCTATGTTTGTCAGCCATCACGAGGTATTCCTCGGGCGTGTTTGAAGAATCGGGATCGGTATAGATCACACCGCTGCTCACCGCAATGTTCCGTTCGATGAGCCCGTCGTGAACACGATCGATGAAGCGCCCGACTTTTTCTTCGTAAGCATAAGGTATGAACACGACAAATTCATCACCGCCGAAACGGTAAGCATAGGAGTCAAGAGGTTTGTAGGCTTTAAGAGCCGCGGCGATCGTGAGGAGCACCTTGTCTCCAAAGTCATGCCCGTAGGTATCGTTGATCGTCTTGAAATGATCCACATCAAAGAAGCATACGGCGCAGATAACGCCGTCCCTGCGGTATGCGTCAAACTTCGGAAGGATCATCTCGTTGTAGGTGATCCTGTTGTAAAGACCCGTGAGAACATCACGGTTGTAAAGCCCTCTCATCCTTGCGGCCGCATTTTCAAGCTGTGTCTGGATAAAAAGGTTTTGAAGCCTGCTGATGAAGGCATTTTGGGAATCGTGGAACAGATAATGGTCGTACAGGAAATCGGGGTCGAGGAGTATCGTCATTCCCACTCTCTGGTTTCTGAAATGGATGGGGAAGATCATATAATCCCTTGTGTGTTCCGCAGAAGCGAGATATTCCCTGACATCAGAATAGTTTCTCACGGAATACAGTCGTTTTCCCTGATCCTCTCCCGCTACGACTATGAGCGAGTCCTTGTCGAGTTTTTCCTCAGAAAAACTGGTCTCGGGCGTGGCTTCCATAAGCGCCTTGTCCACCAAGATAAAAAGTCCGGCGCAGTCCATGTTTCTGATAAAGTCCGCAAAGCTGTCAAAAAGTCCGCTGATATTGCGGCATTCAGCAAAGCGTTTTTCAAGCTCCAGCGTGTGTTCCTCATGGCGGTCCAGTTCAACGGTATAGTCGATCTGCCATTTAGCGTAATCGCGGTAATCAACGCGCCCGGTGTTCGGACAGCCGCAGGTCTCCGCGGGAACGATCTCGCTGTGCATGTATGTGTAGGTTTCTACTTCTTCGCCGTTCATGAGGGCGTTCAGCACCTCAAAAGCACGGTTGCTGAGGGTGCCCCGATTGTGGGTCACGCTTGATATCTGAGGTTTATAATAAGCGGCCTTGTCAAGATTGTCAAAGCCCGTGACCTTAAAATCCCTCGGGATCTCATATCCGCGCTTTGCAGCCTCTTTACATATACCTGCGGCGATGTTGTCGTTTGCGCAGACAAAAACATCCGGAAACTCTTTTCCGGCCTCCACCCACTCGGTGAAATATCGGACACCGGTATCAAAATCAAAGTCGCCGAACATATAGCTTTCCTCCGAGACAGGAAGCCCCAGTTCTTCCATAGTCTCGCAAAAAGCTTCAAAGCGTTGTATGTTTTCGTAATGGTACTTCGGACCTCCGGCAAACACCATCTTCCGGCAGCCGTGGACGTCGTACATATGCTTTACCACTTGGCGGATGAGGTTTTTGTTGTCATTTCCGACATAGTGGAAGCCTTCAACGTAGTAAGAAAGGCTCACTACGGGCACATGCACTTTTTTAAGTCTTTCCACGGTAGCCGCGATGATCTCTGGCCTTTCGGTATTTGAGCAGTCAAAGATAAAGCCGTCAAAGTCGTTATAATCTATCTGCTCGTAAAGAGCATATTCGCCTTCGTTGTACTTTTCGTCATGACTGAGATTTCCGTTGGTATTGAATGTATACAGACATATGTCAACCCCAAGTTCTCTGGCGCCCTTCATTATCCCGTCGACCCACCCGTAGGTCACAAATCTGCGCCATCCGTCACTGATCAAAGCGATCTTTTTCATACCTTCCCTCCGCGTGTTTTTTTAATGATATCAAAACGAGAGCGATTTTTAAAGACAATAATGGCATCTTTGTTAAGAAAAAATGGCAACATCGGGCTATGCACTTGTTTTCTGCAGGGATCGATGATAGAATTTTGAAACAGCGGGATACCGCAAAAGATTTATTGGGGGATCTGTTGATGAATAAAAGATTCTGGATAACTTTGATTACCATAATGATGCTCTCAGCGTCATTTGTTTCCTGCGGCTCCGATGCTGAAAAAGAGGTGCCTGCTGCGACGCCCACTCCTACGGCCACAGCCACACCTACAACCACTCCTACACCTACGGCCACGCCCACACCTACAGCGACACCCACGCCTACAACCACTCCCACGCCTACGGCCACAGCCACACCCTCTCCCACACCCACAAACGATCCCGCGCTCTACCCGCCACAGGTCACTCTCAGCGGAAACCGTGACGATCATCTGATTGCCGACGAACTTTGCTACATAGAGGGAGACAGGTTTTTCCTGATAGTTGAGACCGGCTCGGATCTTCCCGGAGACTATGCGGACAACGTGTCTCTCATCATAGACAAGATGGAGGAGCTGACAGGGCTTTCCTTTGATGTGGGGCAGCGCACCTATAAGGTCGACAACTCCACCGTCGATTATGGTTATGATCCCTGGGAGGGATTTGACTTTGGCAATAAAGTGCAGATCTACATCAAAGTGGATAAAGAAAGCGCCGGGTATATCTCGTGCGCCGACTCAAGTTTTTTGACTCTTGTTGAATATGAACTTTTCAGTATGGATGTGTGGAATGCCGTTCCTGCATACAGGGACAATCCATGGAGACGCATGGATCACATAGACTATTGTACGATCGCGCATGAGCTGACGCACGTTCTTACAAGAAGATATGCAACATACGGAAAGATACTTACGGAAGGATGCGCGGACTATGTTATGGAAAAAGTGATAAAGGCACTCTCGTCTGTGTCTTCCGACTTTGAAGGAAGTGCCGGTCATTTGGCCGATAATCTTTCCTACAGCGTCGCAAAAGAGATCACACCGGAAAACGCAGAGGAAGTGTTCCTTAACGACTATTCCGATCTCTCGCACGCAGACCGCGGAGACGAGTATACGCTCGGCCGTATGATGTGCTCGTTCCTTGAAGAGACTTACGGAGACCACTTTCTTATCGACTATACAAATGCCTGCATAGCTGCCGGTTACGGATATGACAGCTTTTGGGGCGACCCGTCGGAAGCGGACCGCGAAGTACTCACCGGCCTCTATAAAAAGACTTTCGGTGACGATGTCTTTGTGAGATTCGGAGAATACTATCAGGCTCACCGTCAGTGACGTATGCCTGCAGCGATGTCGTTCAGCACTTCTCCGGCTATTATAAGCCCCGCAACAGAAGGCGCAAAAGCAGTTGAGCCCGGTACTCTCCCCTGTTCTGTGAGTCGTACCGGCTCTTCTTTTGAATACACGACTTTCAGCGACTTTATGCCTCTTTTTCTGCATTCATGCCGCATCACCTTTGCAAGCGGGCAGACAGATGTCTTGTAGATATCGGCGACTTCAAACATCGAGGGGTGGAGCTTGTTTCCCGCGCCCATGGAAGAAATGACCGGCACGCCGGCTTCCTTTGCTTTTTCTATGATGGCGAGCTTTCCGGTGACGGTGTCTATCGCGTCCACCACATAATCATAGTCATGAAAATCAAACCGGTCCTGAGTTTCCGGAAGGAAGAATATCTTATGTGTCCTCACCTGACACTCGGGGTTTATGTCATGCACCCTTTCCTCCGCCACGTCCACCTTGTATCTGCCCACTGTTTTCGTCGTGGCGATTATCTGGCGGTTTATGTTTGAAACGCAGACCTTGTCATTATCTATGAGATCCAGGGCGCCGATCCCGGTCCTTGCGAGAGCTTCGACCACATAGCCTCCCACTCCGCCTACGCCAAACACCGCGACTCTGGAAGCCGCAAATCTTTCCATCGTCTCCGGCCCGTATAATAATTCTGTTCTTGAAAACTGTTCCATAACTTCATCACTTTCTGCAGATAAATCTTAAGATAATATTAGCATAACCCCACTGTTTTCACAAGCGGAAGCCGCTTTACTTCAAGTCCTGCTCGATTGACCTGCCGCGTTTTTTCTGTTACACTTTAACAAAGCTCTTTTTAAGAGACACAAAAGATCATGGGGAGGCAGAAAAATGGCAAAAACTATCGTTTCAAAGGTACAGATCTACAGAAACAGCGCTATCGTCACCAGAAAAGGCACCATGCGGCTCAGCGCGGGAAAAAACACCGCTTATATCACAGGACTCACTGAGACAGCGGATATCGACAGTGTCCGTCTGCTCACAGTGCAGGGCATAGTGACCGCGGACATCAATTTTGTAAATGCTTTTTCCGTGGACGGTGAAGAACGCCTTAAGACCAAAGAACTCGAGCAAAAGATCGATGCAGTGGATTTTAATATAAAGACGATAAAGGAAATGATGCAGTGCCGCAAGGCAAACGCAAATTTCCAAAACCGCAGGGATATCACGATCGAAGAGCAGGAAAAATACCTGTCGGAGCTTCCGGGGCATCTCATGACTTACTACGAAAAACTGAATGCTCTTGAAGAAGAAAAAAAGCATCTTGAAGATGAGCTTGCAAAGAATCAGGCATCTGAGCGCGAAACCGTCATAAAGGCCGAGCTCATTGCCGAGCGCGAAGGGGAATATCCTTTTGAGATCAGATATTCCGAGCATGCCGCGACCTGGTCCCCGCTATACGAAGTGCGCTACAGTTCTGACAAGGAGCCTCTTTCGGTCATCATGAAGGCCAGGTTCAGACAGAACACGCGGGAAGACTGGAAGGACGCACAGGTGCTGCTGTACACGGGAAATCCGTCTGTCTCCCACGATCTTCCTAAGGTCATGAAAAAAGAGATCGGTCTTTATGAAGAAAGACCTGCGAAGATGCTCTACATGAACAAAACAGCAGTCCCAAGGGCCGCTCTTATGGGCGCCGGGGCGGTGGAAGAAGAAGCCTGTGTCAGAGAAGATACTGGGGTCTATGATTCCGTAATGCCTCAGGCAATGGTCTCAAACGAGGAGACCATGACCGTGTTTGAACTTCCCGGTACCAAGGATGTCCTCCGCGGTAACGACGGAAACGTGGCCGAGCTCAGCCGGTTTGAGATAAATGCCGATTACAGGCTGCTCACCGTGCCTTCGGTAAACGACAAAGTCTTCCTCAGCGCTGCCGTAAAGGCTGAGGACTGGCCGTTCCCCGCTTCCACAGCCAAGGTGTACGTAAAAGACGCTTATGCGGGCGAGGTATTTGTGGATCCCGAGACCGAAGAGAACGAGTTTGAGCTTTCTCTCGGCGCCGATGAGCGCGTGAACGTATCCCGCAAAGAAAGCCCCGTAAAGATCTCGGATGTGCTGCTCAAAGGCCAGAAGAAAAAGCAGTGTGCTTATACCATAAAGCTCAGGAACACATCAAATGAAGACCTGAAAGTCCTGGTAAAGGACAGCATCCCTGTCTCCACGGACAAACAGGTCTCGGTCGATGTACAGGAGCTGTCAAAGGGCGAAAAAGACGAGGAAACAGGCATTGTGAAATGGAATATCATCGCAAAGCCCGGCGCTTCCGAAGAGCTCAAGGTCTCCTACAGCATCCAGTGGCCCAAGGGCAAAAAGATAAGAGAATCGTTCAGGTATTAGAGTCTTTTTAAAAAGTAAAATCTCCCGTTTACAAAACCTTAAATAATTTTAAAGTGCCAAAAACGGCTGTACTTTTGATGGTTTTTATCATAAAATGTAATTCAAAAAAAGCAATATCATGAATCATTTTAAATCTCAGGTTTCGTAAATGATCACGCAAAGGAGGCTCACGATGGTATTCAAGAAGGAAACTGGAAACGATGCTCTGCTCGCTGCTATAGAAAACGGCAGCGTAGACAATGTCCTTAAGGGCGGAAAACTTATTGCCGATAAGGGAGTCGCATCGGGTAACGACAGAGAAGCGATAAGACTGATAAACGAAAAAGCCGCTAAGATAATGGAATATGCCGTCGGCGAGTCCAATAAGCTTCGCATGGTCAACGAAATAATAAAATCCGGCATGTGGGAAATGTATTTCGACAACGCCGGCCAGATCAACAAGGTCAACTGGAGCGACGAATTCCGCAAGATGATAGGCTACAAGGACAGATCCGATTTCCCGGACACTTTGGAAGCATGGACGAGCAAGCTCCATCCCGATGACAAGGACATGGTCCTTTCCGAGTTCAATGCCACCCTGGCTGACAGAACGAACAGAAAGAAATACGACGTCAATTACCGCTTAAGGACAAGATCAGGTGAATACAGGTGGTACCGCGCAGCCGGAAATCTTTCCAGAAACTCAGGCGGCACTCCCACGATATTCATAGGCATATTCATCGATATCACGGAGCAGACGGAACAGTCAAAGCGCCTTGACATTGAAGTACAGCGCCACGACGCGATAGACAGCACGCTTTCCGAAGGCAGCTGGAGCATGAACGTGATCGGAAGAGATCCTTCCAATCCGAACAATCCTTTCTGGTGGAGCCAGCAGTTCAGGCATCTTCTCGGATATCGTGACGAAAGCGACTTCCCGAACGTGCTCAATTCATGGAGCGACAAGCTTCATCCCGATGACAAGCAGGCAGCATTGGATGCTTTCCAGAAGCATGTGAGCGACTATTCCGGAAACACTCCTTACGACCTGGAATACAGACTGAGACGTAAAGACGGCACCTACAGATGGTTCAAGGCCATCGGCGCGACCGTAAGAGAGAGCGACGGCACTCCTATAGTTGTTGCAGGTTCCATACTCGATATTACGGATTCCAAGAAGAACAAAGAGATCGAGAGCCAGATGAGAACCAGTGTCGACAACCTCTCCCGCGCTCTCGCCGAAATGACAAAGACCGTTGACCAGGCTACAAAGGACATGACAGGCGTTGCCGAAAAGCAGTCAGAGATCGTTAAGTCGACCAGCATCATCACAGAGTCCGTAGAGGCTTCCTTAAGGATCATCGACATCATCCAGAGCATAGCCGCAAAGACCAATCTCCTGTCGCTTAACGCTTCCATAGAGGCCGCAAGAGCAGGCGATGCGGGCAGAGGCTTCGCGGTCGTTGCCGGCGAAGTAGGACGACTTGCCATTACTTCAAAGGAAACGAGCGTTGAGATCGCAACTACTTTGAACCATATGTCCGAGACCATAAAGCTCATGGTAGACAAGACGCTCGGCATTAACGAAAACATCGCATCGCAGGGCGCCGCGATGGAGGAGATCAACGCAAGCATCGAGGAACTGAGTGCAATGTCGGAGACCCTGAACCAGATCACCAAGGGCCTTGCCGAATAAGAACAAAAAGCATAAAGATAAAAGCATCCCCCTCTCAGGGCAGCCTGAAAGGGGGATTTTCTTGTTTGCCTTATCTGTCAAATGTGAACCGGTCGAAGCTTAAGGCCATTTCTTTATCTTCCGTCAGAAATTCAAAATATACCGCATGTTTTCCGATCACGCCTCCCGCGATCTTCCCGGTTTCTTCGGTTTTCGCTCCGTCAAAACCGATCGTTGAGATCACGCGTCCTTTATGGGAATCCAGATGCACCTTAACCGTAACCTTTGCGGGCTTTGCCAGAACGACCGTCACCGTCTTTGCAGAAACACATCCGAACTGCAGATACCTAAATCCCACTGTGGTGCCTGATGTGATGTCCGATACAGGCATCGATATGTCGTCACGCTCCTCATACACAGGCTCGATATATGCTGTTTTACCGCCTCCGTAAAGGTGGCAGGCATATCCCGCGGATATCCATTTGTAAGCGTCGAGTCCGTTTATGTGTGGTCCCTGAGAAGTCATTTCAACAGGCTTTGACGACACAGGTTCTCCCGCCAGATATTTGACGTCTCCGATGTAAAGTCTGCCGTCTTTTCCGAGCGCCACATCAACTGGTTCCATCATTGCCTGACGCGAATACTCGTTTTGTCCTGTCTGGCGGTGATAAAAAACATACCACTGCCCTTCTATTTCCATTATGGAGCCATGGTTGTTGCCCCATCTGTATGTCATGGTTCCCGTTCCCTCACTGTCATGAAGGATCTCTCCCCCGTTAAAGCTGATGTCCCCGCCATCGCGGAAAGGTCCGAACGGACTGTCGGCCGCGCGATATGAGAGAAAGCCGTTGCAAGGCTCAAATACACCAAGCTCGGGAACAGGCACCTCATAACGCTTTGAGAAGATATAAACATATTTTCCCATCACTTTTCTGGGGCTGGATGCTTCAAAAAAACCGTCAGCAAGCGAGATGTGCCCGTCGTCCACGGGATTCCAGGGACAGGTGGAATGTCCCATGGGATTGGAAACTATAGTCTCCTCTTTTATGGTCGCCATGTCATCTTCAAGTTCCGCAATATAGCAGGGGGCAGCGCAACCGCCCCAATAGGCGTAGACCTTTCCGTCATCGTCCACAAGTATCCCCGGGTCAAATCCCAGTTTTGTCTCGACGGGATCCGTAAACGGCCCCCATGGAGTCTTGGATGAAGCCACCACTATAAGGCTTCCGCACCTTTCCGCCGCATAAAGATAAAAAGTATCGCCCTTTTGAACAACATCGGGCGCGTAAAGTATCGAGTCATAGTGTGTTTCATATGAGACCCCGTGATATTTCCAGTCCGTCAGGTCATCCACCGGAGCCGACCAGACCACATAATTTCTTCCGCAGTATTTGTCTTTTTCTATATCGTGAGAGCCGTAAACATAGACTCTTTTTTCCCCGTTATACTCAAATACTCTGGGTTCCCCGTCGGGGACGTGCTCCCAAAGCGGCATATACGGATTTGCACCTTTGATAAACTCTTTCATGACCCTTCCTCCCTATGATCCGATTATACTGTACCGATCTGGTTTTGTTCATTGAGCCGAAACCTGTATATTATGAGTTTCTGCTCCTGTCCGACAGCTTCAAATCCCAGTTTTCGGAACAGTTGCAATGATGGGATATTGGTATCTTCAATACTGACTTCTATTGTGTTCACACAACGCGGTATCATGGAAAAGTATTTCCTAAGCGACTCCTCCATTATCCCGAGCCGCCTGTATCTTTCACTGACATAAACACCGAGATATATGATATCCCCGTTGATATCTCCCTGGATCCCGCCGACGGTGACGCCATCAGCCATTATTTTATGATAATAAACGCCTTCCGTCTCAGTTACATAATCGAAAAAATTATCGGCGGAATGTACGTATCTGGATACGGATGGCTCGTGTTCGATCCGGATCAATTCACCGATATCCGGATCTCCCTTTACCAGTCTGACTAATTCGATCTGCATTTTTTTACCTCTGTTTTTCTTTCCGCAAACACTTCCAAGTACTGAGCTCGTATTCATTCTGCCCTTTCCGACACCAACATCGTAATCTTGTCTTTTATCATGCCCATGATCCCCACCACTTCTACGGGAACTACGGTGTCAAAGCCTCCACCGTCCACGAATTCAGTGATCGCGGTTTTTGCCGCGTTATATCCAAGACCAGACACCATTCCGCCCGCCATACAGCCTGCAAGCACCGCAAGCCTTGTGGCAGGAAGTATTGCGAGTATGAGAGTCGTCGTGGGGATCGATATCGTTCCGACCATGATACGGTCGGCCATTACTTTTCCAAAATCTTCAGCAGTGATAAGACCTTTTGACAACTCATATCCGTGGACACCCGCCTCGATAACCAGAACCGTAAGCGCCGCGACAACAGCGGGACTTGCCTCGATCAAGGCCTCTCCGAATGCTCCGTCCATACAGAGCGTGACCATGGCACGGCTTACCGCGCCCTCGACAAAGCCTTTTCGTGATGATATCACTTCCTCAAGACCAATGTCGTCCAAAGCCGCTTCATCAAACTCCCCTGTAGTGACAGCTTCTTTAAAGATCGAATAGATGGCCTGTCCTATGTCAATGACCTTTTGGATCACAGGTGTTTCAAGCCCTTTTTCCACAGTCTCTTTTGCGAAATCCACGGCCTGATCCGCTGCCGAACCGATATCCGCTTTCAGCTTGTTTATGGCTTCCTCAACGCTTGCTATGTATTCGTCAGTCACAACTGAGGAATATTTATCCTCAACGAACTCAACGGCCGCATTCCAGCCGTCTTTGAACTTGTCGATATCAACAGCCGAATACCAGCCGACCACGGTATCCTTCACTCCTTGCAAAGAGCACCCGATAAGATTCACTAAAACCAGCACCGTCAGCAAAACCGCTGTAATTTTACGCATTTTCATGAAAACCCTCCTCTCACACCAAAAATGGCATTTATCGCTAAGGATAATATACTTCGAGCCGTTTCAAAAATAAACGTAAAGATCAGCGCAATAACAGACCTTATTTCGCGTATCCGCACCCGCCCTTTTCCGGGCCTTCTATGCCTGATTCATACTGCGCACGGAATTCCATGTTGATATCCCTTATCTCACGCTTACCGTCAATGTAATCCTGATACATGTCCGCAAGCCCTGCGGCACAGCCGTCGCATGCCCCACTGATATTCCCAAGAGATTCCCGTACGATCCTCTCACGCTCCTCGCGCGTTGTATCTTTGATCAAAATCGAATCCATATGTTACCTCCGATCAATCCGGTCTTTTACTTTAGGTACATCGTACCAGGCAGAAAAACCTTGAAGTTTTGCAGCATCATACACCGGATGCATATTCTTTTCAAGGATACTTTTGAATTCTCCCTCGCTATTTCCAGGAATATAAAGCTGTTCAGCAGCCCACAAAGTGCATATGTTGTCTTTATAGCACTTTCTGAACAATTCTTTTATCTTCGGATACTGCTCCACGCACTGATACAAAGTATATTGCCTGTCTGCGAACATCGGAAAATATTTTTCCCAGATCGGAAGTCGTTTATTCTTTGAGCGGTTTAAAGAATTGTTCATTGGAGATAAATTCCATAACTCGTCATTGGCTATAAACCTGCGTGGAATAAAGTGGTCTATGTCTGAAATCTCTATCGTCAGCGCAGTGTCCAGGTACATATCCTGCAGCGGATTGATTTCCATAACTGCAGCCCACAGATCTCTGGCCTTATCAAGCCTCGCCGCTCCTGGATCGTCCGGCTCAAGTTTATTAATGATTCCCGGCACTCCTATGTTCTTTCCCTGAAGATATTTCGCCTTCTCAGATTTTATCCAGCCTTTTATCTGAATGTAGTTTTCAGCAACAAATGAGGCCCATTCATCATCCACCCTTACATAATATTCCACTTTTCTCCCGTTTCTTTGTTTTGAAACGGTATACGGAATGCTTTTTGTGGAACTGAGTCCCTCTAGATATGCGATAATACGGCCAGTCTGCCCCCAGTCTATTCCTTCTCGGGCAAGCTCCGGTTTAATGAAAAAAGAAAGCGCTCTGTAGGGGACATTAAGGGACAGCGTAGCCTTATACGGAGCCAAAACATCCGCCTTTTCTCTGCACGCCGCAACAACGTTTTCCATTGATTCCGTTGAATTGACATCTACTTTTGCCGCAAGTGCGTTTACTGCCTGTTCCAATGCATCAACATCATCGCCCATGCGCTTACTGCCCAGATGTAAATGATATTCTGTAACAGAAAACCATGCTCCGGCAATCATCCAGTCAAATATCTCGTTAAAGGAGATTTCCTGTTTTTTCTTTTCCCCGACCAACGTCACAATAGCATCAAGCCAATAAAACTTGTAGCTTTGAGACGGATCGTCCAGCATATGAGAAAAACCCTCAATATCCAGATTACAATCGTAATGAAAATATGCCATGTGCGCCCCGCTGTCATAGTGGATGAATAAAATTCAAATCCTCTTTTTCCACTTCCATATCCGATAATGCTCAATAAAACTTCTCTATCTCACCATCGATCCCGTACCGCTCCTTGAAAGCAATGAGATCATCCGCATTTCTTATCAGCATGACTTCTTCAAAAGCGCCGGTATGTACGTCCTTGAACCCCGCAACCTGCTCGCCTGTGCAGATGCTTGCGCGAATGGCAGGCTTTTTGTTTTCGTGGTCGTAAGAACCATGTTGGAGCTGTTTCTTTTTGAAAAACATAGCCACCTCCCGGAATTCCTTTTGAATGCCGATGAACCTCTTAGCGAAGCGGCGGCCAAATGCGAATGTAGAAATGCCTTCGGCATTTCTTTGAAGCGCTCAAAGCCGCGCGGGCTCCCCCGACTTCGTCGGGGGCAGAAACGAGGTTTAAGCAGCCCGCCGAGGCCGTTATGCACAGGCTGTGGATCACGCCCGTAAACGTATCCTCCTTCTCTCCACACCCCAAGGTAGAAATGCCTTCGGCATTTCCTTGAAGCGCTCAAAGCCGCGCAGGCTCCCCCGACTTCGTCGGGGGCAGAGTAGAAATGCCTTCGGCATTTCCTTGAAGCGCTCAAAGCCGCGCGGCTCCCCCATAAAAATACCGCCCGGCGAACCGAGCGGTAAAAGTCCAAAATGAACATCATTGTTCTATTAATTTGATCATTTGATCGATGATATCTTCCAAACGGCATTTTTGCAGATCGGCAAACAAACCGTTATCTGCAAGTTTTTTTGCCGCATTTACACCCGGGGAATTGAAAACCGAAAAATCCGTCAGCATTCGTTCTAATTTCGCTTTGTCCTCATTATAGAGCAATTCTCTGACAGTCTGCAATCCACGCTGAATATCACCGTAAATCTTCGGCATCCAGATAACCTCAACGTTTTTTGCAGAT
>JAEENL010000006.1 GCA_016283775.1 Lachnospiraceae bacterium | reverse complement strand
GTAGTTTACATATACTCTGGTCCCGTCTTCGTAGCCCACAACGGTAACTGTGTCGACAGGCTTTTCGTAATAGGTCATCCTCTGGCAGAAGGTGTGTCCGAGTTCTTTTTCATAGCGCTCGTAGATATCGACGAACCTGTCTTTCCAAAGGTCGTAACCTGTTCCGAAATATCTGGAGTAATTGGTGTTCTGCAGTGTCTGCGAATCCTCGTCCATAAAGGTGAACGAAAGTCCCGCGCCGCACTCTACGCTCTTTAAGAGCATGAGTTCCACATCCGAAGTGTTGTTCAAAGGCTCTCCGGTATAGTTTGTGAAGCCGTGGATCGCAAGGAACAGGAACGGAACGTCTCCGTCAAGGATCGTATAGTCATAACCCGAAAGATCCACGTTTGTCACAATGTCAGTGAGTCCAAGTGAATAAATGTTTCCGACGTTCGTCATGATCCCAAGGCCCGAGTCCTTGATCTTTTTCATTTCCTCGAGCTGCATCGAAAGCGATTCTTCTCTCGTGACAAGCGATTTTCTCTTGTAGTCCGAAGAAAGCTGATATCCCGCGTCTCTGAACGAAACACCGTATGCCTTATGCGAAGAAGCATAATCCGCAAGGTTCTGCATCATTTTTACCGCAAGCGCGGGCTTTAAGAGATAATACTGGTCTTTCTCCTTCGGTCCGAAATAGATCGTGTTGTATTCGCTGAGTAACGCTCTCTTCTTGTTTGCGAAGCATGCTGCGTCCGTATACATGAAGAAACCGTTGAAGATATTGCTGTCATGCTCGTACTGGGTAACACCGTCAAGATATAACGGGATGTTTTCCGACGAAGCGTATGAGAGCAGGGAGTTAAAGTCCTTTTTGCTTCCGAGGCGTCTCACAAGCTTTACACGTGTAAGTATCTTCTGGTTCACGCCGCCGTTCATCCAGCCCGAAAGCTTTACGGAGAGCCCGGGGATACCTATGCTCCTGATGTCCTTTAACAGCTTTTCGGCTTCACTGTAAGTAGTGAGCGCAAGGGGCATGGATTTCGGAACTCCGGCAACCTGCTCCACCTTGTCCACTGCCATGAGGAGCTCGACCGCTACGGGAACGCTTGTCTGAGCAGTATTCAGGCTGAAATCGCCTTCAAGTGAGTCTGCAAGATAGTCATGATATGCATTTGCCATATCGGCGATCTTGTCCGATCCCACAAATCTGTAGCGAAGCTTTAAGCTTTCGTCCGGGATCTCGCTCTGATACATATACATGGTTCCGGCCGCTCTTGACGCTACGTCCACGATCTCTCTGTGAAGTATCGTAAAATCGGCGTAGCAGAAGTTAAAGCTGTTGTTCTTTCCCGAGATGTCTGCTCTTATGGAAGCATATCCCGCGCCGTCCTCGAGGATGCAGAGCATGGAATTGTTTTCTTTTGCAATGCCGAAAACGCCATAGCTCACACGTGTCTCATGAACGAGCGAATCTCTTCCGAGCGCCATGTCCCAGCCGTAAACGTCGGCATAATATTCATTCTGGTTTTTCTTTCCGTTGTTGAAATTGATGATAGAACCGCCGCCCTCGGGAACCAGCATGTAGCCGTTCTCATCGGTGCCGCCGCATCCGAAATACGGAAGGACTCTTAACGTCGTGAGCGGGTAATTTGACTTATATTCTATCTCTCCCATAGGCACTTCGACGCAAAGATCGCTGCCGTTAAGAGAATAGACGATGTTTACATTAAACACGGGCTTTTCGTTGACCGATTCTCCCGCATACAGTGCCTTTTCCTCAAGGTACTGCTCGTAAGTATATCCCGCATCCGCAAAATACTGTTCAAACTTGACTTTCAGGTTGTCCTTTACGTTGTCGCGGATGACCCAGATGGGGCCCTGCTCGATGATCGGATATTTTGCGATGAGCTCTTCCCTGTTGTCCTTTGCGCCGAGATGCTCAAGATCGTACTTCTTGTAGTAGTCTTTTACACCGTTTGCGTTGTTCTGCGACATCCTCGAAAGGAAATCGTTGAACTCGGCTTCGGGAAGGCAGAAAGGGATGACATATACCTTTTCAGTCTGTCCTATGGAATAATGGACTTTTATCTTGTCCTTGTCGGCTTCGATATCGTAGATGCCGTTCTGGATGCTGTATTTGTAGTTGTCGTAGTTTGTGTCCAGACCCTGCAGAGTGCTGTAGGACAGGAGCAGCGTGGAATTGAGCCTTTCCTTTTCGCTTCCGAGTGCGAGAGGATCCTCATCTATCCCCGAAGGATTTGAGAACCACTGCATTCCGGTGCTCTTGTTGGTGACCGTGAAGTGTGTGCTGGTCGGATCAAGTTCAAAAAGCAGCTGGTCGTTCTCAAGCTTTATTATGTCTTTTCCGCCCTCATACCCGTTTACTTTTACGACCTCTTCGGGCTCCTCGTCGTTTGAGATGAGAGTGACAAATATCGCCCCTGCCACTATCAGCGCCACAACAATGAGCGGCGGGATGAGGTTCTTTAATTCTTTTATAAAGGCTTTTTTGCGTTCCTGCTTGCGCTCGGATGACTGTTTCATTTCTGACTCCTTAACCGACTCTCAGCATTATTTCTTTGTAAAGCGAAACGAAATACGAAATGCCCTGGCTTATCATCGAGAAGAACAAAAGAAGGATGAATACCATGACCGCCATTGCGAAGACCGTTGCGATGACGCATATGATGGTGCCGCCCATGGTGTATTCATGGATCTGCATCATTCCCGTAACCAGAAGCCATCCGCACCACACAAGCGAAAAGGTGAGTATCGTGCCGACTACCGATGCGAAATCATCCGTAAGTCCGTTCGTGATTATCGCGAGCGGTATGGTGATCAGAGGATACGGCGTAAGCGCATAGCATGCGGCTATATAGACCTGGCCGAGTTTTCCTTTTCCGTTAAAGAGCGTGGTGAGCGCCCAGTTTCCTACCACAAACAGCGCAAGAGGAAGAAGTATGCTCGCGACATATGTCAGGACATTTATCCTCTCCCAGTTTACCGCCACAAACACAAAGCTTGTCCAGCCGAGCCAGATGAGCCTGGCCGCTATGGTAAGCAGAAGGATCAGAGTTGCGACCACGTAACTTCCGCGTTTTTCGTGCGTCAGATCCCAAAATCCGTCCATGGGATGCCTTGTGCAGTACATAGCGAACTTAAAGTCCTTTATGAACTTTACGTATGTCTGTTTGTCTTTAAGCTTAGCGATCATTTTTTCTCCCCGCCGTCTGAGTTCTTGAAAATGTCAGCAGTATCTATCTCCCACTTGATCATCTTTATCTTTTTCCTTACAAGAGGGACTATGATGAGAAGGGCCAGCAAGGTGAATATCCATGCGATATTCTCTTCCACCCATTCCTTTCTGTATTCCTTAAAGGCTTTGGAGTAGTTTTTTCTGTCCCATTTGGTCTTGAAATATTTAAGGGATTCCTTGTATTTTTTCTGGCGTTTCAGTGACCTTCCGATGCCGATGTAGGCAAGATCGTAGTTTCCGTTGATCTTTCTCACTTCTTCCCAGGTCTCGCCGGATTTTATGTAATCTCCTCTTCTGTACTCTTCAAGTGCCTGATAGATGAGATTTCCGTATTCGGTAGGTGTGAATACCGTGAAGGAATTGTCGATGGAATCGAGGACGATGAGATCCGTGCCCATGTGTTCGAGAGCTACGGGACCCTTGAAATAGCCGTCCATGTTTCCCACTCCGCCAAAGGCGAAAAGGAGCTCGCCCTGTTCATCGTAGGTGAAAAGTCTTCCTCTTGTCTTGTCGAGGCATACATAGATACCTGAATCGTCAAATGCCGTAACGTCGATAAAGAGTGACGATCCGGAATAGCCTGCGAAATTACCCCATACCACGTCACCTATGACGTAGTCGTAGCCGTTCTGGATGAGGATGTTCTTTCCGAGGAGGTTTAAGCGTCTCACGCCTTCCTCGCTTCCGTTGTTCAGTCCCGATCCGGATACGTTGGTGGAGCAGGCATATATGAAGCCTTCGTTGTCGATGGCAACATTGTCATATTCTGTGGGAACAAAGCTTTCGAGCGCCGCTCTCTGAGCCGCGGACGAGATCTTTTTCCAAATGTACTGGTACCAGCTGTACTGCGCGGGCATCGCTCCGTAAAATCCCGAGAACGATCCGTCGGCTTCGTACTTGATGATACCTTTGTTGATATTGTCGGAAACGCAGTAGAGACGGCCTTCCGTGTCGGCAACGACCTTGTCCGGCAGGAAATACAGACTCTGGTCAAAGGTGTTCTCGACGGGCTTTGTGAAGAGCATCAATACGTTCATGTCCCAGTCGGTCTTTATGACTCTCTCGTTTCCTTTGTCAGCTATGTAGAAATTTCTGTCCTGATCTATAAAGATGTCGGTAACACCGGAAAGTGAGGTGACTTCGGTGCCCTTGACTTCAGTGATGATGCGCTCGAGTTCAAATTTGCCCTCGGATGTCTTTTTCCACTGTATGATGCGGCTGTTTCCCGTATCGCATACAAATACAAGGTCGCCGTATACAAAGAGTCCGTCGGGATTTTTGAAATTCGTCTCGAGTCCGAGATCCACCGCGGTGTACACTCCCACCACTTCGTATGCATCGGGCGAATATCTGACCTCATTCCAGAAGTCATAGTTGTAGGTGTATCCCACATCCACTCCGTCATCCGCTTTTGCGGGAACGGGAGGAACAAGCGCAAGGCACATGATGCCTGCAAGGACAAGACCCTTTATTCTGTTCGATCTTCTGAGTTTCATATACCTTACGACTCCTTATGGGAAATCAATCTTTAAGACCTGAGCTTGCCATCGTTTCAAGGACCTGACTCTCCGAAGCGATGAAGCATATAACGGGAACGATCATTACAACTACCGATACGGCCGCAGCCTGGCCGGTTCTTGCGATACCGCCCGACTGGATCTGCTGCAGCGCGAAGACGAGCGTCTTCTTTTCCTCGGAGTAGATATACATCGAAGCCCTGTTGTTCCATAGGTTCTGGATGGAGAATATCATGAGCGTGAGCCATGCAGGTTTAACGTTTGGCATGATGATGCCGAGGAATATCCTTCCGATGCCGGCTCCGTCGATCTTTGCCGCTTCGATCAGTGCTCCCGGGATGCCCTCCATGAACTGCTTCATGAGGAAAAGTCCCATGGGCGCCGCAAATGCGGGGATTATGATAGACCAGTAGGTATCCACCCAGTGAAGCTTACTGATGATGATGTAGTTGGGGATGGAAAGCACATATCCGTTGAAAAGCAGCGCCGTAACTACGATACCGAAGAAAAGTTTTCCGCCCGGGAAATCGTATTTTGCCAGAACGAACGCAGCAAGGCTCGCAAGGAGTATGTGTCCCACGGTTCCCACCACAGTGATGAACACCGTGTTGAAAACGTATCTTGAAAAAGATACCCATGACTGGCTCATCGTAACGAACAGGTCTGAGAAGTTGTCAAATGTTGGGTTTCTCGCAAATATCTTGGGAGGGAACCTGAACAGTTCGTCCAAAGGCTTCAGTGAAGCTTCTATCGCATATACCATCGGGAATACCATTGCGATCGCGATAAGGAAAAGCACGAAATATATCGCTATATCGCCGCCGATGGAGCGGTTTGGCCGTCTTCTCTTGATGAGCGGCTTTTTATATGGTTTGTCAGTTTTTTTCTTTCCCACGTCAAGTACCTACTTTTTGTAACAGATTCTGAATAGCTTTGTTGCAGAGGATCATGATGATGAACAACAGTGTCGCTATTGCCGAAGCATAGCCCATCTCGAATCTTGAAAAGCCGTAGTCGAAAAGGTGTGTTACGACGGTTCTCGCTGCGTAATCCGTGGAAGGATATCCGCAGAGCGCCATGGTCACGTCGCACACTCCGAAGGCACTCGTGATCGACATTACCGCGCCGAACATGAGCATGGGCTTCATGTTTGGAAGTGTGATGTACCAGAGTTCCTGCCAGCGGTTTTTGATGCCGTCCATGTAGCCCGCCTCAAACTGGCTTCTGTCGACACCCTGAAGACCTGCGACGAAGGAAAGGAATCCTGTGCCGAGTGACATCCAGAGTATGACGATCATACAGATCGGGAGCATGTATGTCGGGTCCGTGAACCACAGTTTAGGTGTCTCGATGATGCCGAGGTTTATCAGGAAAGCATTGAAATAGCCGTATGCGTCGCCTCTGAAGAACACACCGAAGATCGTGTAAAGGTTTCCTGCGATGGAAGGCGCATAGAATATGATGACCGCTATGGTCCTTATCCATCTTGGAAGCTCATTTATGAGCCATGCGAACAGGAAAGCCATTATATATCCCAGAGGGCCCGTGATGACCGCTATGAGGAACGTGTTCTTTACGCCCGTCAGGAAGATGTCGTCATCCAGGATGAGATTTATGTAGTTGCGCACACCGTTAAACTTCGCAGGTTCGAGAATGTTGTAGGAAGTGAAGCTCAGCACTATGGACGAGACCACCGGAAGAATGTAGAAAACGGTGAACAGTATCGCATAGGGTGCCAGGAAAAGATAGCAGAGTTTGTTCTGCTTCATCTTCTTTACGGTTACCTGCAGATTATGTTTTCTCAGTATGAAATATTTATTCAGATATCCCATTTGTGAATCCTTCCTGCCGCGGGTCAGTCCTCATATACCGGAAGCCCGAATTCCTTACGTTTCTTTGTGAGCTCCTCGTCTATGGTTATCGCATAGTCGAGTATCGTCTCTCTCGGATCCTCATGCATGTTGATGACTCTGCGGACCGCGTTTGTGATGTGCCTGTCGGTGTAATAGCTTCCTGCGACTTCGCGAAGTCCCACAGTGTATTCACGCTGCTTTGCAAGGACTTCCATCGCGTCTGCCGACCATGAGAGCTGTTTGAAAGCGATCGAGTTTGCCGTCGCATATCTTGCGGAAGAACCGAGGAGCGCTTCCATCTCTCGTCCGAATCTCACCTGAGCTTCGGAGCCTACCCACCATTTCATGAACTGCCAGCCCATCTGCTTGATGTTCTCGTTGTCTGTGGCGATCATCATGCAGCAGGTTCCCGCCGAGTGAACCGAGCGATCGATGGACTCGTTTCCGGCCGCATCCACCGTCTTTCGTCCGGGGATGAGCGTGAAGTCCCAAAGTCCTCTGATCTCGGGCGCCGAAACCATCAGCGTGTTGTAGGAGCCGTAGTTTGTTACCGCGATCGGCATCTGTCCCGAACGGAAACGGGAAACAAAGTCGAAATCAAGCGGCATTCCGTAGTCTGTGTAGAATTTAGTGAAGAACTCGAAAGCGTTTACTCCTTCTTCCTCACTTATCATCGTTGCAGCCCCAAGATCGTCATAAAGGGAACCGCCGTACTGATAAAGTATCGAATAGAGCACGGAGATATCGGGAGCGGTAGCCGCGAACGGTCCGGGAATGCCAAACTCCATGTTGTTGCCCTGGATCGTGGGAAGCATCGCTATTACATCATCCCATGTCTGGGGAACTTCAAGTCCGAGCTCATCCAGGATGTCCTCTCTGTAAAAGAGAACGTTGTAGGTCTGTGTTTCCGGAAGTCCGTACACACCGCCGTTAAACTCGTAGGATGTATATGCGCTCGGATAGAACTCTCCGAGTATCTCGTCAATGCCGTCAAACTGTCTCAAGTCTTCGACTGCGTGTCTCAATGCGTAGTTTACAGGCTGTCCTGATGCCACCGAGAGCACCACGTCCGGTCCCTGTCCGGCAACCACCGCGTTGAGTAGCGCATTCGGATCGACTATTTCGACGTTTACTTTGATATCGGTCTTAGGTGTGAAGGTATCATCGATCATCATCTTTAAGATGCTGCCCTGGTCACGTCCTGTTGCGATCCATACGGTGAGTACCTCTTCTTTTTTAGCGTCGTAGGTGTTTCCTACAGCGTCATAGTCCACGATGAAGGTTGCAACAAAGGATTTAATTCCGTGCCATGCCTTCTGGAAGATGTTTGCGCGGGCCCTGTCTATCTTTGTGCCTGCCGATGAAACAACGATGTAGTCGACATCAAGGCTTGTCTGTGACATGTCAAGGATCGCGGTACCGAGTGATGTGACGTTGTCCTTGAACGAAGTGAACTCCGTGGAGATCTTGTGAGGCTTTTCCACAAAACGCTCCAGCTGGTCCGCAAGTGTGAGCGCCGTTGCTATCTTGTCGGCTTTCTGGCCGGTGTATTCAACGGTCTCGTCGATGGTGCGGTAAAGCCTTCTCGACTCCTTTTCCATCGCGCTCACAAGTTCAGGATAATACTGATCGATGTTGTAATCTCTGTATTTGTCCGGGTTTGCTCCGATGTAAACAAGAAGTCTTCTGTATACCTGATTGAGTCTGTAAACGGAATCTTCAAGTTCCTCGAGGATCGCGCCCATGCCGGAAAGTGTCGCTTCAAGCCTTACCGTGTGCTTTCCTGCTGTAAGGTAGATGCTGCAGGCTTCTCCGTTTTTATCGGAGAGAGTCTTTACGATCCAGTCATTGTCATATTCAAAGCCGAAATCTTTGGCTTCCGCAAAGGGTACTTCGCCGTCGATGGAAAGGATCCTGCTCGATACAGCTCCTCTTGAAAAGCTCTGGCGTCCTTTTACGGAAATGTTGTAAAAGCCGTCGGCAGGTACTTCGATCTCCCATTCGATCCACTGGCTCGATTTGTTCCAGGATGTGCCGCCTATGTAGTTCAGGATGGTGGTCGTCACGCTGTAAGGAGATGTCGTGGCCGATGCTTTGTCATACTTTGCATAGAGTGAAGGCTCGGAACGCTTTGTGGAATCCTCGCCTTCTATGATGGCGCTGAAGCCTTTCGGCGCATTGTCAGGTCTTCCGGCATTCTCCGCGGTGTATGCCGCATAGTCATTTTCGGAGGTGATGCCCTTTACACTGAGCGCCGAGATCATCATGGGCTCGTTTACGCCCTTGATACTCAGCTTCTGGCGTCCCTTTTCAAAATAGAACTTGAAGGGCTCTGTGATGTAACCCATGTCATCACGGAAGTACGCCGTCTGCCATTCATATATCTCAACCTGTGTGGGTCTTATCTCATTTTTCTGATTGTCTATCCTCTTTTCGCCGCCATCGGTCCATACACGGGAAAAAGCGATGTTCTCGGCATCCTGGAAAGGCGCCTTTCCGTTGATCAATAGTTCTCTTTCTGCTGCAACGCCCCTTGACTCGGGAAGAAAATACTCAATAAAGACATTATAGAAACCGCTCTCGGGAATGTCGACTTCCCAGGTAACGAGCGAATCGTCCTCGGTGCGGATGACATTGTTCCTGCCCTCGAACGCTCCCAGAAAGCTCACGCCCGTGGAATCTTTGTAGGATGTCACATCCACATCGATCACTGCCGAAGGCTCAGCTGCGTTTTTATGTTCCTGGAGATATCCGGTATAAGAATCAATACGTTCTGTGGAAGATGTGCCCACGGACAGATCATAACCTTCATATTTTGCCTTATAGTTTTCGGCTCCCCTGAGATTCAGAAGGAACATGGTCAGCGCGAAGACTGCGATAACGCCGACTATGATGATTAGGTTTCTGACAGGCTTTTTCATGAACTGCGCACTCTCCTCTTTTGCTCAAATATTATCATTGAGCAATCATTTCTACTCACATTTTCTCAAATATTGCGGATAGTTAATCGCTAAACTTCTTGACACGATTATAAACATGTTCTTTATAATTTGTCAACAAAATAGTTACATTTAATGTGCATTTTGTTTAATCTCTACAAATTGCAAGGATATTTTTTGTGCAAATTGCACAAATTAAAAAGTAGATTAAGGTTTCACCTGTAAGCAGCTTTTTTAAGCAATATATGATAGATTGTCCCCTCGGAAGCATAGAAAAAACGCAAGATTTGAGAATCAAATCTTGCGTTTACAGTAACAGACGCCTTTATTTTCTTGCTTTTACGGACTCTCTCTCGATCATCCTGCAGTTGCAGACCTCTAACTTACCGTCCATCCTGCTCTTTCCTTCTATTATCGATATGATCTTGCCCGCGGCTGCCCAGCCCATATGGTACAGGGGAAGGTCGATCGTGGTGAGTCCCGGGTAAAGGAAAGAAGCCATGTCTCTGTTGTCATGCCCTACGACCGACACATCATCCGGCACTTTTATGCCTTTTTCCCGTAAGTAGTCATAAGCTCCGCCCGCCATTTCGTCATTTAAGCAGTATATGGCGGTCACCCCTTTGGATACAAGCTTTTTTGCGCCGTCATAGCCGCATTTTCTGTCCCATTTGTCATGGTAGATCATGTCGGGATTGAACGGCAGCCCGCTTTCAAACAGTGCTTTCTGATAGCTCACTATCCTCTTCTGGGTATGCATATTGTCATTCCCGCCGGCAATGATGCCGATGCGCTCATGTCCCTTTGATATCAGATATTTTACCATCTCATAGCTGCATTTATCATCGTCGAGCACTATCCGGGGAATGCATTTTGCCGTAGGATACGCATAGACCATGACTGCCGGAAAATCGGGATCGTCGGGAAGGTAATCAATCTCTCTCGAATGGCAGGCCACATATACGATGCCGTCGACCTTGATGCTCTTTAACTTGTCTATGGCTTCAGAAACGGCTTTTCTGTACTGTAAGCGGCTCTCATCCGTCCAGCCTTCACCCTGTCTCACGTAAAAGCGCATATTCTCGATGATCGCGCGGTACCCCAGTTCCTCACAGTGTCCCATGAATGAAACTATGATCTTTGGAGCGTTAAAAAGGGTTATATCCTCAACGATCACACCGATCGTGTGTGTCCTGGTGCCTCTTAAGCCCTGAGCGATGACATTAGGTCTGTAGCCGAGCTCTTTTACCACAGCCATGACTTTCTCCGTGGTCTCCGGGCTTGCCTTTGTCTTGCCGTTTATGATGTTTGAAACCGTTGCTGTGGTGACTCCGCACCTCTTTGCAATATCCTTTAGTGTTACCATGCTTTTCCTTGTTAATCGATTAATATACTGTGTTTTCAGTGCTTCCGATAAAAAGTGAAATGAAGTATAACACTATTAACTAATAAAATCAACCCAAATCTTTGCTTAAAAAAGCTTAAAAAAACAGAGCCGTCTCCGACTCTGTTTCTCACTGTTATCGTTTAATGTTCCGGTCATATCTGCTCAAATCCCGCGAGCATACTTGCGGGAATACGGGTCCCGTCCTCAAGCACGATCTCTTTTTCATATTCGTCGATGCTTTTGACACGCCCCTGCTTCTGTTCATAGCTACCGCCATTCTTTCTGTCGTCCGGTACGAAACACACAAAAACACACTCCGGATGATCAGCAATTCTTTCCGCGAGGCTCTTAAGTTTCCTGTCCAGTTCCTGCTTTTCGTCTTCGGAAAGTTCGTGGAACGCGGTAGTTATCCTCGCAGTCTCCGCGAGTTCGTCATCAAGCCCTGTAAGCGCCGCAAACGGCGAAAACTGGGCTGCACGCATTTCCATCGTTATATGCTGCCTGTTTTCGGACGTGTGATGAGGCAGATCTATGATATCATCATATTTTCCGGGCATACAGCGCCTCCGAAGTCATTTATCAGTGATGGAAAAGTCTGATGCCTGTGAAGCACATGGTCATGTTGTGCGAATCGGCTGCCTCTATGACATTGTCGTCACGTACGGAACCGCCGGGCTCCGCAACATACTGAACGCCCGACTTGAATGCGCGCTCGATGTTGTCTCCGAACGGGAAAAATGCATCGCTTCCGAGAGCAACGCCTGTGTTTCCGGCGAGCCATTTTTTCTTTTCTTCGGTCGTGAATACGGCAGGCTTTTCGGTAAAGATATTCTGCCATTTTCCTTCCGCAAGAACGTCCATATATTCCTCACCGATGTAAAGGTCTATGGCATTGTCGCGGTCTGCGCGTCCGATGTCGTCTCTGAACTTGAGTCCGAGCACCTGAGGAGCCTGACGGAGATACCAGTTGTCGGCCTTGCTTCCGGCAAGCCTTGTGCAGTGGATCCTGGACTGCTGTCCCGCGCCTATTCCGATAGCCTGTCCGCCTTTTGCGTAGCATACGGAATTTGACTGTGTATATTTAAGTGTGATGAGCGAAATGATAAGGTCGATCTTTGCGGATTCGGGAAGTTCCATATTTTTTGTAACGATATTCGTCAGCATGTTCTCATCGATCACGAGCTCATTTCTGCCCTGTTCAAAGGTCACGCCGAACACTTCCTTGTGCTCCACGGGAGCGGGTCTGTATGAGGGATCGATCTCGATCACCGCATAGTTACCCTTTTTCTTGCCCTTAAGGATCTCAAGCGCTTCGGGCTCATATCCGGGAGCGATGATGCCGTCGGAAACCTCGCGCTTGATGAGCTTTGCAGTGCAGACATCACAAACGTCGGAAAGAGAGATAAAATCACCGAAGGAAGACATTCTGTCGGCACCGCGCGCTCTTGCGTAAGCAGAAGCAAGAGGAGTGAGTTCGCCCTGATCCTGTACCCAGTAGATCTGCTTTTCCACATCGTTCAAAGGAAGGCCCACTGCGGCACCTGCGGGAGAAACGTGCTTAAACGATGTTGCTGCGGGAAGACCTGTTGCGCGCTTTAATTCCGATACGAGCTGCCATCCGTTGAAAGCGTCAAGGAGGTTGATATATCCGGGACGGCCGCAAAGCACCTTGATGGGAAGTTCGCCCTCGTTCATATAGATCCTTGAGGGCTTCTGGTTGGGGTTACAGCCGTATTTGAGTTCCATTTCTTTCATGTCATGTCCTTTCGTTCTGCGGTTATTTTCTATAGGGTTATAAAAAAGATCACTTATTCTTGTTCACGATGCGGGTCTCGTATTTTCCTGTCTCGATATCGATGAATCTCACAAAGAGCGATACCTTGTTGTCCGCGTCGAGCGCCTGCCATACCGCATCCGTAAAAGTGTCGATGCCGCCGTTTATGTCCACCTTTACGGGCTCGCCTTCAAACGAAGGAAGGGGTGAACCGTCGCCCAGATATGTGTGGATGAAGCGGCCCTCTCCCGCCTTTGCGTTGTTGTAGGCAAAGGTAAATCTGTTGCAGCTTTCGGGATCGCCGTCGTTGCTCTTTAAGATTGAAAGCGCGAAATTGTATTTTCCGTTTTCGACATGCATCACGCCTGAGATCCTGGGAGTGTAGTTTGGCGCATCGGGCTCAAACTCGCGTGAGCGGAGCGACTGCTCAAAAGTGAGCTGCTTGTCGAGTCCGTCGTAAATGGTGTCGGTCTGGTCTCCGTTGGTCACGATGGTCTTGTTTCCGAGCACTCTTACAGGCGCATAGATGATAAGGCTGGGATCGGTGAGTTTTGAGGGATCATACGCCTCTGTCCTGATACCTTCGCCTTCTGTCACGAATACACGGTTTCTCGAGTTTTCGCTCCTGCCCATGATGAAATAAGCCGTAACGGCATATTTTCCGCATTCGGAGCGTCCCATCACGATACCGCGTCCGGGATATCTGTTGTTTTTAAGACACTCGATAAGAGAGATTTTCTGCATATGATGCCTCCTGTTTTTTTGATGGTTAAAGATTAACACATTATTTAAGTAAATAAAAATCGTTTCTTTGAATGTTTCTGATAAGATGTCATTATACAAGGGGTTAAAAAACGAATGGGAAGCCTTTTACAGCTTCCCATCCGGGTGTGATCATAATTCCACGATTATCTCGTTTTTGTCCGAAAGCTCAAATGTAGGGATATAAGCCCTGGGCATCTCGCGTCCGTTCAGCGTGAGGCGCTTTACGCCCGCCTGGTTCCCGTTCTCGTTTTTAACGGTGATGGAAAGGTGCTTTCCTCTGAAATCCTTTTCCATGGTGAATCCTTTCCAGTCGGAAGGGATCGAAGGCGAGATCGTGATACCGTTGAAATCGGGGCGGAGTCCGAGGATACCCTCGACACAGCCTACCATTACTGTGCTCGCTGTGCCCGTGAGCCAGTGTACATGTGAACGGCCTTCAAAAGGCGAATCCACTGATTCGGTGAACTGCCCGTGTACATAGGGCTCGAGCTTTCTGATGTCCGCTTTGTCATTCATCGATGCCGGTGAAGTCTCAATGAAGTATTCAAACGCGCGGTTTCCGTGTCCCATAAGGCTCTCGGCAAGGATGATCCAGCCCTGAGGCTGTGAGAAAATACCGCCGTTCTCCTTTGTGGACGGGTTGAAAAGCAACGCCAGCGCGCCGTCAAACGCGTGCTCTCTGTAGGACGGAGCCATGACTCTTGCGCCGTATTTCGTATTAAGCTCACGGTAAACGGAATCGAGCGCTTTTTCGCCCTGTTCGTTCGTCGCAATGCCCGAAATAACGGCCCATGACTGGGGATTGAGCCACATATTGGCCTCAGGATCCTTCTTGCTTCCGATGACCGTTCCGTCCTCCTTGAAACCTCTGAGGAATCTGTCATCCTCCCACCAGAGGTTCTGAATGCGGTCTCCTATCTCCTTCTGAGTCTTTTCGACATAGTTCAGATATTCCGCGTCACCCTTGAATTCCGCGAATTTCGCGATGATGGAGAATGCGTAATAAAGCTGCATTGCCACAAAAGAGCTTTCTCCCTTTTTGCCGAGTCTCAGGCAGTCGTTCCAGTCGGCATGAAGTCCGGCGGGAAGTCCGTGAGGTCCGAGGCGCTCCATAGAGAAGTTGATGGCGCGCTTAAGGTGATCGTAAACGGTACCCTCGTCCTTATTTGCATAAGGGATGACTTCATCCACATAATCCAGGTCTCCGGATTCCGAGATGTACTTGTAGACCGTCGGGAACAGCCAGAGAGCGTCGTCCGCGCGGTATGCGGGGTGTCCGGTCTCTTTTACGTAGCTTGCGTCGTCCGGTGTGTCCTCGTGTCCGGGATTGTGAGAATATTTTACGAGCGGGAGTCCGCCGCCGTTGTCTACCTGCGCCGAAAGCATGAAGGTTATCTGTTTCTTTGCCATTTCAGGATCAAGATGGATGATACCCTGAATATCCTGCACAGTGTCACGATAGCCGTAGCCGTTTCTCTGTCCGCAGTAGGTGAAGGAGGCCGCTCTCGACCATGTAAAGGTGATGAAGCACTGGTATGCGTTCCATGTGTTCACCATCTCGTTGAAGCTCTCTGAAGGCGTGTTGACCTTAAGGTGTGAAAGTTCGCCGTGCCAGTGACGGATAAGCTCCGCGACCTCTTCGTCGGTGGTCTTCTTAACATCGGCATAGCCCTTGATGATCTCGTCAGCAACAGGCTCAAGCTTCATCCCGAGGATGAAAGCTATATCCTTTTCTTCGCCGGGTTCAAGTGTGATATCGGTAGACAGCGCGCCGCAGCCGTTGGAGTTGTAGTTAAGCACGCCTGAGCATTTTCCTTCGATCACGGCAACGGGATTTCCGTATTCATGGTAACGCCCGATAAAGCTCTCCTTGTCGCCGCAGTAAGAAGCCACAGGATTGCCCGCAAGGCCGAAAAACCTTGTCTTTGCGGAATCGCCGTTTATGGGACCGCCCGAAACGTTCTCGTTGATCGTCTGGATTATCTTGTTCTGCTTGAAATATGTCTTTGTGATAAACTGCGTATACTGGAGATTTACCTGATCCTGCTCGTAGTTGTTCTCATTTGTGAATTCGCAGTATCCGAAAACGGAAAGCTTTCTTTTTGTGTCTCCGGTATTTTTAACATTGAGCTTCCACACTTCGTAGGTCTTGTTCTCGGGAACATAATAGACCGCGGAGCTTGCGATGTTGTCATATTCCGCCTTTATCTCGGTGTAGCCCGTACCGTGGCGGCACTCGCTCTTGTAGGTGGAAAGGTCCTTTCCCACAGGCTGCCAGCTTGCGGACCAGTAGTCGTTGTTGTCATTATCCCTTATGTAGATATATCTTCCGGGACGGTCGAACTGGTTGAAAACATAGCGGAGGATCCTGCCGTTTGCCCCGCTCTTTTCAAAAGAATAACCACCCGCGTTGTTTGAGATTATTGCACCATATGCGGGACTTCCGAGATAGTTTGCCCAGGGTGCGGGGGTATCGGGACGTGTGATAACATATTCCCGTCTTGTTTCGTCAAAATAACCGTACTGCATTTTCATCCTCCTGCTGTCAGTTGCCTGCTCCCTTCTCCGAGAAAAGCGGGCACAATTTTGCCTTACGATATTCCTGCTTAAATTTAATCATTAAAGCAGATAAATTTACTTAAAATATTTCTTGAGTTTTAAGTAAACCTCATACCTATAATAACATAAAAACAAAAAAAAGCAACGTAAAATGTTCTATTTACGTTGCATTATTTTTTAGATTTTTAAGTGAGCCATATCACATCTGATGCTTTACAACAGCATATTCATCGCCGTTTTTGTAATAGGGACAGCTCGCACTGTGGTCGGAAATGAATTTGTAATATTCGTCCTCGTCCATTTCCACCGCGCAGTAATATTCGTCAAACTCTTCGTCATACGCATTGTTTGCGCAGGTATCGCATTGGGATGTCATGATAAATATCCTCCGGCTTATGATACTGTATCAAAGAGCCAGGAAAGGTTGTTGCTGTTGAAATTGTTGTTGTAGGAACCGTTCTTGGTATAGGTGGTCGCGGGAGTTGCCTTTCCGGTGCCCGATGCCGCGGCTGTGGCTACCTGTCCCGCCTTGTAGGACATCTGATAAGCAAAACTTCCGACGCCGTTGAACATCGATTTCTTTGATGTGGCATAGGAACTCTTCCACTTATCCTCGTCAAAGGTAATCTTGTTGTCGGTGCCGAGCTTCATGCCGAGCTCGTTGAGCATTCCCGCGTTGCTCTTCATGTAATTTACGACACCAACCGTGCCTTTCAGCACGCTCTGGCGGTTCACTTCAACGGAATTGCCCACGAGAGAATTGTAGCTGTCCACAAACTTCTTTGCAGCCGCAAGAGAATCCTCTCCCGACTTCTCGTCTGAGAAATCAAACTTTGAAAGGCTCTTTAACGCATCTTTCACGTCAGATGCGTTTCCCGAAGTCTTTTTAAGATTGCTGAGCTCGGAAGATACCGCATCTCTTGTTCCCGAAGCGCCCGATGCACCGAATTTCTTGTAATACGACGATACAAGCTTTTTGTAGGTGCCGGCCTTCATCATCGAAAGGTCGCTTATGGACGAGCCAAGCGATGAAAACATATCGTTCTGCTTATTTGCGGAGCCGATACGTGAGTTCTGCGATACGGAACTTGTTCCGAAGAACGAATCATATATGCTGTTGAGGGATTGAATTGCCATATTCCGCTCCTTTTCGCGGAAAAACTTTTCCGCATACACAGGTTCATTATAACACAGATGGCCGGTAAATGTAATGAAATATTTCTAAAATGTCGTATGCCTTTATTAAAAAAATGTTCTTCCGTCCGATCCGTCTGTGCATGCTACTCCGTATAGGACATGGCAAGGATCGTGACCTCACTGTCTTCGGAAGTGGAATTCGTGCGTATCTCAAAAACATGCTCCTCCGCTTCTTCCCTTGTGAAGATGAGGAATGTCTCCGCGTTGTTCCATGCTCCGGGCTTTGATGTGACAATAGTCTTTTTCTTCACTCCGTCCACATAAACATCCACAGAGGCCTCCGCCGACGCATTTATCTGCTTTACCACTATGCTGAAATTCCTGCACTTTACCTTTACGGTCATCGGCGCGTCTTTTCCGGATGTGCTCTTTGACTTTACCCATCCGTTTTCAAAGGCGCAGGTGTCGGACATGTTTGTCGCGTAAAACGTGGTATGCTTGGGTTCAAAGCAGCCCGTCTGCACGATAAACCCTTTTTCATCGTTGTTTTCGAGTTCAACCGCATTTTCAAAGCAGTCAAAGCCTGTGACGGTCGTTTCTTCGGGCACAGTATAGCTTTCGTCCGTGCCTTCCTCAAATATCTTGTCGATCACTCTGCAGATGCACCGCGCGTACAGGTAGTGTCCGTCCTGAGCGGGATGCACGTTGTCACCCGAAAAATCGCTCCAGGTGATGATCTTTAACGCCTGTACGGTCTTTAAGCCGTCCTGCATGCTGATCATCGGCAGATCGTAAAGCTGTCCGTCACCAAGCATGTAGTTTTGGGCAGCGCCTGCATAGGTCGCGGCCGAAAAAAGCAAAAACACTGCAGGTTCGGTCTCACTTTTAAGAACGCGTCTCAAAAGGCTCTCATAGGTCTCACGGTCATACACGTCGGTGCTGTTGTTTACCGCAAATTCCACAAACACGATATCAGGCTTGTGATCGAGTATATCCTTTTGAACGCGCACCATTCCGAGGTTCGAGCCCGTGCCGGATATCCCGACGTTCACATATTTGACGTTGCTCCCGTCACCCACGCCGTAGGTATCCCTTAAATACTCATAGGTGATGTAGGCATAGCCTTTTCTTAAGTTTTTCGGCGTCTTTTCGGTCGCATTTGCGCCTTCGGTAACGGAACCTCCGATAAAGAGCACCGTGATCTCTTCTCCGGCCCTTGCCTTTTCAAGCTTTTGCTTGAGCCTGCAGGTGTTTCCCATCGTGATATAGGAATCGTCAAACACCTGCCTGTAAAATTTCCCAAGCTTTTTGTCAAGCGTGGTCGAAGGCCTAAAAAACTCTTTCAAGTCTTCATAGGTGTCCGGCGTGATCTCGGGCGTCGGAGTCGATGTGTACTCCGGAAGGCTGTATACTTTTGATGTGGGAGTCGCAGTCACGTAAACCACCTCATCAGCGGGTTCTTTGCCGGTGTTTTCCTTTGTCTCTCCGCAGGCGCAGAGCACCAGAGCGGCCGCTGCCGCTGCAAGCACCGAAAACAATATCTTTCCTGTCCTCATATCATGTCACGCAAAACAGCTTATGTCCGCAAAAACCGCGTCACATCCGCCGTCCTCTCTTATCCTGTTAAAATACAGCCTTTTTCCGTCTCTGGAAAATGCCGGGTTCGCATGGACTTTCTTTTTCCATACGACTTCCTCGTTCTGAGGCATCTCATATGTCGCTATCGGATTTTTGTCTCCGCGCTTGTAAAGATATACATGTGTAGCATATCCGGGATAGCACCTGTCGCCGGAAAACAGCTGTCTGTCGGGGCTTCCGTCCATATGATTTGAAATGCCTCCGAGCACTTCGAGTTCTTTTCCGTCCTTTGAGAAACGCGCAATATAGCTTGTTTCCATCTCTATGCGCTTGTGCTCTTCCTCAAAAGTGCAGAACTGCCTTGTCGCCATGTAGGTGTCATCGTCAAACCAGAGCTGGTGCACCGGCTTATCGGGGATGAGGTAAGTTTTTCCCGTGTCAAGATCCACACAGCCGAGAGCGCCGAAAACAGGGCACTCCGGAACGCTCAGCCGCATCATGACCGAGGTCCCTTTTGAATTGAGCTGTACATGGCTCACCGAAGCTGTCCACTCATTTGCGGTATATCCCGCATCAGTAACGAGCTTTTCTATGTCCTTGCTCTCAAAAACGCACTTTATCGTGCCCTTAAGCACATTGAGAACGTAAATGCCGGGCTTATCTATCTCAGGATGTCCGGGATTGAATCCGAGAAGATCGTTTGTGATCGAAAACGGATAAAGCCCGTTTTCCGCGCAGTGGCTCTCCTTTGCGGCGATCTCATATTTCACTTCTCCGGTGTCTATGTCAAGGATCCTGAAAACAGGATGACCCATAGCGCCGTCCCTGAACACGATAAGCGAATCGGTTATAAAGGATGCCGACGGGCCGTTGTGATTTCCGCATTTTACCTTAAAGACCTCGTGATGGTCCGTAAGATCGGAATTGCATATCATTATGCTGGTCTCCGCCTCATCGAGGCTTTTTTTGAAAGCATATACGATACGCTTTCCGTCGGGGCTCTCAGGGCATCCGCCGTTCATCCCGAGCAGGGTGTTTCCTTTGGTTTTTGATATCTTTACTGTCTTTTTGTAATTCCTCTTCATGTCAAGTCCTTCCGTAAGTCACACGTGGTCGATTTCCATGCCCCTTCTTATCGCCTGCATCTCGTAGTCGAGCCTTGCGCTCTCCTCTGCGCACCTGAAAAGCCTCTCCGACAGTTCCTTCTGGATCGCGGGATCGATATTTTTCTTGTATCTGAGCTTATGATCAAGGCTTGCCCAGAAATCCATGGCTATCGTCCTAAGCTGCACTTCCACCTTCATCGGGCGCTTTTCATTCATGAGAAAGATGGGCACCTCGACGATAAGATGAAGGCTTCTGTATCCGCTGGGTTTCGGGTTTGCGATATAGTCCTTTTTTTCTATGAGGCGGATATCATCCTGCTGCAGCAGGCAGTCAGCGAGGAAATAGATATCTTCAGGGAAAGAACAGATAACGCGCACTCCGGCTACATCGTAGATCTTTGCCTCAAGCTCATCAATATCAAGCCTTAAGCCCAGTTTGTTCATTTTCCTCACTATGCTCTCAACGCTTTTAAGCCTGGTCTTTATGGTCTCGATGGGATTGTGCTCTCCCTCAAGAGACATCTGCTCGTTCAAAACCTTAAATTTCGTCTCTATCTCATAAGCGGCGCAGGTGTAAAAAGTCATGAGTTCGCGGAACGGCCGCGATTCCTCGTTCATGAAATTCATGAACGAATCCAGGTCGCGTTCCGAGATATCGCCCATATTTATGCTCTTTCGAACAGTCTCAAGAAGCTGACGGTCCTGTTCGGAGATCTCAAATTCAGCCATGTTCAACTTTCCTTTCGCGTTTTTTCAAGCCCCCTGTCATAAAGGTCCACTGTTTATGCGGTGCCTGTCGGACTTTAACCTATTATACCCGATGATTCCGGAGTGTCAATAAAATGGGCGGAACATTCAAAGACTGTTCACATCTTGTTTTTTCTTTTGACAAACATAAAAACGGCTGCGCCCAAAAGGATCACAATAGCCGCTGCCCCGGCGATCGTAAGGACAAGCGCCCTTTTTCCCTTTGTGTCGTCCTTATCGCTGTCTAATGCGTTCTTATCGCCGTTAACCTTTGCAGGATTGTCGACCTCAGCGTTTCCGGCATTTTCGGAAGGTACCGCAGTCGGTGTCACTTCCTGCTCCGTGGTTTTTTCCTCCCCGATCAGGCCGTTTTCAAGGCGTCTGCGGAACTCATCCTCTTTCACTCCGTCCGTGCCGATGAAAGCATATTCCGAAGCTTCCGCCGACCTTCCGCAGTTGTTCACCGCAAAAACGCGGTACATGTATGCTTTGCCGCTTTCACGGTCAGGGTCCGCAAACATCGCAACGGGAGAATATCCCAGCACCTCAAAATCCGTGACAAAGCCCGCATTGTCCATTGAGGCGCGTTCTATCACATAGTGGTCCGCGTTTTTGACCTCTTTCCATGCCATGTGAGTATAGGACTCATTATATTTTTTAAGGTCAAGCTTCAGGCCGCCCACTTTTCCGGGGATCTTGTCATACACAACAGGCGCCTTGTAATACTCATAAAGTCCTTCAAATTGCTGCTCGGCGATTCCCTCCGCCACAAACTCCGCAAGCTTCGTCGCGCCGTATTTTTGAAAATGCGTAGAGTCGGCCGCGCCGGTCAGCGCATTGTCATAGATACCTGCTCTGAACGCGTTGAACACCATGTCGGAAAGGAATCCCCAGCCGTACGTGTCATGCATTTCCTGAAAATAGGCTTTGCTCTTTTCGTTTAAATCTATCAGCAGGCAGTCCTTCTCGGAAGCCGCTTCACGCATGGCTTTTACATAGTCGGGAAAGCTCTGCGCAATCTCGCCGTTCCTGAAGATATTCTGGTTTCCGAGAGTCACCATGACAGGAATGCCGCCTCGCTGGCGCACTCCCTCGATATAGAGATCTTCAAGATAGCGCTTGTAGGCTGAAGTCGTGCACGCACGTCCCGCAACACTTCCGCCGTCATTGTGTCCGAAGGTGACAAGGACATAATCACCCGGGCGCACGTTTAAAAGCACGTCGTTCAGGCGTCCCTGGTTCATGAAATTGAGTGTGCTCCGCCCGCCTATCGCGCGGTTTGTCACATTTATATCGTCCGTAAAAAACTCATGAAGCATCTGCCCCCAGCCTGTCATGGGATACTGGGAAGAATTGTAATTTGCGACAAGCGAATCACCGATAACGTAAATAGTCCGCTTTTTCCCGGCTTTTTTCGCTTCCTGAGGCGAGACGACTATCTTAAGCAGTTTTGCGTCCCCGACCACGATCACGGTAAGCTTGTCATCGGTCGCAGCCACGCTGAAATCGCGCTCTTCTGTCACTCCCGCCTTTACTATCTCGTAAAGGAGTCCGCTCCTGTCATCCACTCCGTCAGCCTTGTAAGGCTCCTGAACGTTTGGCACGCACTGATCAAACTGTACATCCTCGTAATAGATCCTTACAGGCTTCCCGTTTTCCATGCCTTCGATCCCTGTAAAAAAGATCTTTATGTCATAATTCACCCCGGGGATCACAGGGATATCGGTCGTGATATTTTTTTCAATGACCCGGTCATACTCATACACCGTTTCTCCGGTGATCGGAGTGTTTGCCGTATCAGAAGCGCCGGTCGTATCTGTCGTTCCTGTGCCCGATGCGGTCTCGTCGGCATAAACCCGGTTCATCGTGCCTGCAGCACTCCCCGCAAGCGTCAGCGCCGCAGTGATCCCCAAAAGGCAGCACGCCTTGATCAAATCAAATCTCTTTCTCATTATCCGTCTCCGGCCCCCTTCATTCAAAGCTGTATTTCCTGATGTCGCAGTTTCTTATCCCAAACGCGGCATATTCATCGTTTGTCATCTCGTAAAAGTACGAATTCACAACGCGCGCTATTCCGTTGTGTGCGACAAGGATATAGTCCCCTCCGTCTGCCTTCAGATCGTCCAGAAGATTGTATATCCTCTGCGCCAGCTGAAACATGGACTCGCCGTCACCATAACGATTAAGGAACTGCTTCTTCGCTTCCTGAAACTCCTTCCCGTTACGCGCCGTTGCCTCATACTTACCGAAATTCTGCTCTATAAGCCGCAGTTCCTCACGCATCGGGATGCCCGTCACCTCAGAGATATGCTGCGCCGTGTCCCTCGCTCTCGAAAGCGGCGAGCACAGTATCATATCGGCTTTTATTCCCATCTCCAGGATCTTCTTCCCCGTCTCCACCGCCTGCGCATGTCCATTCTCCGTCAACGGACTGTCCGACTTCCCACATATCTTATTTTCCACATTCCACACGGTCTCCCCGTGCCTTACAAAATATATCTTTCCCATATTTCCTCCGTGACCCGGGGCAGCAGAGAACCACCGTGGCTTTTAGTACTATGTTCGGAATACCTGCGGCATCCGATCCTTTTCACAGTTTAATTATCATACTAAACAAGCCCGTTAAATGCAATAAAAAATCACGTTCTTCCCGAGGCATGAAAAACCCTTACACGGAAGATCTCTGCCGTGTAAGGGTCATCGTAAGCGTATCACTTGTCAGCGGATCCTTATGAGTTTGTCACCATAACAGCAGGTAGGCGCTGTCCTTAATGATATCGGGATCTGCTCAGCGGGTATGCTGCCGAGATGAAACTTGTCAGAGGAAGCCCATATTATATCGGCCCCTTCAAATGCACACTCGTCAAAGAAAACGGTCAGTTCTTTCTCTCCGTTTATGACCTGCCGCATCTCTTTTCTGCTCATGGAGAAGCCCTTGTTGAACACTACAGGATAATAGTTGTGCCCCAGACAGGAATGCAAATATAGAGCATAATTGTCGACAAGTATATCGTCATGCTTTGCCGTAAGACCCGCTTTCATGCCTTCAAACGAGGAATACTTATCTATCATGCCCTGCCACTGTTGGGGATCCACTTTTAAAGAGCCTCTCTGGATCTTGGTGGAATAATCTCCGTTACTGTGAGCGGATGCGATATTCGTAAAATCGGCCACATAATAGCATCCGTCTTCGCAGAACCAGTTGAAAATGTGCCCGTCCTGCCCGCCTATGTAAACAACTCCCCAGTCTTCAAAGTCTCCTGCGAGCATATATACCGCGAGCTGCGTGATATCGGCGCACACGCCCTGTCCATAATCGTGGATCGTGTCTCCGCCCGTCACCCAGTCCCAGCTGTCTCCAAACCAGTCCATTACGGGTTCAAAGGTCACATAGCTAAATGCGGTTGCCTGCATATACATAATAAAATCGGATATGGTGCGTATGTTCTGTCTCCATTCCTCTGCCCCGAAGGTGTTGTCCAGTACCTGCCACATGCCCGGTGAAAATGAGGTCGCGCTCTTGACATTTTGTCCGTCGT
>JAEENL010000043.1 GCA_016283775.1 Lachnospiraceae bacterium | reverse complement strand
AGGCAACGGTGCGGATAATGAAGACGATGAAAACGTAATGCCCGATATGGTAAACTGTAAGTATAAAACTTCATATGTTTTGCCTAAGAATACTTATATCAGAGAAGGATATACTTTCACCGGTTGGAACACCAAAAAGGACGGGACCGGTGTTACATACAAGGACGAGGCTTCCGTTAAGAACCTTTCGTCTGAAAACGGAACAGTAGTCAAGCTTTATGCACAATGGAAAGAAGATTAGTGAAAGTATGATAGCCGGAGGGGCAAACCTCCGGCTGTTTTTTGCCACTAAGTTCATTCTGTTACAGATATGATAGAAGGCTGTACAAATAAAACATGTGGGTGTAAAATGCGACCATCGTAGTCGAGCAAAGCAGTCTCGGCAGAGATAAAAACCATGAAAAGACGAAAATGTATCAGTTCGGCAAGATTTGTATACAGACTAAAGTCCTAGTGGTATAATACAGACAATGAAACACAGATTTCAAATTTAGGAGGAACTTAAAATGAAAAAGTGGAACACACCTGAAGTTATCGATGTAAACATCAGCGAAACAGCAGACGGACTTATTGATATTGGTTGGGAAGGCCCTTTTAATATCGTATTCGCCGATCGTTCTCAGAAGACTGAGAATCCTACCAGACCTGATCCTGAGAATCCTACGAATCCTGCAACACCTACTGATCCTGAGATTTCTGAGGATCCCGAGGTTAAGCTTTCATAATTATTTGAAAAAAATCGCAGTCTCTGCTAAGATAATTAGCAGAGATTTTTTTTGAATTTTAATGTTTCGTCTTATCATAAAGTGAACACGGAGGAAACAATGAGCGGCATATTCGGCATGATCGGCTTAAAGATTGACTTACAAGCTACATGTAAAGATAAAGGGATACTTGCTTCGTGGAACAGAGCATATGGGCTCGAAGCTCGGTATTATAATAATGATCGTGTTTTTATCGGTGCCTGCGGTGATGTGATCGCTAAAAATGCAACGGGAAAGGCTCTGATCGAATATGATGAAAGTATTGCGGCTTTTGATGCCTTGATATACAACAGAGCAGATTTTTCTTTGGACCGACATTTAAATTGCGGAGGAACAGATGGAGAGTTTCTCTTTGATTTTGTTCGGGAAAAGGGTTATGGCTCTTTAGTACATTTGCACGGGGATTTTGCCGGTGCGGTTTATGATATTAAAGATAATACCATCACACTGTTTAGGGACCATATGGGAGTCAGACCCTTGTTTTACTATTGTCACGATGGAATATTGGCCTTTTCTTCAGATATAAGGGGATTGACCGGTATGTCATGCATCGATGCAACCATAAGTGAAGATTGGATATATAAGACTCTTCATGGCTACGTGAATTATAATGCGGTGAATACTGAGTATGAGCATATTTTCTGTGTGGAGCCGGGAGCGTACATTACGTTTTATATTGAGGAGAATAAGGTTCCACAAAAGCACAAATACTGGGAAATAGGAAAAAAGAAGATACATTTTTCAGACGATCATGAGTATAAAAATCGACTGAAGGATCTCATCACCAATGCAATAAAAAGAAGAGCGGATGCAGTTTCAGGTATTGGTTCCGAACTATCAGGAGGGCTTGATTCGGGGGTGATAAGCATTCTTCTCCACAGGCTGGGATATGATACAAAATATTTTTCATGGTCTCTTTCAGAAGAAGACCGTCCACTCGTTGATAATGATGAAAGACTGATAATAAAAGAAATTTGTGAAAAAGAAGGCATCACCTGCATATACAGTAAGCCGGGAAACACATTGGGATCTGATTCCGGAATAGTAAAAGCAGCAGAGCACCTTGGATTGAATTACGAGAATGAGATGATCCCTTCGTTTGATTTGGCTCTTCCGGCATATATAAATGCGCTTACATTGGCTGAAACCCTTGACAATATGCGTCGTAACGGTGCATCGGCAGTTTTTTCGGGACATGGCGGAGATGAGGGCGTGAGTCATCGTTCAAACCCTTATGAGCTGTTTTACAATCACGAGTATTACCGGTACTTCAGACTCATGTGGTCAAGAACTCACGGCAAACGCTTAAGAATATGGAATACGCTGAAAATGTCCTATAAAAATATAAAGGATACAGGAAAACACCTAAAATCCGAATTTATGGGTGCTTTTAACGCAACATCGTTTATTTCACAAAACTTTTATGAGGCAAATAAAGACAGAAAAGCTCCGGCAATGCATTTCTTCTATGATCCCGTGTCATATATCAGGGAGGGTGGCAGCAGGCTGAGACTCGATAATGCCTCACTGATCGGAGGAAACAGTGGGCTTCGTTACTTGTTCCCTTACCTGGACTTTGATGTGGTGGATTTTGCAGTCTCAATACCACGACATATGTATATCCGTGGGCGCAGAAACAGATACATTTTCAGAGAGGCATTTAAAGATATTCTCCCGAACTCTCTGTACAACCTGAACAGAAAGGAATCACCGAGCAATGCGGCTATTGAGTACGAAGATGAGGCAACCGCAGAGGCTGTTTCAAAGAAAAGACGGGAGGACCTTCAGAAATTGCGCGAGATGGTAGTGTCGCATCTGAACAGAGAATACTGGAAAAAGTATTTGGATTACGATAAGATCGATGCCTGGCTTAAGAGTGATATACCGGACGATGCCGATAAGCAGGCGGAGATACATAGAGTGATGCTTACACTGCTTTTCTGTGCCCTTGCGGAAAACACCGTGAAAAAGTCCCGTGAGATTACGGTTCCTCAGGAAATAATCGACGCCATTGCTGCGAGCAAAAATTGAAATCCTTTTAAAAATGTCAAAATCCCACCCTAAAATCCATTTAAAAATATCAAAAAACAATCATGACCTCCAACAATAAACAAACCTTCATCCGCCTATCCCTTCTTGCGATCGCGCTTATCTTCATCCTCCTCGGCATTTTTAACGACGGGATGCGCGACTGCCTTGTAAAAGCGATAAACATCTGCACGGAGTGTATCGGACTTGGCTGATGAAATCAAAAAAATAAAAAACACTGACAGTTCCAAAAAGACTGTAACAAGGCGCGTCATACAGCTCTATGCCGCGCTTCTTTACAATGCCCATTTGAAAGGTTTCGTCACCGGTAAGATCTATACCGGCGCAGTAAAAAACATCTGCACTCCCGGGCTCAACTGCTATTCCTGTCCCGGGGCCGTTGAAGCCTGTCCTCTCGGTGCTTTGCAGAATGCCATAGCCTCCGGGAAACACAGACTCCCTTTTTATGTGGTCGGAATAATAATGCTTTACGGCATCATCCTCGGCCGCACGATTTGCGGCTGGCTCTGCCCCTTTGGGCTTCTTCAGGACCTGCTCTACAAGATCCCCACTAAAAAGATAAAAAAATCCCGCTTGACACGTGCGCTGTCATGGGTAAAATATGCCACGCTGATCGGTCTTGCCGTGATAATGCCGCTGCTCTATGGCTTAAAAGGCGTACCGCTCCCCGGTTTCTGCAAATTCATCTGTCCCGCGGGAACGCTTGAAGGCGGGATATTTCTCATGATTAATCCCGCAAATGCCGACAAACGTGGTATGCTTGGAGGGCTTTTCGCATGGAAAGTCGCGGTGCTTGTCATAGTCATCATGACATGCGTTTTTGTATTCAGGGCTTTTTGCCGATTTATCTGCCCTCTGGGCGCGCTCTACAGCCTCTTTTCGCGCTTCGCCGTACTTGGGGTGAAGGTTGATCAGGATAAGTGCATAAACTGCGGAAAATGCGTTCGTGAGTGCAAAATGGACATACGTCATGTGGGAGACAGAGAGTGCATCCATTGCGGAGAATGCGCCGCATGCTGCCCGACGGGGGCTATTGACGGTGGGATAATCCCGAAACTTGTAAGAAAAATTGACGTTTCGACTGGTAAATACGTAAAATCCTTTTTATCACCAAAAAACATCATACGAGTGCTTTGTGCTCTTCTACTTGTTATATTAGTTGTTATGCTCAACCTCCCCAACACCCCTTTAAGCGACCGTACAACCACAGCCGAAGTCGACAAAGGATCAGAGTACGGTTACAACCCCGGAGACCTCGCCGCGCCCTTCACAGTACCTTTATACAACTCCGGAAAAACGCAGTCGGGAAGCGATAGTGGCGCTGATGCGGGAAAAAACAATGACACTGCATATTTCTCACTCGCAGACTGCAAAGGAAAAACTGTGGTCATAAACTTCTGGGCTACATGGTGCGGGCCGTGTGTCAAGGAACTCCCGTATTTTGAAAAACTGCAAAAGGAACACCCCGAAGTCGCCGTCATTGCGATCCATTCCGGGCTTGTGACCGAGGACGTCCAGACCTATATCGATGCCTCCGGCCTTTCACTCCTTTTTGCACTTGACGCGGATGATTCAGTCATTCAGTCGTTCAACGGCTCCTCGATGCTGCCGCAGACTGTGGCAGTGGATCCTGACGGCCGGATAACCTACAATAAGGTCGGCTCTGTGACATACGAACAGCTGGAGAACATCGTCGGCACATCAGCAAAATGACACATCATTCCGCGAGCCATATTCTTACATTCACCTTCCCAAGTCTGCCCTTGCATTTTCCGTATAGGATGACTATAATACACATTACATATCTCGGAGGTAATGACAATGGCATTCGGTAATTTCGGAGATGCAATGAAGCTTATGGGCGCCTGGAACAAGTTCAGGCAGAATCATCCAAAGTTCCCTGCTTTTTTAAAGGCTGTGTCGGACCGCGGGTTTAAGGAAAACATGGTGCTTGAGGTCATAGTTACGGAGCCTGACGGCGAAAAGATAGAGACCAGCATAAAGATAAATGCGGAAGACCTTGAGCTTTTGGCAGAGCTCAAAGCAATGTCGCAGAGATAAGTTATACCTTTAGTGGAGGAAATATGCATATCACTCTTACAGGAAATCTTGGAAGTGGAAAATCCACCATAAGCAGGATATTTGAACGTGATTACGGGTACGAGATCTGTTCCACAGGTCACGTGATCAGGGAACTCGCGAAAGACAGGGGCCTCAGCGTGCTTGAGATGAACAAGCTCATGAGCGAGGATCCGCAGTTTGACCACATGATCGACGAAAAAACTGCAGAGATATCCAGGACCCGCATAAATGACAATATTTTCTACGATTCACGTCTTGCCTGGCATTTCGTTGGAAAAGCTTTCAGAGTGTTCCTTTCGGTAAGTCTTGACACATCGGTCAGCCGCGTTATGGGTGACGACCGCGGAAATGTTGAAAAGTACGATTGTTTCGAAGACTGCAAGGAAAAGCTCAGGGCACGTGTCGCAGAAGAAGAAAAGCGCTACAAAGAGCTGTACGACATAGATTATTTTGATTTTTCAAATTACAATCTGATCCTTGATTCCACCGCATGCCCCGCTGAGGCGCTTGCAAAGATCCTTTACGAAGAGGCGGTCGACTTTTACAAAGCCTCCGAAGAAGGAAGAGATTATACCCGCTTTATCATCTGCAAAGACCGCGGCCTTGACGATTTCAAAGAGATCGCGGAAAAATACACGCCTGAATTAAAGACACTTCACGGCCATGAATTTTATGTGATGACTATGGAGAAACAGACCCGCTAATGAAAAGCAGCCTGATAAAAAGAATATTGGCGCCGATACCTTTGCTTATCATGCTGTCTGTGATCTTTCTGTTCTCATCGCAGGACGGAACCTCATCGGGAGGCTTGAGCTCAGGGCTGGGCAGGGCCATTTGTGAGATTTTTTTTGCCGTTTTTAAAAAGGACGCGACTGCGGATGAGATAACCGCTGCTGCTGAGGCTTTTGAGCCCTTCTTAAGAAAAGGCGCTCACGTTACGGAATATTTCATTTTGAATTTCACGGTATTTCTGCCTGTCACGGTATACTGTACCACTGAGCGGCATATCCTGGCCACGGAATCCTCGGCTTATGCGCTTGCAAAGCTGAAAAAAGGCACGTATCACAGCACTTCGGATTCGATCCTCTCCTTTCCGCTCCGCCTCATCGTCACCTGCCTGCTATCGGTAGCGCTTGCGGCCTTTGACGAACTTCATCAATATTTCGTCCCGGGAAGAGACGGGCGCGTGCTCGATGTTGCAATAGATTCCATAGGGATCGCGCTTTCAGCGGCACTGATCATCATAGTATACCTTTTGATCAGCAGGAACAGAAGAAAAAGAATATAAAACGGACGGTCCCAAAAAGGAAACCGTCCGTTGTTTTTTTGTCAGATCCCGTAAACAAGCCAGATGTAGATATATGCGGGGATGATCGCCGCAAGTGTGAAGGGAATGCCGATCTTAAAGAAATCGCTGTTCTTTACCGTGCAGCCTTCTTTTTTCAGGATGTTGATACCTGTGATATTTGCCGATGCGCCGATAGGAGTGAGGTTTCCGCCGAGTGTCGCGCCGGACAGAAGTCCGAAATAGAGCACAGTGGGATCGATACCGAGCTTCAGCGCTAGCCCCTGGATGACAGGGAGCATCGTCGCAACGTAAGGGATGTTATCGATAAATGCCGAGAACAGAACGCTTCCCCATACTATTACCGTATAGATCAGGAATACGCTGTTTCCGCCCACTGAGGAAAGGAGCTCCGCGATCTTTTCGATGACGCCCATGTTGTTGATGCCTGCGATGACAAGGAAGAGACCGAAGAGAAGTCCGATCGTGTTGAAATCGATCTCTTTAAATGCCCCAATGAGCACCTGCTTTGCCTCGCCCTTACGCTTGATAAGTGTGTAGATGATGCCTACGACAAACATTGAGCAGCAGATGATGCCGTTTATCGTTTCGGGGAATTCGATCGGAACGAAGGATGCTACGATGAGGAGAACTACCGCTCCGCAAAGGAGCCAGGTGGGAACATAGTCCTTTACTTTTGTGCGTTCCTGCTTTGGAAGCGTTGCCGTTTCCTTTCGGAACATCACGAGAAGTATGGCTGCCGAGAGCAGTGCTCCGAGCTCTACCGCAAAGAAGATACTGGGTTTTCCCTTATACCAGAAGAAGTTCATGAAATTCATGTTGGCATAGGAACCGAGCATGATCGCGGTGGTATCTCCGACAAGCGTTGCAGCGCCCTGGAGATTTGAAGATACGGCGATCGAGATGATCATCGGGACCGGATTGATCTTCAGCTTCTTTGCGATGAGGAGCGCAACAGGCGCGATCATGAGCACTGTCGAAACATTGTCGACAAACGCGGAAATGACGCCCGCAAAGAGCGAGAGCGCAACCACGGCCCATTTCACGTTCGGCACTTTTTCGATGATGATGTCCGCAAGAAGGTCCGGCATCTTACTCTCGGTGAAGAGCGCCACAAGGCCCATGGTTCCCGCAATCATGAGAAGAACGTTCAGGTCTGCCGGGATATTTGTGCTTTCAGGGATCGCTCTGAACGGCAGCATTCCCGAAAGAATGAATATGAGCGCCGACCCTATTGCGATATAAGGACGGTACTTGTCAAAAATGAGCATCAGCACATAGGTGATGATAAATAGAATAAGCGCAAAGATCATGGTTTTCTACGGTTTATCCGTATCCTTTCTAAAGCTTCTTTGATTCATGGCATCTATTATAGCATTTAAATGTGACCTGTCAAACGCAGGTTCGGCAAAATAAGGCGTGCTTTTTTACGAATTTTGTGCTTTTTTATGAAAGTTTAATCATTCGTTCAGCCTGTCTGTCTTGTTTGCGGGCGGTGGTTATGATAAAATCAAGGGTGTTGCGATCTGTTTCAGACATATACTAATTTTACCGTACAGGAGGCCGAAAATGGCAACTTTGCTTTTGATCGACGACGACAAGGAAGTGCTTCAGTCAAACAAAAGGTTTTTATCGGAAAAGGGCTATCAGGTATATACTTTCGACGTTCCTGAGGAAGGGATACGCTCCGCGCAAAAGCTTAAGCCGGACTGCTTCATACTTGATGTTATGATGCCCGGAATGAACGGTTTTGAGGTGTGCGAGGCACTCAGAAAATTTACCGCCGCGCCGATCATCTTTTTAAGCGGTAAAGGCGACGAAGAGGATAAGATCAAAGGCCTTCTCCGCGGCGGCGACGACTATGTGGTAAAGCCTTTCTCGCTGAACGAACTCGATGCACGCATAAAGGTGCTCCTCCGCCGCCAGCAGCAGTTAAAGGGCGCGGTACAGCAGAACAAGAGCGTTCTCGTGTTCAAAAACTTAAAGATCGACAAAATAGCTCACAAAGCTTATTTCAAAGGTGAGGACCTGGGCCTCGCGAATAAAGAATATATGGTGCTCTGCTATCTCGCAAGCCATCCGAACAAGGAGATAACCTTTGAGGAACTCGGAAAAGAGCTTTTCGGCATGTATACCGAAAACGACCGCCGTTCCGTGATGGTAAACGTGTCGAGACTCAGAAAAAAACTTGAGATAGACACCGAGCTTTTAAACTATATCGAAACGGTATGGTCGAGAGGCTACAAATTTGTCGTGAAGGATTGATCCTTCCGAAATAACGCATCTAGGAGGGTTCTTTACATGGACGGAAAATTTCTGTACAAATTATATGGGATGAATCTTGAATCCGATCTTGAGCTCCCACAACTGGTGAAACTCCCTTCAGAAGAGGAAAACAAAGGTATTGACGTTGTGATCCGTAAAGGACGTTTTCCCGAAGAGCTAAAGCGTGAAAAGTCCTGCTGGTCGGAGATAAAAAAGCCCGTGGCGCTTCTTTCAAACGATACCTGCTATCTTTACATCGAAAACGGTAAAGAGATCGCTTACGAACTGAAAGAAAACAGTAAAAACCCTCAGTATCTGGGCTCTTACATCCTCGGCTGGGGAATGACCATACTTCTCTGGCAGCTCGGAGAACTTGGGATCCATTGCAGTTGTGTCGCAAACGAGAACGGTGCCGTGCTCATCAGCGGCAACAGCGGCAGCGGGAAATCCACGGTCACCGCGTTTTTCCTGGATAACGGGTATCATCTCATGGCAGACGATATCGCACGTGTGGTGCTGAAGGAAGACGGAGCCTATGCGTATCCCGCATTCCCTGCACAGAAGTTCTGCAGGGACGTGGCCGTTTCACGCGAGCTTGACCTTGATGAACTGATCCACATAGACGAGGACAAGGACAAATTCCTTGTTCCCTATGAAGGACCGTTCCCTTTGGGACCCGAAAAAGTCAGGACGATGGTGTTTCTGACAAAGATCGGCACAAAAGAGCCTGTTTTCCGCGAAATGGTCGGTTTTGATAAATATATGACCTGTCTTAATGCTTTATTTCTTAAGCCGCTCCTCAAAGAGCACCTTACGGATAAAGAAAATGCGGAGTCTGCACTGAAGATGGCCTCTCTTTTCCCAATCTATCTGTCGGCAAGACCGTTCGAGGGCGATACAAAGGCTGAAGTATTAAATAATCTCAGAGCGCTGCTCTGATATACTTTCGCCTGATAGGAAAAAATACTAACAAAGGAATATAAAATGATCTCTGTAATCAGCTTAAAACGCGCATGCATCCTTTTTGCCGTGCTTCTCCTCGCTCTTGCCGGCTGCGGTACAGGCGTATCGGCCGGAGATGGCACGGACAGTGAGAAAAAAGACGACGGCTACACGATCACCGTGACCGACAGCAAAGGAAATCCCATTGAAAACGTGACAGTCACGGTCTGCGATGATTCCACCTGTATACCGCACACGACAGACAAAAACGGCGTGATAACCTTCACGGCCAAGGAATATCCTTACATCCTCCACGTGATAAAGGCACCCGAAGGCTTTGCAAACGACCCCGAAGAGGATTTCACCTTCCCGGAGGGAAAAAAGAAGGTGACAATACAGCTTAAATAAGCTGACCTGCGCCGGGATAAAATTCCTACAAACTTAATACATTTAGCTAATTTTGCTTGACAACAGCTTAAAATTAAAGTAAATTTAAGCTGTTGTTATTTTATTTATATGGGAGTGGCAAAATGGCAAAAAAAGTTAGAATGTCGGATATCGCCGAGCGCGCGGGCGTGAGCGTGGTAACAGTCTCAAAGGCGTTAAGCGACCAAAAAGGCGTGAGCGACGAAATGAAAGCAAAGATCATACGTATCGCATCGGAGCTTGGCTACGAGCGTCATCCCGAGCGAAAAGGGATCTCGCAGAGCTACAATATAGGCGTGATAGTACCGGAAGGCTATATCACAAAATACCAGACCTTCTACTGGCAGCTCTATCAGGAGATAAACACCTCAGCCGCAATGCACAACAGCTTTGTCATGCTCGAGATCATAAACGCCGACGACGAGAACGGAAACGTTCTTCCAAAGCTTGTGAGCGAAAACAAGATAGACGTGCTCATCCCCATGGGCGGCTTCAGAACCGAATATTTAAAATCACTCAGGGAGCGCACGCGTCTTTCCATGGTATTTCTCGATTTTTACGATTCGGAGATCCAGGAAGATGCCGTGATCTCAAACAGTTTTTACGGCACTTTCCTCATCACGAACTATCTCATAGAAAAAGGCGTGAAGCGCATTGCCTATGTCGGAACGCTCCTTTCCACAAAGAGCATCACTGACAGATATCTGGGCTTCAGAAAGGCTCTCATGGAGGCGGGACTTGAGCTCCGCGACGACTGGATCATAGATGACCGCCACATGAATCGTGAGTCGATCTATGACATTCCTCTGCCAAAGGATATGCCGGAAGCCTTCGTCTGCAACTGTGACGTCACCGCGGCCCGCCTTATCGATTCCCTTTCAAAGCATGGGCTTAAAGTGCCTGAAGATGTGCTTGTCACGGGCTTTGACGATTTCATCCATCCCGGCGTCTGTGACGTTCCGCTCACGACCTATGCCGTGAACATGGAGGCTATGGCAGAGTCAGCCGTTCGAAATGCGATCAAGAAACTCAACAACATAGAGACCAACAACGGCATCCATCTGATAGAGGGAAAGCTTATAATCAGGAGAAGCGCATGACCGACATAAGATATCTGGAAGACCTTAAAAGTTTTAAGATAGATGTGGCTCACATTTCTTACGTAATGGGGATAGTTGACAAAGAAGGGTTCCTGGGACATGCCTATTTCGGAAAGCATATCGCGGACGATGACGTATCCTACCTTATGCGCGTTTTTGAGCCCCCTTTTACACCTGAAAGAAACGAGCGCGACAGGCTGAGCTTTTACGATTGTTTCCCGTTTGAATACCCGACTCACGGGATCGGTGATTTCAGGGAATCTGCAGTGCGTATCGAGACCGGGTCCGGAAATTACGCAAATTCCCTGACCTTCAAGTCCCACAGGATATATGACGGAAAAGAAGGGATACAGGGCCTCCCCGCGACATGGGGAAATGCGGCAGACACAAAAACCCTTGAGATCACGCTTGAGGACAGGGAAGCGGGGATCGAGGCAATACTGTACTATTCCGTTTTTGAAGGGATCGATGCGGTCGTAAGGCACACAAAGATCGTAAACAAGTCAGGAAAGACAGTATATCTCACAAAAGCGGCGTCCGCTTCGCTTGACATGGACAACCGCGATTTTGACAAAATAACCCTGTTCGGCTCGTGGGCAAGAGAACGCCATATAAACCGGACAGCCGTAAATTACGGCATCCAGGGCATGTGCTCAAGGCGCGGCGAGCCCGGACATCAGGAGCACGCGTTCACCTGCCTCATGGAAAAAAACGCAGGTCAGAACAACGGCGAAGTATACGGCATCGACCTTGTCTACTCAGGAAACTTCCGCACGCTCACAGAGCGCAGCCAGTTTGACCAGGTGAGACTGATGACCGGGATCGACCCGGAGGATTTCAGATGGGAATTAAAAGACGGCGCTTCATTTGAGACCCCGGAAGCAGTGCTTGTCTTTTCCGCAGAGGGTCTCGGCGGGATGTCAAGGACCTTCCACGACCTCTACCGCGAACATCTGATAAGAGGATATTACCGCGACAAAAAGCGCCCGATCCTCATAAACAACTGGGAAGCGACCTATTTTGATTTTAATGCCGAAAAGCTTGTAAATATCGCCGACTGCGCTTCAAAGCTCGGCATAGAGATGCTGGTGCTCGACGACGGCTGGTTCGGAAACCGTTTTGACGACAACCGCGCACTGGGCGACTGGTATGTAAACGAAAAGAAACTTGAAGGCGGGCTTAAGAAACTGGCTGAAGAAGTGAACAGGCGCGGGATGAAGCTCGGACTCTGGTTTGAGCCCGAGATGATAAGCCCCGATTCCGATCTTTACCGTGCGCATCCCGACTGGGCGGTGCATGTACAGGGAAGACGTCCGGGCCTTGCAAGAAACCAGATGGTGCTCGATTTTACCAGAGAAGACGTCACAGACTATGTTTATTCTCTGATCAAAAAAGTCCTCGAGTCCGCAAACATCGAATATGTGAAGTGGGATATGAACAGACCGCTCTCCGATATTGGAAGTGCCTGCCTTCCCGCAGAGCGTATGGGTGAATTCCACCACAGATATGTGATGGGCGTATACAAGCTGCAGGAACGCCTTGTGACCGATTTCCCCAAGCTCCTTCTGGAAAACTGCTCGGGCGGCGGCGCAAGGTTTGACGCCGGTATGCTCTACTATGGCCCGCAGATATGGTGCTCCGACGATACGGACGCGGTGGAACGCCTTGAGATCCAGGAAGGCACAGCACTGATCTATCCGCTTTCCGCTATGGGAGCACATGTGTCCGACTGCCCGAATCATGCCGTGGGAAGGACCACGCCTTTTGAGACGCGCGGTCATGTGGCGCTTTCCGGAACCTTTGGATATGAGCTTGATGTCACAAGGATATCCGAGGAGGACAGAAAGCTCATCCCTCACCAGGTAGAGCTTTATCACCGTTTCAACGACCTTGTGCGCACCGGCGATTATTACAGAATCGCTTCGTTCTCGGAAAATCATGCATTTGACTGCTGGGAGAGCGTTGCAAAGGACGGCAGTGAAGCTCTTGTTACCTGTGTAAACGTGCGGAAGACCGCAAATGTAAAGAGCAGACGGATAAAACTGTTTGGACTACAGGAAAATGCAAGCTATCGCCTTTTGAATGAAGACGGGAGCGATTTTGTACAGACAATGAGCGAAGAAGGGAAAACACTTTATTTCCACGGTTCGACGCTCATGAATGCAGGTATCAACATCCCCGATACCTGGGGCGATTTCAGGTCACGCCTTATCCATGTAAAACAAGCATAAAAAAGACCGGGAAGCTTTAAACTTCCCGGATTTTTTTATGCCCAGAATCTGTCGAGCAGGTCTTCGTAAGTATCTCTTCTTCGTATCAGACAGTGGGAGCCGTCCGCGCGGACAAGCACTTCTGCAGGACGAAGCCGCATGTTATAGTTTGAACTCATTGAATACCCATATGCGCCTGCGTCAAGCACACAGACGATGTCGCCTTCTTCGACCTTAGGGAGATTTCTCTCCTTTGCGACAATGTCACCTGATTCACAGATGTTCCCCACAACGCTGATCTCTTCGGTCTCTGTGCCGTATACCGCTTTTCCGTTCCTTATGACCTCGATGTCATGCCATGAATCATAAAGTTCCGGACGGATCAGATCGTTCATTCCTATGTCGGTTCCCGCATACTTCTTTCCGGAGTTTGTCTTTACGGCATGCACGCGTCCGAGAAGGACACCGCCTTCCGCGCAGATGTAGCGGCCCGGCTCGGTCTTAAAGAGCGGAACATTTTTCTTCCCTGCCGCATAATCGGAAAGTACCTTGGCGAGTTCCTTTTTATATTCTTCAAGCGGGAATCTTGCTTCGTCATTGAGCTTGTGGTAGGGGATGCCGAAGCCTCCTCCGAAATCAATGAATTCAAGCTCGTCAAAGCTTTCGGAAAGACGCAGGAAATTCTTCACTGCTTCAAGGATGGGCGTTGTGTCAAGGATCTGAGAGCCCACATGCTGGTTGATGCCGACGATGTGCAGTCCGTAACGCTTTGCAATCTCAAAGATCTGCGGAAGGTCTGCCTCCGCGATGCCAAACTTTGTCTTTTTTCCCGCGGTAACGACTTTCTCGTTGTGACCCGCGCCGACACCGGGATTGAGTCTTACGGCACATTTTCCGCCGGGGAAGTGCTTTCCGAAGGTCTCAAGCTGCGAAAGGGAATCTATGCTGAGGATGATACCTCTTTCCACCGCAAATCTCATTTCGTCGGGGCTTACATTGTTTGGGATGAAAAAGATCTTTTCGGCGGGATACCCTGCTTTCTGAAGGAGCAGTATCTCGCCCGGAGACATCGCGTCCGCGTTAAGCCCCATTTCGAGAGCGATCTTTAATATCTCGAGATTTGAATTTGCCTTTATGGAGTAGTTTGCGGTAAAAGGAAAGTTTTCGATGAGACCTTCCATCTCACGCATTCTCTCTCTTAAAATGTTTTCGTTGTAAACATAGAGCGGGCTGCCGTATTCACGTACAAGCTGCTCAGCGTCCGAGTTTCCAAAAAATCCGGTTTCCTCTGTAAATGATCTCATGTCAGGTTCCTCGCTGTGCTGTCTTTTAAAATGGTGACATTTTAGCACAGTAAAGCATTCACGTCAATAGTTGATGATCACAGAGGTTTCCTTTACCTGCACGGCTATCTGCATGTACCTTTCTTCGGGGGCCAGATAAAAGCCCATGACGATGCCGTTCCCGCAGTCTGCCTGTACCTTGCTCACCACGCCGGAATTTGTGAGTTTTACTTCAAAGCCCTGTTCTTCAAGCTTTTCCTTTATCGCACCCGGGGTGGACATCAAAGTGAGATCGAAAAAGTGCTTTGAAGTGTCCGAGCAGGTGATCATCGTGATGAATTTGTTCGGTGAATCATAGGTGGGATAAGGTGAAACGGAATAGGAAACATAGCCTTCTCCGGCCGCGCGGGCCTCATCGTACGTGGAATGCCAGTATTCGGTGGTAATGGAGCTCGATTTCGAACTGTAGCCGAGGTAATCGCTTTCCTCGTATGGACGCAGCAGTTCATACTCAAAGTCGCAGTTGTCGTTGATGAGCTTTGCCGTCCTTCTTACGCTCGAGCCACGGCTTCCGCATGCGGAAAGCATGAGCGCCATGCACAGGATGACAGCAATGCAGCATATCCTGCGGGATACCTTCAGATCACATGTCTGTCTCATTTTTCCACCTCCTTGTAAAAAACTTATTTGTCAGCCTTGTATCTTTTGAGCGCCTCCTCAAGATCTTCGATCACCTTTGTTTTAAGGCTTTCCGGCGAGAGAATGGTCACGTCCCCGGAAAACTGCACAGCCCACAGTTCCATTGAAAGCGGGCTCGCAAGCACGGAAACGGTCACTTCGTCCTCTGTTTCCGCGGTGAAGGTGAGGTCGCCCGAAAACCAGTCAAACAGCTCAGAGAGGAGCTTTTTGTTCATGCGGAACATCACGCGGACGCTTTCGTCCGAATACATGTAAATATGCTCCGCCATGTGCTTTGAAAGAGAAAATCCTTTTTCAAGCCCCTTTACCTCTGACTCGGGCTTTGCGGGAGTCTCAAGAAGCTTGAGGTTTGTGATGCGGTCTATGCGGAAATGCGTCACCGAATCAAACCAGTCGTTGTTGCAGATGAGATAATACCTGCCGTTCGTCGCTGCGATGTAATACGGATTTACGGTAAAACGCCTGGTCTTCCCGTTCCTTGTGATACGCGGATGCAGCTTTCCGTCGGTGTGGTATTCGAGATAGTTGAACGAAAGCTGCTTCCTTTTTGCGATGGCTTCGTCAATGATATCGATGTTATAGAACAGCTCCTCGTTTTTCTTTGCGGTCGCGGGCACCGTTGTGATGTGCTTTACGCGGGATTTGAAATAAACGCTTGAAAGTCCCTCCAGCTTTTTGATGAGGTCGTTTTTCTTTTTGGCCGGGATGTTTTTTGAAAACAGCAGTGAATCGATAAGGAGTCTGAGCTCTGAATCTGTGATGTCATGGTCATAGCGGAAATTGGTGTTCTGCTGGCTTCTCGGAGCTTCGGGAGAGTCTTCGCCTATCGTGTCGCATGAAATGTCAAAGCCGGCATCCATAAGTATCGTGAGGTTTATGCGGATGGATTTTCTGTCCGCCGCCATATTGT
>JAEENL010000042.1 GCA_016283775.1 Lachnospiraceae bacterium | reverse complement strand
GCGGACTCCTCGAGAGCCGCACCGACAAAATGGACATAATCGTCACGTTCCTCTGCATCCTTGAGCTCATGAAAATGGGCCGCATGACCATCACGCAGAAGGACATTTTCGAAGATATCGAAATAGAATATACCGCGGACGACATCATCGACTTTGATGAAAAGACCATAGGATTTTAAATGATATGGAGCCAAAAGCAACAATGGACATAAAAGAAGCAGAAAGCAAGATAGAAGCCATCCTCTTCACGATGGGAGAGGCTGTGGAGGCGGAACGCATCGCTGTCGCGCTCGAACAGGACGTTGACACGATAAGAAAGATCCTTCGCGGGATGATAATAGATTTCAGGGAATCAAACCGCGGAGTACAGATCATAGAACTCAACGATTCGTTCCAGATGTGCACAAAGCCGGACATGTACGAATATGTGATCCGTGTGGCGCACGCTCCTAAAAAGCACGTGCTCACGGATGCGCTGCTTGAGACCTTGTCGATCATAGCCTACAAGCAGCCGATAACGAGAAGCGAGATATCGGCGATCAGAGGCGTAGACTCCGACAAGGCTGTAAGCAAGCTTGTCGAATACAATCTTGCCGCCGAGCTCGGACGCCTTGAAAAGCCCGGACGCCCGCTGGCATTTGGCACTACTGAAGAGTTTTTAAGATATTTCGGACTTTCGTCACTTTCGGATCTTCCCATCGTCAATCCCGAAAAACTGGAGGATTTCAAGCTTGAAGTACAGGAAGAGCTTCAGCTTACCCTGGATCTGTAGCCCACGTCTCAAAACACAAGGATCGGTGCGAAAATGATTCATCTTACTAAACAAAAGATAAGAAGTCTCGCCATTGATGAGCTGACTTACAACAGAGGTCTCGCTTATTTTAAAAACGGTCACATCAAGAACGCCTACTATTCAAAGTCCATCAGAAAATACAAATTCATCGTTGCCGGATCGAGCACCTATACCGTCCAGATAAACGAACTTGATGACGGGAAATTCGATTTTTCCTGCACCTGTCCCGGAAACCTCATGTCTTCGGGAGCGTGCAAGCATGTCGTATGCGCTCTCTGCATGCTCTACAAGCGCCAGGAAAAGGCCGAAGGGAATCTCCCAAAGACCTCCGAAGAAAAGCGCATCTATGACGTTCTGGATTATTTTGACAACCAGGACAATATCACGATGACCGGTGACGTTTTCCACATTGAGCCCGTTCTTTCCATCCCCGAGATGCTTAAAAACGGCTCGGGAAAAGCCGGGATCTCCATAAAGGTCGGAAGCAGCCGCCTTTACAAGGTACAGAACTTAAAAAAATTCCTCGATTCCTTTGTCCGCCGCGAACCCATCGTTCTCGGAAAAGACTTTCATTTCATCTACGGAGAGAGCGCCTTTGACCGTGATTCAAAGAGCTTCCTCGACTATCTTCTCGGGATCTTTGACGTAGCGGATCTCACTGCCGGAAAGGACGGCACGGAGATCTTTTCAAAGAGCCAGATGCAGATCTCAAAGTTCCTTTTCATAAAACTTCTGCATCAGATAGGAAATCTGCCCTGCACGCTTGAACTGTACGGAAACACATATTTTGACGTTCACTGCGTGACAAGTAATCCCACCATCGAATTTGACCTTATCAACATGGAGGACTCATGCATCCTTGATTACAAGGACAAAGAGCCCGTTATTCCCATATCCGAAAACGGAGAAGTGCTTTACCGCGACGGTTTTCTCTATACCCCCGACAAGGTGTTCCTTCGCAATTTCCTCCCGTTTTTCAATAATCTCGGAGGAGACAGGACGCCGCTCGTTTTTGAAGGAAAATACAAGCAGCGTTTCCTTGAGACCGTGCTTCCGAAGCTCCATGATACGATGGAACTCGAGATCCCGGAAGACCTTTCGGACAAATACATCGCGCCCGATTTTACCGCGGAAGTTTATTTTGACAAATACAATAATTACATAAAAGCCGAGCTTTTCTTTACTTACGGCGAATACCGTTTCAATTCCTTTGAGACGCCGAAGAGCGATCCTTACATCATCCTTCGTAACAAAACAAAGGAAAAGGAGATCTCGGATGTCCTTGAAAAGAACGGCTTTGAGACCTATTCGGGCTTTTATCTTTTGAAAGCGGACGCGGGGATATATTCCTTTATCACCGAAGGGATAGAAGAGCTTAAGACCATGGCGGAGCTTTTTTATTCCGAGGACTTCAAGCACTTAAAGAGCTCTCAGAACAGAAGGTTTTCCATCGGCCTTAACGTCTCAAAGGAGAGCGACCTTCTTGAACTCGATCTCACTTACGGTGACATCACGAAGGAAGAACTGAAGCAGCTTTTCAGGGCTTACAGGCTTAAGAAAAAATTTTTCCGCCTGTCGGACGGTTCGTTTATAGACCTGGAATCCGACGAACTGAATGAGCTCAGCGAAAAGCTTGACGATCTTAACCTCAGCATGAAGGAGATCGAAAAGAAGGACAGACTCCGCATTTCCAAGGGACTTGCGCTGTTTGCGGACCGCATTTTCGACGAAGGACGCTTCACTGTCACAAAGAACGAAGAATTTAAAGCGCTTGTGAGCAATGTACTTAATTCCGCGGAAAAAGAGTACACCGTTCCGGAAAACATCAATGCGGAGCTCAGACCTTACCAGGTGACCGGATTCAAGTGGCTCATGAACCTCGCGGAAAACGGGCTCGGAGGTATCCTTGCCGACGATATGGGCCTTGGAAAGACGCTGCAGGCGATAGTTTATATCAGGGCGCTTTTGAATGAAGATCCGGAAGCGAAATTCCTCGTTATCTGCCCGACCTCGGTTGTCTACAACTGGCTGGACGAGTTTGAGACCTTTGCGCCGGGGATCAGGGCAAAGATCATCGAAGGTACTCCTCAGGACCGTGAGGCGCTCATAAAGAAAAAAGATGATTCAAATGTGCTGATCACCTCATATCCGCTGATCCGCCGCGATATCGGTTTTTACGATGACATGCAGTTTGATACGATTTTCCTTGATGAGGCGCAGTTCATAAAGAATGCGGCTTCCGTAAACGCAAAGTCGGTAAAGAGCCTTGTCGCAAAACACCGTTTTGCGCTCACAGGCACGCCCATCGAAAACTCGCTTTCCGAGCTTTGGTCGATATTTGACTTTATCATGCCTTTTTACCTCCTTTCGTACACAAAGTTCATCATGAAGTACGAAAAGCCCGTAGCCAAGGGAGATGAGGGCGCAAAAGCCGTGCTCAACAGGCGCATCAGGCCTTTTGTAATGCGAAGGATGAAGAGGGATGTGCTTGTCGAACTTCCCGAAAAGATAGAAGAGAAGATGGTCGCAGACCTCAACCCTGAGCAGAAGAATCTTTATCTTTCATACCTTGAAAGTGTTAAGGGCGACCTCCGCGCGGAGCTCCTGAACGAAGGCATCAACGCGAGCCGTTTCCAGATCCTTGCTGCGCTCACAAGGCTCCGCCAGATCTGCTGCCATCCGTCCACTTTCCTTGAAAACTATACCGGTGGGAGCGGGAAACTCGATCTTTTCATGGAGATAGTGCCGAACCTCATTTCAAACGGACACAGGATCCTTGTTTTCTCGCAGTTCACGTCGATGCTGGAGCTTATAAAAAAGGCCCTCGACGACATGGGCTACAGTTATTTCTATCTTGACGGATCGACCAAAAATTCGGAGCGTTCCGAGAGGGTAAAAGCTTTTAACGCGGGTGAGAGGCAGCTTTTCCTCATTTCTCTTAAAGCAGGCGGCACGGGACTTAACCTCACGGGCGCCGATTCCGTTATCCATTTCGACCCCTGGTGGAATCCGGCGGTGGAAGAGCAGGCGACGGACAGGGCGCACAGGATAGGCCAGAAGAACGTTGTGGAAGTGATAAAGCTCATCACAAAAGGCACCATAGAAGAAAAGATCTACAAGCTCCAGAACAGAAAAAAAGAGCTTTCGGAAGCGATAATCTCCACCAAGGAGGTATTTATCAACTCGCTCACGAAAGAAGAGATAATGGAACTTTTCTCGCTGGATTAAAGGGCTTGTGCATGCGCTTTTTCGCGCTTGACTTTTTCATTTAAACCAAGTATAATACGCAATCGAGGCTCCGGCCTCACGAAGCGGGAGCTCCCGAACCGTGTCAGGTCAGGAATGGAGCAGCACTAAAGGATGCCTTCCGTATGTCGTGAGTAAACCGGAGCCTCATTTATTTTTACGATCAACTGCCACTTGAAGCAGTTGATCATTCATATATCCCGTTCAGATATTCGTCAGCGATCTCGGAGAGTTCAGACTCGTCAACCGTGGCAAATTCAGTTTTAAGAGCATCGAGCAGGGCATCGTTCTGCTTTAGAAACAGAAGCTCGTCGGTATCGCCTTCTTCACGCATTGCGTCAAGCGTTTCTTTTGTGAAACTGTTCTTAAGAAAAGCTTTTATCTTTTCTTCCTGAGTTTCCTCGTCCTGAATACCCTCGGCGATCTTTCTGCTCTTTATGAGCTGCAAAATACCCAGAACGATAAATGCGACACTCATCACAACGATCACGATCTGTGAGTAAAGAGCCGTGAAATATTTGATGACACCTGCGATGTTAAGTATTATGAAACTAAGCAGGAGTATACCGAACGTAAGAAAAGTGGTGCCTGCGGAAGCATAGTCGTTGCTGCGGTCCTTTGCTTTCACAAAGGTCTTTGCGGGGGCTTTTTCTTCTTTCTGATGGAGATCGGGATCAGCGGGAAGCTTTTCCATGATCTCGGTGAGCTTTTTCTCGGTCTCGACCTTGATGATGGCCCTTACTTCTTTTACGGCCTCATATTTTTTTGACTTATGCACAAAAAGCTCATAGGAAGTGTGCGCAACTTCGGAGGCCTGTGGCATATTTTCTGGGTTTCCGGCATATTGCTCGATGAATTCGCGCTGCAGGGCTTCAAGAGTGTCTTCGTCAGTCTCTTTTTCTTCAACACTTACATCGATATTTTCCGATGCGAGGTATTTTACGACTCTGTCTTTAAGATCGGCATCATAGGTCTTAAGAATGGAGACATAATCATCATTGCTTTCTTTGGACAATTCTTCCACAAGTTCGATATTGCAGTCGGGGCAGACAGTGATACCTGCTCTGTATTCATTCTTGCAGTTGGGACACCACATATGATAAACCTCCCTATTTGTTATATTTACAGTATACGGGTTTAAAATGGCTTTTTCAAGGGAAAAGAGAAGAAATTTCATTGTGACGTCTATGGATTTCTGATATAATGTCTACTTGTAACAATTTGCGAACGGAGATATGAAAAATGCAAAAACTGGCATTGTCGGATGAGATACTTCTTAATATCGAAAAGCCTGTGAGATATATCGGAGGCGAGGTAAACTGCGTGATGAAGGAACGTTCCGAGGTGGACGTCCGCTTCTGCATGTGTTTTCCCGATGTGTATGAGATCGGCATGAGCCACCTTGGAATACAGATACTTTACGACATGTTCAACTCCTTTGACGGAGTATGGTGCGAACGTGTATATTCCCCGTGGCCGGATCTTGACAAGATCATGAGGGAGCGCCATATCCCTCTTTTTGCGCTTGAATCGCAGGATCCGATAAAAAACTTTGATTTTCTCGGGATCACCATACAGTATGAAATGTGCTATACAAATATACTGCAGATCCTCGATCTTTCGGGTATCCCGCTCTATGCAAAGGACCGCACGGAGGAAGACCCTATAGTCATCGGAGGCGGCCCCTGCACGTACAACGCCGAACCTATAGCGGATTTCTTTGACTTTTTCTATATTGGAGAAGGCGAGACCGTTTATCTTGACATAATAAATCTTTACCGCGAAAACAGGAAAAACGGCGGTACAAGGCGCGATTTCCTTGAAAAAGTGGCGGAAGTCGAGGGCATGTATGTTCCCATGTTCTATGATGCGGAATATAATGAAGATCAGACGCTTAAAAGCTTTACACCGAACAATCCTCATGCGAAAAAGACCATCAGGAAACAGGTTGAGATGAAACTTTCCGAGACCTATTATCCAGATGCGCCGGTCGTGCCTTATCTTCAGGTCGTGCAGGACAAGGTCACGCTTGAGATACAGAGAGGCTGCATCAGAGGGTGCCGTTTCTGCCAGGCGGGAATGCTCTACAGGCCGATCAGAGAAAGGGATGTGGAATTCCTTAAAAAACAGGCCGTAAAGATGATTAACAACACGGGACATGAGGAGATCACGCTTTCCTCGCTGTCTTCAAGTGATTACAAGGCTCTGCAGGAACTGGTATATTTCCTTATCGACAAATACAAAGACAAAGGAGTGAACATTTCGCTTCCTTCGCTCCGTATAGACGCTTTTGCGCTCGATGTGATGAGTAAAGTGCAGGATATCAGGAAGAGCTCCGTTACCTTTGCTCCGGAAGCAGGCTCGCAGCGACTTAGGGACGTTATAAACAAAGGCCTTTCCGAGCACAGTATCTTAAACGGCGCGGGAGACGCGTTCAAAGCGGGATGGAACAAGGTAAAGCTTTATTTCATGCTGGGACAGCCCACCGAGACTTACGACGACATTGAGCAGATCGCGGTACTTGCGGACAAGATCGCAAGAGAGTATTACGAAGACGTTCCTAAGGAACAGCGCCACGGAAAATGCGAGATCACTGTGAGCACGAGCTTTTTCGTGCCGAAGCCCTTTACGCCGTTCCAATGGGTAGGCATGAACACTTCCGAGCAGTTCACCGAAAAAGCGCATTTCCTTTCAGGAAAAGTGCGTGAACAGCTTAATCAAAAGAGCATAAGGTATCACTGGCACGATTCCGATACCACGATACTTGAAGGAATATTTGCGCGTGGTGACAGAAGGCTCTGCAAGGTGGTCTATGACGCTTACAAAAAGGGCTGCATCTTTGATGCGTGGACGGATTATTTCAAGCCGGAGCTCTGGAACGAAGTCTTAAAAGAGAACAATGTCGACCTCGATTTCTATATTTTCCGCGAAAGAAAAGAAGTCGAGCTTTTCCCGTGGGATTTCATAGATGCGGGCATCACGAAGGAGTTTTTGCTCCGGGAATACAAAAACGGCAAGGCGGAAAAAGTAACACCAAACTGCCGCAAGGCCTGCGCGCGCTGCGGAGCGTTTGAGTTCCACGGCGGAGTTTGCCTTGAGCCGAGAGGAGCCGAACAATGACAGTAAGGATCAAATTTGCAAAATACGGGAATCTCAAATTCCTTTCACATCTTGATGTCCTGAGATTCTTCCAGAAAGCGGTGCGCCGCGCGGGGATCGACGTGACATATTCGGGAGGTTTTCACCCTCATCAGATCATGAGCTTTGCTGCGCCTCTGGGACTCGGACAGACAAGTGAAGCGGAATATTTTGACATGGAGCTTAATTCCATGAAGTCGGAAGCGCAGGTCCTCCGCGACCTCGATGCGCAGATGCCCGACGGCTTCAAGATCATAGATGTGTGCCTTCTCCCCGAGACCGGGCCGAATACGAAAAAAGAATCCGTCATGGCGCTTGTCACGGCTTCGGATTATCTGGTGCTCCGTAAGGACGGATATGAAAACGGCTTGACAAATGAGGAATTATATTCTAAATTAATTGAGTTTTTGGCACAAAAGGAAATAAAGACCATAAAGACGACAAAGACAGGAGATCATGAGATCGATCTGAGACCGCTGATCTATGATTTTAAGACGGGCAGTGACCTTCCCGAAGTTTCTGATCTCGCCGAGAAATATGAAAACGGCTTCAAAGTATGGCTTTTTCTTTCCGCAGGTTCCGAAAACCACATAAGGCCGGAACTTGTTTTCAAGGCTTTTTATGACTATATGGGGCTTGAATTCAACGCATACGAATATCAGGTGCACCGCCTCGAAAGCTATACGGGCGACAGGGAAAACCTCATTCCTCTCTACAAATTACACAGAAAGTAAGGACTTGAAATGACTGCTTCTTCAAACGAACTTCTGATAACGATGTGCCAGGGCCGGGAGATCAGCGCCGTTTACAACAACGGCAAGATGACCTCCGTGTCCCTCATCGACACACATTCCTCGTTTGACATAGGAAATATCTATGTCGGACGTATCGACAACATTGTAAACAACATAAATGCCGCTTTCGTGAACATAAGCGACAAGATGTCTTGCTACCTGGACTTAAACACCGACGAGCTTCCTCTTTTTGTAAAAAGGCAGTCGGAGAGAAAGATCTGCGTGGGCGATGAGATAGTGGTGCAGCTTGTGAAAGAAGGCATAAAGACCAAAGCGCCCGTTGTAACGACCGCCTTTTCGATCGCGGGGAAATATGTGTCTGTCGTGCGTCACGGAACCGGTGTGCAGATATCAAAAAAGATCACGGGAAAAGCGACAAGAGAGCATATCAAAGAGATACTTTCAGGAGTCACCGCAGAAGACAAATGCGTGATCGCGCGCACAAATTCTGTATGCGCATCGGATGAGGAGATCATTTCCGAAGCACAAAAGCTTATCGAGCGATTTGACGATATAGTAAAGACATCCGCCCATGCGGGGCGTTACACCGTGCTCTACAAGGAGCTTCCCGCATATCTCATGCAGCTCAGGGACACAAACACCTTCATGTTTGACAGGATAGTGACAGATATTCCTTCGGTTCATGCGGAGGTGACTGAATACTTAAAGCTGTTTCCCACGGTGAGTGAGAGCGGGACCTTTACAAAGGCTGAACTCGTGCCGGACAGGGACAGGCTGAATGCTGTATACAAGCCCGACAAATATATGGATATCATCCAGAGAAGGATCATAAATTTAAAGTCCGGAGCCTCGATAATAATCGACCAGTGCGAGGCACTGACAGCAATCGATGTTAATTCCGGAAAGGCTGTATCCGGAAAACGCGCGACTCAGGCGACTTTCTTTGACATAAATGTCGAAGCCGCAAAAGAGATCGCATATCAGCTGAGGCTGAGGAACATCTCCGGAATAATCATAATAGATTTCATAAACCAGACCGACGGAAATCTTCGTACAAAGCTCCTTGAAGAACTTAAAAACGCGATAAAGACCGATCCCATACAGACTGAGCTCGTGGATATCACAAAACTCGGCCTTGTGGAACTTACAAGGAAGAAAGTGCATAAGTCGGTCATAGAACAGCTGAAGAAATGAGACAATGGGGACGGTTCTTTCTGACTCAAAGCCAAGTCTTTGAGTCAGAAAGAACCGTCCCCATCGACTCCCCATCGACTCATTGAACAGCTGAAAAATTATGTTGACAAGCGTTGTTAAACGTGGTATAAATATTCAGTATGCCGCACGGCCAGGTCTAAGTCTTGCAAAGCAAGCACCAAAGCCGGCGAGTAATGATAAACAGGAGGTGCCAGTATGTACGCTATTATTGCAACAGGTGGTAAGCAGTACAAGGTAGCAGAAGGCGATATCATTAATGTTGAAAAGCTCGGCGTTGAGGCAGGAGCAAATTACACATTCGATCAGGTTCTCGCAGTTAATGACGGAACAATGAAAGTCGGAAATCCTACCGTATCCGGAGCATCTGTCAGCGCATCAGTCGTTGGTGATGTTAAGGGCAAGAAGGTTATTGTTTACAAGTACAAGAGAAAGTCCGGCTATCACAAGAAGAATGGTCACAGACAGCAGTACACCCGCGTAAAGATCGACAAGATCAACGCTTAAGATGATCAGGATAACCGCGATCTACAATGAAACAGATGAGCTTTGCGGCTTTCGTTCGGAAGGTCACGCAGGACTCGACAAAAAGGGAAAAGACATATTGTGCGCAGGAGTTTCCGCACTCACGTTAAACTGTGTCAATTCCGTCGAGGCATTCACGAAGGACAGATTTTCCTGCAAAGAGGAAGACGGCCTGCTTGAATTCATCATTGTTTCAGACGTTTCAAAGGAGAGTTCGCTTCTCCTTGACTCCTTGTTCCTCGGGCTTAAAAGCATTTCCGAAGAATACGGAGACAGATTTATCAAATTGACAATATAAGGAGGGTAAGCAAATGTTAAAGATGAACCTTCAATTATTCGCTCATAAAAAGGGCGTTGGTTCTACCAAGAACGGCAGAGATTCCGAGTCCAAAAGACTTGGCGCAAAGCGTGCCGACGGTCAGTATGTTCTTGCCGGTAACATCCTTTACAGACAGCGCGGAACCAAGATCCATCCCGGCGTAAATGTCGGACGTGGCGGTGACGATACATTGTTCGCATTAAAGGACGGCGTTTTAAGATTTGAGAGATTGGGAAGAGACAAGAAGCAGGCTTCTGTTTATCCCGTTGAAGAATCCGAGCAGTAAGAACCTTAGCCCCGAAGTTTCATTCGGGGCTTGTATTTTTTTCGTAAAAATGCGAAAATATCGACAAAGGAGTGATAAACATGTTCGCTGACAGAGCTGATATCCATATTAGATCCGGTAAGGGCGGTGACGGCTGCGTAGCCTTCAGGCGCGAGCTTTTTGTGGCCGCGGGAGGTCCAAACGGCGGTGACGGCGGACGTGGCGGTGACGTCGTATTTGAAGTCGACAAAAACGTCAACACTCTCACTGATTACCGCTATGTAAGAAAATACAGCGCGCAGAACGGTGAAAACGGCCGTGGGAACAACTGCACGGGCGCGGACGGCGCCGATGTGGTGCTCAAAGTCCCCGAGGGCACGGTCATCAAAGAAAAGACCACAGGCAAGGTAATTGCCGACATGTCAAACGGGAACATCCGTGAAGTCGTTTTAAAAGGCGGACGTGGAGGCAAGGGAAACCAGCACTATGCCACAAGCACCATGCAGGTCCCTCAGTATGCGCAGCCCGGACAGGACGCAACCGAGCTTGACGTGACATTGGAGCTCAAGGTCATTGCCGATGTGGGACTTGTGGGATTTCCAAATGTGGGAAAATCCACGTTCCTTTCGATGATCTCAAACGCAAAGCCAAAGATCGCAAATTATCACTTTACAACGCTTTCTCCGAACCTCGGAGTGGTAGACCTTAAGAACGGCGACGGCTTCGTTGTCGCGGACATTCCCGGCCTCATAGAGGGCGCCTCGGAAGGCGTGGGTCTCGGCCTGGATTTCTTAAGGCACATCGAGCGCTGCAAAGTGCTCATACATATAGTTGACGCCGCAGGCACTGAAGGACGTGATGCCGTAAACGACATCTATGCCATCAACAAAGAGCTTGAGGCATATAAAGAAAAATACAACATGAAAGACAAGCCGTGGGTCATCGCGGCAAACAAGCTTGACGTGCTCTACGGAGAGGAAAAGGACATTGCGGTCCAGCTCCTTACCGATGAATTTGGGCCGCAGGGCATAAAAGTTTTTCCCATTTCCGCGGCAACGGGAGAGGGCGTCGACGCATTGCTTTTTGCGGTAAATTCGATGCTGAAGAGCCTTCCCGACGACCCTGTCGTTTTTGAAAAGGAATTCTTCCCGGAAACTCTTGAAAAAGACACAGAGCCGTATTTTGTGAACTATGATGAAGACGAGGATGTCTATGTGATCGAAGGCCCGAGGATCGAAAAGATGCTGGGCTACACAAATCTCGATTCGGAAAAAGGTTTCGAGTTCTTCCAGAATTTCCTAAAGACAAACGGGATACTTGAAGACCTTGAAAACCTCGGCATCAAAGACGGAGATACCGTAAGGATGTACGGATGGACATTTGATTACTATAAATGATCGGAGAGAAAAACATGATCTCAACCAAGCAGCGAGCATATTTAAGAGGACTGGGCCAGAATCTTGACCCTATTTTCCAGATCGGAAAAAACAGCCTCACACCTGAATTTACCGAGGCTATCATCGAGGTCCTCGAAGCCAGAGAACTTATAAAGATCTCGGTATTGAAAAACTGTGACGACGATCCGAAGGAGCTTGCGCAGCTTCTTTCCGACAGGACTCACACCGATGTTGTTTCAGTCATCGGAAAAAAGATCGTCCTCTATAAGCAGGCAAAGGACCCGAAAAAGAGAAAGATCGAGCTTCCATAAAGATTTTTTCCGGAGGACAGATTCGTGAAAAAAGGAATCCTTGGCGGGACCTTTAATCCCATTCACAATACTCATCTTGCGATCGGGATCGCGGCAAAGGAGCAGTTTTCGCTTGATGAAGTGATCTTCATGCCTTCAAAGCAGCCTGCATACAAAAAGGACGTAAAGATCGCAAGCGAGACAGACCGGCTGAACATGACCGAGCTTGCCGTGAGATCGATAGGCGGGAGCAAAGCGGGATTTTTTTCATCGGACTTTGAATACAGGCGCGAAGGAAACACCTATACCTGGGAAACGCTCACGCTTTTACATGAAGCGGAGCCCGAAACGGAATTCTTTTTTATCATCGGCGCGGATTCGCTGATGAACTTTGACAAATGGGTGAAACCCGATGTGATCTCAGGCCTTTCAGTGCTTCTTGTGGCGCCCCGTGAAGGCGTGAGCGATGAAGATGTAAGGTCAAAGATAAAAGCCCTGAAAGAACGTTTTAACAGCGATATAAGAGAGATAGATCTTAAAAAGGACGCCACTTCTTCATCAGAGATAAGGAACGGATCCGGGGACAGGGATTTTCCGCTTTGCCCCGCATCCGTAAGCGCATATATAAGGGAACACGGCTTGTACGGCACAGACAGCACCACATTTACAAAAGAGGATATTCGGGATTTTTTTGACAAAATGCAGCATACGCTTTCTCCCGACAGATTCATGCATTCCGTCGGAGTGGCTTACATGTCTTCATGCCTTGCCTATTCTTACGGCGTTCCTTCCGACAAGGCGCTGGTTGCGGGGCTTCTCCACGACTGTGCGAAGGAGATAGAAAAGAATGAGATGGAGCGGTTGTGCGATGAGAACTGTGTTCCCCTGACCGACATCGAAAGACGCATTAAAGCGCTGATCCATGCGCGTTACGGCGCATATCTCGTGAAACACCTTTACGGTATCGAAGACATTGAAATAATTAACGCTGTGGACAATCATACCGTGGGACGTCCGGGGATGAGCAGGCTTGAGCAGATCGTATTTTGCGCGGATTTCCTTGAACCCGGCAGAAAATATCACTGCGAGCCGTCTCTCGATGAGCTGAGAAAGCTGATCTTCACCGATATCGACAAGACTACGGTGCTGATCCTTGAAAACCAGATGGACTATTTCAAGGAAAAGCCGAGAGATATAGATCCGAGGTCCATGGAAACACTTGAATATTACAGAAACGTGCTTAGGAAACGGGGAGCAACGGAGGAAAAATGACCGGTTGCGGTGCAACGGAGGAAATATGAATAAAGAAGTTTTAAAACGGATAGTAAATGCCATCGAAGACAAAAAGGCAGAGCGCGTAAAGGTGCTCGATATAAGCCTGATCTCCGTGATGGCAGATGTATTTGTTATAACGAGCGGATCGAACACATCACAGCTTGAAGCGATCACAGACGCCGCACACGAGGCTTTCACCAAAGAAGGCATCGATTTCAAGACCGAAGGCGATGCGGCTTCAGGATGGGTGCTGATCGACGCGGGAGACATCATTTTGCATATTTTTTCAAGAGAAGCAAGGGATTTCTACGATCTTGAAAGAATATGGAAGGACGGAGCGGTGATCGAACTGTGACAGGCTCCGGGTGACATGCCCGTATGAAGACTGACCCCATAAAAAAAGCTTTTTACATGATGCTCACTGTGGCAGCGCTTGCCATAGCGGGCATTTTTGTGCTTCATGGGGAAGTCTGCTTTGCTTATGATATCACATATTATGACCACACTGTCGGAATAAATGTCACAAATTCTTCAGAGCCCGTAAACTATGTCGTTAACGAAAAGCCTGTGTTTTTAAGCCATCCCGGGATCCAGATAAACGGTATCGCGATAGGTGACGTTTTTGAGCTTTTCAGGGACGAAATGGGGCTTTCGGTGACTTATGACGACGTTACAGGAAATATAACGATAAGTGACGGCCAAGTTACCGTAAGGCTCAAAGTCGGAACTTACGATGCGATAGTGAACGACCGTGTTGCGGAGCTTGACGCCGCGCCGTTAAAGATCACATTTCAGGGCGAAAGCTCCTACAGGATATTCGTTCCCACGAGGTTTGTTTCGGAAAGCCTCGGATATGACTATGTGTGGACCTATGCAAACTCCACGAGCCGCATAACGCGCGTGATGCACTTGAATTTAGGGGACAGGCGCGTGGATTACAACGGAGAGTTCTACGGTGTAATATGCAACGGAAAACGTGTCGATCTCAGCTCTTTCCCCGTTATATATAGTGACGGCGTCCTGATAGGCCGCGCGAAAAAGATATTTGAGGCGCTCGGATGCACTTATTATCAGGACAGCGAAAACATCGTGATCCGTTATGGCGGTATATCCTGCAATATGCAGTTTGGGATGGACGTGGCATATGTCAACGGAAAAAAGATGATCATGGATGCACCCGCAATGACCGTTACAAACAGGCACACATCCGTTTCTTACGCGGCTGTGCCCATAGAAGCGTGCCTCCAGGCGCTTGGCTTTTCTTTTTCCTATGACAACACACAGAAAGAGATACTGATCTTCACATCCGATTCATCGGGAGACCCCGCAAGGAACCAGTTTTTATATGGTTTAAGCTTTGAGCCTGCGGCGCCAGAAACCCATGCGGTATCATCGGTCTCAAACAGGATATTTGATTTTTCGACCGATTCTTCTCTGGAAGCGGAACTTGAAAAAGAAATGGGAGAGGGGCGCGGAAATAAGTGCCTCACAAGGGTTTCGGGATATGCGCTTGAAAACTCCGACGCTGTGGTGCTTTACGGACCATCAAAAGCTGAAATGGAATTTTATCTTGACGGCGCGATGCTCCTTATAAATCTGCCCGGAGTGCGGGATTTCTGCGGTGAAAATATCTATAATCCGGTGAACGCTCCTCAGAAATATATAAATTATTGCCTTGTTTCGTCAAACAGGAACGGAACAACAATTATACTTTATCTTGAGCCGGAAATGCAGTATTATGTATATGAAGCAGGTGACGAATATGTTTCCGTGCATGTGACGATGGCTGATATTTCTGCGCGTGACAACGGTTTTACCGCGGAGAACAGCACGGACTATGTTGAAAGGCCCACAGACCCCGCGGAACTTCCGGACGACCGCATACTTATCCCGCTTCCCGCAGGAACTCAGATCTCTTCCATACGTGACACAGACAATTATATCAACTATAATTTTATTATCCAGATAAAAGGCGATGTTTCGGACTTCATAAAGAGCAGGGGAGTGCTGAATCCTTATTCCGTTGTGGAGGGATATGCGGTCACATATAACAGAAATTCGGGTTATACAAGCGTTTCGTTTGATACAAAGCTGGTGGTTGCCTATACTTATGAGATCATAAACGATCATCTGTGTGTGCGCGTGGCACGTCCGAATGAGATATTTGACAAGATAGTCCTTCTTGACGCAGGACACGGCGGGAAGGATCCCGGAGCGAGCGCAAACGGTGTTAACGAAAAAGATCTTAATTTCAAGATCTTAAACGAATATGCGGCGGAATACTTTAAAGATTCAGGTATAAAGGCATATTTCACAAGAACAACGGATGTTCTGATAAGTCTTAACGACAGGGCAGTCTTTGCAAACGAAGTCTGCGCGGACATCTTTGTGAGCCTGCACATGAACTCAAACAATAGTTCATCACCTAACGGCACTGAAGTGTTTTATTCGGAATCAAACAACAAAACGCTGTCAAACGGACTTTCAAGCAAGAAAATGGCCCGGCTTTTTGCGGATGACATATCGGCGGCAATCGGAACGAAAAACCGCGGGATCACATCCGAAGCGTTTTATGTGGTAAAATACAATAAAGTGCCTGCGGTGCTCATAGAACTCGGATTCATTTCAAATTCATCGGATTTTTCAAAACTCACAAATGAGACTTACCAGAGAAAAGCCGCTGAGCAGATATTCAAAACCACGAAAAAACTTTTTGATACCTACCCGAGGTGAGAAATGACTGGAATTATTACCACAGCAGATATTTTAAGTTTCATGGTCGTTACGGTGATCCTGATCGGCGCTTTGATGAGCTCAAAAAAGAGCAGAAGGACTTCTACAAAGATGTTCATAGGCCTTATGATCACAGATCTTTTGGCCATCATCGTGGATATCATCAGCTACACCTCTGAAGATTTTATTGTAAACGACACATTGATCAGGCTCATAAATCTGCTCGCATATTCTTTTATCGTGCTTCTCCTTGTCATGTTTTCGTTATACATGATATCTGTAATACGCGAAAAAACAAAAATTTCATACAGAATGCTGATCCCTGTACTCATAATGTCGGGCATTAATATCATTTTACTTGTGATAGGAACGTTAAACAGAAAGCTGTTCACGATCATCGAACACAAATATGTTGCACGTGAGTGGCATCTGATACCTTATGTAATGGCATTACTTCATCTGCTGTATCTGAGCTTTATAATGATAAAATACTGCAGGGGGATAGAGAAGCGGTTTATACTGGGTCTTAGTTCTTATCTGTTTTTCCCGTTTTTGCTTTCGATAGGCGTACTTTTTTTCAATTTTCCGGATTTTACTTATGCAACAGCGTCGCTGACATTCCTTGTGATCTATGTGGCCATACAGTCGCAGACGATCACCGAAGTATTGCTGAGGGAGAAGATCCTTAACGAGGTTTCGTATATTGACTCGCTTACAGGCCTTAAAAACCGCAGGGCCTACGACGAATATCTGCAAAACGTGGAAAATGAGTCCGGTAAAGGAGTGGCGTTTTTTGACCTGAATTCGTTGAAATATACAAACGACACCTATGGACATGCTTCAGGTGACAGGTTAATCAAAAGCTTTGCCGATATGCTGAGGGAGGCTTTTCCCGACGGGCATTGTTTCAGGATAAGCGGTGACGAATTTGTAGTTTTGCTTCGATCAAACTCAAAA
>JAEENL010000041.1 GCA_016283775.1 Lachnospiraceae bacterium | reverse complement strand
GAACATACTTCTTATGGCGGCACATTTTCTGAGCCTCTGCGCGATAGTTTTCTTTGGAGGCACGCAGTTTGGATGGTTTGAGACTTCGTTTTCAGGCTTCATTTCGGTCATGGTGAGTGTCGGAATAGTCTATGCTTTTACGGCCGGAGTGTACATCCTTCTCGCAAAAAAGGAAGCCGAAGACTTGAACAAGGCACTTGAAAAGTACGGCAAAGAAGACGGGAAGCAGGAATAAGGTGAATGATATGAGCTATGTTGAACTTCGCGATGTGAGAAAAGAATATAAAATGGGTGAAGTCACGATAAATGCAGCGGACGGCATAAACTTTTCCATAGAAAAGGGCGAGTTTGCGGTGATCGTAGGCCCTTCGGGCGCAGGAAAGACCACAGTTCTCAACATCCTGGGAGGAATGGACACCGCGACCTCGGGAGAGGTCTGGGTGGACGGAAACAACATAGCGGGATACAAAGGGCGCGACCTTGTGCGCTACAGAAGAGACGATATAGGCTTCGTCTTCCAGTTTTACAATCTGGTCCAGAACCTCACCGCTCTGGAAAATGTGGAGCTGGCTCTTGAGATATGCAAGGATCCGCTTGACGCGGGAAAGGTCCTTGAAGAAGTGGGGCTTTCGGACAGAAAGGACAATTTCCCGGCGCAGCTTTCCGGAGGGGAACAGCAGCGCGTATCGATAGCAAGGGCGCTCGCGAAGAACCCAAAGCTTCTTCTCTGCGATGAGCCTACGGGCGCGCTCGACTACCAGACCGGAAAACAGATCCTTTCGCTCCTGCAGAAGACCTGCCGTGAGAAAAAAGTGACCGTGCTCGTCATTACGCACAATTCGGCCATTGTCCCCATGGCGGACCGTGTGATAAAGATAAAGAACGGCAAGGCTGTAAGCGTTCAGAAGAACGACCACCCCGTGGACGTTGAGACCATCGACTGGTAAGGAAAAGGGGTGGCGCATGATCTTTCTTGATCTTTTAAGGACAATAAAACGAACATTTTCGAGATTCCTTTCCATTCTTCTCATGGTGAGTCTCGGAGTCGCTTTTTACACGGGAGTGCGCTCCTCGGAGCCCGACATGAGGCTTACCGCGGACAAGCTCTACGATGACACCGACTTTATGGACATCAGGGTGATGAGCACTCTTGGGCTTACAGAGGACGACCTTGACGCGATAAGGCAGATCGAGGGGGTAAGCCGCGCGGAAGGCGGATCTCAGGCAGAACTCATAGCGCTTGACGGTGATTCGAAGCGCGTCTTTTTTGTTTTTTCACTCGGAAATGAAATAAACAGGATGGTGGTGGAAGGAGGAAGGCTCCCCGAAAAAGAGGGTGAGTGCTTCCTTGATGGTTTTTATTACAAAAACAACAGGATTTCCCTCGGGGACAGCATAGTGCTTAAGACCGACGACAGCAGCGATGACAGCATCGAGGACATACTGACGACCGACACATACACTGTGGTGGGCTATGGGACATATCCCTGGTATACGACATTCGACAGAGGCACATCGTCTGTCGGAGACGGCACTACCAACGCATTCCTCGGCATTCCCGCAGGGGATTTTGTAAAAGTGAGCATTTACGACGACGAGGAGCCGGAGACTGTTTTTCACCAGATATTTGTGCAAGTCGAAGGCGCAAAAAAGCCCGTCACATACAGTGATGCGTACGAGGATACGGTGGACGCCGTCCTTGACAGGATAAAGGCCATCGAGAACGAGCGGTGCGAAGCGCGTTACGGCGCAATAAAGAAAACCGGTGACGGTAAGATCGCGGAAGCGAGGGAAAAGCTCGAGGACGCGAAGGCTCAGATCGCGGATGGTGAAAAGAAACTTTCCGACGCAAAGGAAGAATATGAAAAAACCATAGCTTCCGCCGAAAGGGATATCGCGGACGCAAAGGAAAAGCTTGAAAAAGGCCGGAAAGAATATGAAGACGGTGTTGCGGAAGTCGAGAAAAACAAGGCGGATATTGCAAAGGCAAAAGAGGAACTTGAAAACGCAAAGGCTGAGCTTGATGAAAAAACAGCTCTTGTCGGGACGGGAATGCTTCCTGCCGTGATGGAAGAGGCCATTTTACAGGGCGCGCGCGAATGGCAGGAAAATTGGGATAAAGTGGCGGCAGGCGAAAATGAGATAAAAGAAGCGGAAAAAGAACTCGAAAAAGCGGCAGCGGAGCTTGAAAACGCCGAAAAACAGATAGCGGACGGCGAAAAAGAGCTGGCAGACGGTAAGGTGACATTTGAGGAGGAGACCGCAAAGGCTGAAAAGGACATTGAAGAAGGTAAACAGAAGGTTGCGGACGGTGAAAAGGAAGTTGCCGATGCCGAAGAAAAACTTGAAGAAATAGATTATCCTGAGTGGTATGTGCTGAAGCGCAGCGACTCCGTTCAGAGCTTCATAGAATACGGGAAAGACGCCGAAAGGATCGGAGCCGTCGGAAAGCTTTTCCCTGCCATTTTTTTCCTTGTGGCGGCGCTTGTGAGCCTTACCACGATGACGAGAATGGTGGAAGAAGAGCGCACGCAGATCGGCACACTGAAGGCCCTTGGCTATTCAAAGGGCGCGATAGCAAGCAAATACTTTTTGTATGCGATAAGCGCGAGTCTCATTGGCGGAATTGCGGGCGTGGCTGTGGGGCATATCTCGCTTCCCTATGTCATAATCAAAGCGTACAGGATCCTTTATATAGGGCTTCCCGAGCCCATCATGCCCATAGAATGGACGATCGCTATCGTATCTGTGATCATAGCGGTCGGGAGTACGGTGCTGGCAGCGCTTCTTTCGTGCTACGCAGAGCTTTCGGGAGTTCCCGCGGAACTCATGCGTCCGGAGGCGCCAAAGGTGGGAAAGAGAGTATTTCTTGAGCACATTCCGGCTCTGTGGAAGCATTTCAGCTTCACCTGGAAATCGACCGTACGAAACCTTTTCCGCTATAAAAAGCGCCTGTTCATGACCATGTTCGGCATCGGCGGCTGCATGGCTCTCCTCATGGTGGGCTTTGGCCTCAGAGATTCCATACAGCAGATCGTGGACAACCAATACCGCACCATCTGGACGTACGATGCATATCTTGCGGTCGATGAGAAGAAGGATCCCACGCCTGTGTTTGAGGAACGAAGAGAAATACAGGGATATCTCAGAGCGCGTATAGTCGCTATGGATGCCGAAAAGGCCGGAACGACAAAGAGCGTGAACCTCATGGTGCCTGAAGACACGGTAAAATTCCCGGCTTTTGTGAAACTAAAGAATCGCGTGAGCAGAGAAAGCTATACTCTTTCTGACAATGGTGCCGCGATCTCAGAGAAACTCGCAAAAATGCTTGATATCAAGGTGGGCGATACTTTTGAGATCTCGGACGGCGGACTTGACAAAAAGACCGTAAGAGTGGATGTCATAACGGAAAACTATCTGTACTACTATGTTTATATGACAAGAAACTATTACCATGAGATATTTGGCTCTGAACCGCTTTACAACCAAGCGATGCTTAAGCTTACGACTCTTACGGACATTGAAAAATCAAGGCTTTCCACAGAGATACTTTCAAAAGACGAGATACTGACATACTCAGATGTGCAGTCACTTGAAAAAAAGGTCACAAACATGATGCACAGCCTGGATCTTGTGATCTGGGTGCTGATAATCTCGGCGGGGCTCCTGGCTTTTGTGGTATTGTATAACCTGAACAACATCAGCATACTTGAGAGAAAGCGGGAACTTGCGACGCTTAAAGTCCTGGGCTTTTATGACCTTGAAGTCGCGGAATATGTCTACAGAGAGAACATTTTGCTCACTGTCCTCGGAGTGGTACTTGGGATCGGCCTCGGCCTTGTGCTTCACCAGTTTGTGATAAGGACCTGCGAGATAGACATGATAATGTTCGGGCGGAGGATCAAGCCGCTCAGCTATCTCTGGAGCACGCTTCTCACGTTTTTCTTTGCTGTGATCGTGAATGCGTCGATGTTTTACAGGCTTCGCAAAGTGGACATGGTGGAATCGCTAAGGAGCGGGGAATGAACAGAAAACATTTAAAGACCATCAAGGCAGCGGCCTTTGCTTTTGTATTTCTTTTTTCTCTTTCGGGAAGAACGATCGCATTCGCGGAAGTAAGCGAGCCGGACAATACGGTCCCGAAGGATTACGAGGTGAACAAGGATACTCAGGGAGATGCGCTGTACGGGCTGTATGATCGGTTTTTCCTGAAGGACGATATTCAGGAGATCAGGATCGAAATAAAAGAAGAAAATCTCAAATATCTTTTGAACAATGCTGCGGACAAGGTGTCCGTGCTGGCGGATAAGGTCACGATAGGGGACGAGAGCGTGATGTACACGGGGCTCAAGACCAAGGGCGATTACACACTGCAGCACGGTGTTACGGACAACCACAGCAACAGATATTCCTTCACGATAAACTTCGGAAAATATGTCAAAAAGGCTGATTTCGGCGAAAAGCAGGATTTCTACGGCCTCAGGAAACTTAGCCTCAACAATTTCTTTTTTGACAAGAGCATGCTGAAGGAATATACGGCATATTACCTGATATCCCGCATGGGGCTTCCCTGCTCACAGTACGGGCTCACAAAGCTTTATGTGAACGATAAGTATTACGGCGTGTATTTTATGGTCGAGGCTTTTGACTATTCCATACTTGAGCAGTATTACGGGAAGAAAAAAGGGGAACTCGGAAAGTTCCTTACGAAGCCGATCGGCACGGACCTGGAATACAATGATATTGCAAGGGATCCGGGGCTTTTGTGGGATCATGACGAGGATACCTATAAAGACATCGAGGAAGATGTCCCAATGGCGCTTGAAAGCATAAAGAAGCTGAATGCGCTGAGTAACGGCAAAGATTTTGACGGAAATGCCATCGATGTGAACAGCGCCGAATATGTCGATCTTCTCGGCACGGTGCTTGATCTCGACGAGGCTCTCAGGTATTTTGCGGTCCACAGCTTCCTTGTGCAGACCGACAATATGTTCACGGTGCAGCATAATTACGGGCTTTACTGCGATCCTGAGGGGCGGCTTGTCGTGATCCCGTGGGATTATGATCTGAGCTACGGCACATATTTTCCGTCCACTGCGGAAAATACGACAAATTACGATGTGGATATCATGTACAACATGTACGTGAGCTGGCAGGATTACGACAACAGTGAGTATTCCGCCGAGACTTATGCGGGCTTTCCGCTTTTCAACGTGATATATCAAAATGATGAGCTGATGAAGCAGTACCACACATATATGCTGGACTGCGCAAAGATCATGGCGCTCGGAGGAACAACTTCGGACGGGGAAACTTTTGCACCCGCAAATATGTACAAAATCCTTGACGGGCTGTCGGAAAAGCTGATCGCCGCCGCATCTCTTAAGAATGCTGCGGGCGCGGCATATATGAACCGGATAAGCCAGCCTTCGGATGTGAAAAAGGGCATTCCAAACATCGAAAAGATCATAGCGCAGAGGGCAGTGGGCGTTTATTCACAGCTGAGTGGCGAATGCGGCTGGGTTTCCGCCCAAAATTGCGATCTTTCCGCAGTGGGGAACGGTCAGCGCGGTAATGGAAAACGAAGCGGTGACCTTACCGTTGTGGATGAAAAAACATCCGCGTTTTTTACGGCAACATACAGAGGAGGCGCGCCGGTGGCAGGTTTTTCATGGCACGAAACCGAAAGTGAGGAATACAAGGCTTTTATTACTGCTTATGAGGAGCAGATAAAAGGCGAGATCTTTGGCGAGAACTCGCGGAAACAAAAGGAAAACAGGTTTGAGATCAGTTTGTTTGACATGACCGACAAAGGAGTGCCGGTCTCTGAGTACAGGATAGGCGTGCCGGTGGAAGAGATGCCGGACGGTCAGGATGAGGTGCTTTACATTTATCATGCGGATGAAGAGGGAAAGCTTCAAAAACTGGAGTATTCCACGGATGGCAATATCGTGCTGTTTGATTCCGAGACGCTTGGGAAATTTGCGATCGTGCAGGCCTCGCTGAAAGCGGGAACGGAAGAGGAGCCTTCGGATCCGGCAGGTGATAACGACGAAAAGAACGCGGACAAGAAAAAACCGGGCGCCATTTTCTCCGCGGCAGCTGCAGGCATGGCGGCAGTCGCTGCGGCAGCGTTTCTGGCGATACGAAGGAAAAAGAAACAATGAAGATCAGGATGATCGGCGGAGAGAAGATATGACAGTCAAAGAACAGGTGCTTCTCATACTTTTGGAAAACAAGAATGATCCGGTTTCGGGACAGGAACTTGCCAACAGGCTTAATTGCAGCCGCGGGGCGGTATGGAAAGCAGTGAAGGAGCTCGAGGCGGAAGGATATGAGATCAGTGGCGTGAACAAAAAGGGATACACACTGAGAAGATCCGGGGATAACCTTTCAAGGGCGTTCATTGAAGAACGGCTTGGAAAAAGCGGTGCCGGGCTTAAGGTGGAGACCTATGCAGTGATCGATTCCACAAACAGTCTGCTAAAGCGTTATGCTACAAACGGTGAGACAGGTGACATGCTCGCAGCGTCCGAGGAACAGACTGCGGGCCGCGGAAGGCGGGGGAGAAGCTTTTATTCTCCTAAAGGGACCGGCGTATATATGAGTTTTTTGCTCCATCCCACCATGCCTGCGGGTGAAGCGGCGAGGCTTACAACGCTTGCGGCTGTCGCAACAGCCGAGGCGATAGAAACCGTCACAGGAGAAACTACTGAGATAAAATGGGTGAATGACATAAGAGTCAGGGGGAAAAAGGTGTGCGGGATCCTCACGGAAGCGCAGACTTCGATGGAAGACGGGACTCTCGACCACTGTATCGTGGGGATTGGGATCAACCTTTATGAGCCCTGCGGGGGATTTCCTGATGAGATAAAAGATATCGCGGGAGCCCTGTGCAGTGAAGAAAAAAAGGAAAACCTCAAAAACGAGATCGTTTCCGAAGTGACTCTGAGACTGTTAAAGTATTATTCCGAGCTTTCCGAAAAAACATATCTTGAGGGCTACAGGAAAAGGTGTTTCTGCATAGGACGGGATGTGTGCGTCATGACTGCGGATCACGAGGCAAGAGAGAGCAATGGCCCTGACAGGGTACATGCTCATGTGCTTGGGATCGACGATGAATGTCATCTGCATGTGAGGTACAATGACGGCTTTGAGGAATACCTGTCGAGCGGTGAGATAAGCATAAAAGCGTGATCTTTTTGAAACAGACAGAAATGTCAACTTGAAATTAATTAGAGGTTGACATTTCTTTTTTTATTGCTATAATCCGTAGATGGGTTTCGGGGTAACGGTGTGAAAGCCGCAGGCCCATCCCGAATGTTTGGTGCATGGAGTGAGTTATGAAAAAGAATGGTAACAGTGCTATAGTGAACATGGTTTTTATCGCGATGATGGCTGCGATAATGGCGGTGTGTGCGTGGATAACGATACCCGCCGCGGTGCCTTTTACTTTGCAGACGTTTGCGGTGTTTCTCGCGATATGTGTGCTTGGCGGAAAAAACGGCACGATCTCGGTTTTGGTATATATACTGCTTGGCGCGGTGGGGCTTCCTGTGTTTTCGGGCTTTAAGGGAGGCATAGGCGTGCTTCTCGGAAACACGGGCGGATATATCATCGGCTTTTTGTTCTCGGCGCTTGTCATGTGGCTTCTGGAGGGCGTTTTTGGCAGGAAGTTTTCGGGAAAGTCAAAGGGTGTTGCGATCGCTGCGGAGTTTGTGACGATGCTGATCGGGCTCATTGTCTGCTATGCCTTTGGAACGGCGTGGTTTATGGTGGTATACACGAGGAGCAAGGGGGCTCTCAGTCTTCTCACATGCCTCGGGTGGTGCGTTTTTCCGTTCATCATACCCGATGTGATAAAGATCGTGCTTGCGCTTTTTATCGGGAGAAGAGTGAAAAAAGCGATCGGAAGATAAGTCAAAAAAACCTTGACGATGCCGTGATTTCGAATTATCATTATTGTGTCAAAAATTCGAATGATAATGCCCGAAGCGTGTATTTTTCCGTATGGGCCCGGAGGTTGCCATGGAAGACAGAGAACTGACCGAAAACCGCGAAGAAGACCTTAAAAACCAGATTCTGGAGATCATCAACAGCGGCAAGAGTAACGAAGAGATCAGAGAAGCGCTGTCAGATTTCCATGAGAACGATATTGCTGAGATCCTTGAGGAAATGGAGGCTGACGAAAGAAAGCGTCTCTATCAGATCCTTGGCGTAGAGGGCGTTTCCGAGGTCCTGACATATGTTGACGATGCTTCGGATTACATTTCCGAGATCGATCCCGAAAAGGCTGCGGATGTCCTGGAAAACATGGATGCCGACGATGCAGCCGAAGTCCTCGAGAACATCGATGACGAAAAGCAGAGGGAGAAACTCCTTGGTCTCATGGACCAGGAAGCCGCCGATGATGTACGACTCATCTCATCGTATGATGATGATGAGATCGGAAGCATGATGACGACAAACTTCGTCACGATCCCCGAACATTTTACGATAAAGCAGGCCATGAGATCGCTCGTGGCTCAGGCTGAAGAAAATGACAACATCATGACGCTGTATGTTACCGACAAGGAGGGAAAATACAGCGGCGCGATAGAACTAAGGGATCTTGTGGTTGCGCGCGCGGATGTGCCGCTTGAGGACATCATAAGCCGTAATTACCCTCATGTTTACGACCATGAGAAGATAACCGAAAACATCGAAAGCCTGAAGGATTACGCTGAGGACTCCATCCCGGTGCTCAATGAAAAAGATGAGATACTGGGCGTCATCACAGCGCAGGACATCACTGAAGCCATTGACGAAGCGATGGCTGAGGACTATGCAAAGCTGGCAGGTCTTACTGCGGAAGAGGATTTAAACGAGAAGCTTGCCGACAGTGTGAAAAAGAGGATCCCATGGCTGATATTGCTGCTTTTCCTTGGGATCGGCGTTTCGACTGTGGTAGGTGTGTTTGAGGGTGTTGTTGCGCAGATCGCGATCGTTATGTGTTTCCAGTCGCTGATACTGGACATGGCGGGAAATGTGGGAACGCAGTCTCTTGCCGTTACGATACGTGTGCTGATGGACGAGGGCGCGAGTGGCGCGGAAAAGATCAAGTTTGTTTTCAAGGAAATGCTGATCGGCGCGACAAACGGTGCAATACTTGGAAGTGCAGCAATCTGTTTCGTAGGGCTTTATCTGCATTTTCTGAAGGGGTACATCTGGTTCAAGGCTTTTGAGATATCGGGCTGTGTGGGGCTTGCGCTGCTTCTTGCGATGATAGTGTCGAGTCTTATGGGAACTCTTATACCCATGTTTTTCCATAAGATCAAGGTGGATCCTGCGGTGGCTTCGGGGCCGCTCATCACGACGGTGAACGATCTGGTCGCGGTAGTGACGTATTATGGGCTTGCGTCGCTGTTGCTCGCCGGGAGGATATAGAAGATAATATAAAAGTGTAGGGCGCTCCCGGTTGGGAGCGTCTTTTTGTGTGATGCGCAGAATGTGCATCGCGTGGCCCGGGCGGCCTGTTGACCTTGGGAAGCATTTGGCTGACGCTTCGTGCAGAGATTCTAATGCGTGGGTACAAGCCTTAAAGCAGTCACGGCGTCGAGGACTCGCTTCGCTCAGACAAACTCGACGTCGTGACTTGGCTTGTCCTGCCACGCAAAGAATCTCTAGCACTTGGTCAGAGAATGTTCCCAAGGTACAGGCTCGCCCGGGCCGTGGAGCACAGTCTGCTTCTCGCAGGGGAAAAACGGGGTGGTCGCTTGATTTGATAATTATAATGCTTGTAAAAATAAACATTATATGATATGATGTGTATAAATACAGACATTATGGAGAGCAATATGGGTAAGAGAAAAGCGCTTGTATATCCGCAGGCAGAGAAAAAACTGAAGATTGTCGGGGAACAGATTAAGTTAGCGAGATTAAGGCGGCATCTGACTGAACTGGATGTTGCAGAAAGGGCAAGGATAGGGCGGTCATCTGTCATACAGATAGAGAAAGGAGCACCCTCGGTGTCGATGGGGATATACCTTGCCGTGTTAAGTGTTCTGGGGTTACAAGATGATATTTTGCTACTTGCAAGGGATGATGTTATGGGCAGGACGTTCCAGGACTTGGAGTTGAAGACTCCGAGAAGAGGTAAAAAGCATGAAACAAAACCGGAATGAAATATATGTATATGCGGGATGGGAAGAAGACAAAAAAATCGGAACTATATACTCGAATGTGATAAATGGGGAGGAAGTAGTTTCTTTTGAGTATGATCCCGGTTGGCTTGGTATTCATCCTGAACTAGTGCTTGACCCTGAAATCCCTTTGTCGCCATATCGCGAGTATTCAAAAGACAAAATGCTTTTCGGAGCTTTTACGGATTCTTGTCCCGACAGGTGGGGAAGAAAGCTGATCGAACGAAGAGAAGCTGAATACGCATCACGGGAGGGAAGAAGTCCGAGGAAATTTTTTGAAACTGACTATTTACTAGCGGTACAGGATTCGTGTCGAAATGGGGGATTAAGGTACACAACGGCTGATGATACAGAATTTGTCAGTCATGATGATCTGCCAATTCCGCCTATCACCAGTATCAGAGAACTTGAGCAGATTTCCTTGGGATATGAAAGTAATAGGGATAACCGGTGGGTTGAGAGATTGGTTTATCCGGGCTCATCACTTGGAGGCGCACGACCGAAATCGAATGTGACTGATGTTGACGGTACATTATGGATAGCCTAGTTCCCATCAAGGCTTGATGATTACGATGTTGGCGCGTGGGAAAAAGTGGTTCATGATTTGGCAGGTATGTGTGGCATAAATGTGCCTGCATCAAAAACCTGTAAATATAGCGAACTCGGGAGTACATTTTTGGTAAAAAGATTTGACAGAGAATATACTGAAGGCACTAATCGTATTCATTTTGCTTCGGGAATGACCATGCTTGGATTACGTGACGGAAAAACTGATGGGACGAGTTTCATTGACCTGGCGGAAATTATAGATCGGATCTCGTGCAATCCTTCCGAGGATCTTACGGAGTTGTTTCG
>JAEENL010000040.1 GCA_016283775.1 Lachnospiraceae bacterium | reverse complement strand
GAACCTTGAGGACAGGCTTTCGCCTGTAGGTTTAAGGTACGATCTTCCCATGTCATCCGCAAAGTGCGCCGTGACTCCGGAGTTTACAAGGAAAGACCAGGAAAATGCGCTGATCCGCAGAAACGAATATTTTTACGACCAGTTCCATCCTACAAACATCGGTCATGTGATCATGGCGGGCGGAATAAGAAAGATACTTGAAAAAGCCGCGGCTTCTCTTGAAAGTGGAGCGGAGCCTGAAATAAAAGCCGATCCCGTCGGCTCTGCGTCTCCTGCGATCGGATGTGATTTTGATGATGTTTTCCTGATCGACAGAAATACCATTCCTTCTGATGTGAAGGTCGAAGAAGGGGATTTTACCGGTACCGATAAGGTGCTGCAGGCGGTAGAGAGAGATTTTGATCTGACACTTACGCCTCAATTTACGGACAATTACATGCATACATCCGGGACACGCCCGTTCACTATTGAGCTTGACTGTAAAGCACTGTTCCTTATCTTCAAGGACGGGTCTTCTCCGAAGATGGGCATTGCCGATGTTTTTGATAACGGCGCTTTAAAAATATCCTGCGATCCGCATAAGGTCGGATGGGTGCACTGCAATCCGATGATCGTGTTTAACGACAGGGAAACTGCTCATCACAAGGTCGAGATCAGGATGCATAAAGGCGATGAGGACAAGGAATTCACAATACTTGGATTCGGCGTGGCGAGATAAAAAATCAGAAAACTTACAGCATATTGCCGGGAGTCAGACAATTTATAATAAAACATCAAAATAACGCATAAATACCCGCTTTGAAAATGAGAATAATTTTCGACGGGTATTTTTATGCAACTGTTGCACACAAGATATTGTGGGTGAGAGACATACTACGGGTGTAGAATGAAACAATATTGACATTCGTATCGTGGCTGTTATAATTATATTTGATCGTTATCGATCCTGTCTCCGAGATCACACCTTTCTTAAATCAATCGAGAAAGGAGAAAGGCGATGAAAAAGCTTATGGTTGAGATAAACATTTTCTGGGACGAAGAAGCTTCTGTATGGGTAGCCGTTTCCGATGCTATCGGTCTTGCATTGGAGTCAGCGTCATATGATGCGCTGATCGAGCGATTACGCGTCGCGGCGCCAGAAATGGCGGCTCTTAACAACGTTGAATGTTCCTATATTATGCTATCGACTCAAAAGCGGCAAGTCGCGTGTCAGAATGGCTGAATACGAAAAGAAACTACGTGAGACGCTGTTACATTACGGATGCCGCTTTTTGAGACATGGTAAGGGTGACCATGACATTTGGGAAAATCCTTCAAATGGAAAAAGAACGACCGTCGATGGAAAGATAAAATCCCGTCATACAGCGAATGCTGTACTGAGACAACTGGGGATAGAATTTAAGTTTTAGAAGGATTTATGAAAAAATAATCTTTACGGCAACGCCATCTGTTGCCGTTTTTTTTGTGAAATGGTATACTATTCGTCGGGTTTTGTTTTATAAAACACCGGATTATCTTAAAAGATTTCGGAGGAGAATGTAGATGTACGAAAACGGCAGTATTTACATGGGGATCACAAAAGAACTGCAGCCGCAGAAAGTGATGTTTGACATGTCTCAGGCAAACCGCCACGGACTGATCGCAGGTGCGAGCGGTACAGGTAAGACCATCACGATGAAGGTCATGGCCGAATCCTTTTCCGATGCGGGCGTTCCCGTGTTTGTTTGTGATGTTAAAGGTGATGTTTCGGGACTTGCGGAGCCCGGCGAAGACAATGAGGGCATGCAGAAGAGGATAGACCGTTTCGGCATCCGCGATACTTTTTCCTATAAATCCTATCCCGTTACTTTCTGGGACATCTATGGCAAAGGCGGCCATCCCATAAGGACCACCGTATCAGATTTCGGGCCGGAACTTCTTTCACAGATCATGGGGCTTTCGGAGATACAGGAAGGCGTGCTGAACATCGCGTTCCGCGTTGCAGATGACAATGGCTTAAAGATCCTTGACCTTAAGGATCTCCGCGCCGTTCTTAACCATATTTCCGACAACAGGATAAAATATTCCGCAAAATACGGCAATATCGCAAGTGCATCGATAAATTCCATAACGAGAGCCATCCTTCCGCTTGAAGATCAGGGCGGAGACAAGTTCTTCGGAGAGCCTGCACTTGACATAAATGACTGGTTCATGCGTTCCGATGACGGAAGAGGCATGATAAATGTGCTCCATGCAGTGGAAGTCATCCAGAAACCGAAGCTTTACTGCATGTTCCTCATGTGGATGCTCGCAGAGCTTTTTGAGCAGCTTCCCGAAGCCGGAGACGCTGACAAACCGAAGTTTGTGTTCTTCTTTGATGAGGCGCACCTTCTTTTCAAGGATGTGCCGAAGGCTTTTCTCCAGCTCATCGAGCAGACCGTAAAGCTTATAAGATCAAAGGGTGTGGGTATCTATTTTGTAACCCAGTCGCCTTCTGATATCCCGGATCCCGTGCTCGCCCAGCTTTCAAACCGCGTTCAGCACGCACTCCGTGCCTATACGCCCGCAGAGCAGAAGGCAGTAAGGACGGCTGCGCAGACCTTCCGCGTAAACCCCGATTTCAAAACGGAAGACGCAATCATGAACCTCGGAACAGGCGAAGCGCTCACTTCGTTCCTTGACGCGAAGGGCATACCGCAGATAGTGCAGTACACAAAGATCATCTGCCCTCAGAGCCTCATGGCTCCGTGCAGCAGCGCTACCAAGGCACAGTGCATGGCCGGTTCTCTTATGGGTGAGAAATATGACGAACCCATCGACAACATCAGCGCATATGAGATACTCACAGAGCAGGCCGAGATAGACGCTGAGATCGCGGCAGACGAGCTCGCCCTGAAACAGGCGGAAAAGGAAGCCGCGGAGCAGGCAAAGCAGGAAGAAAAGGAGCGCCTTGCCGCTGAAAAGGCCGCTGCAAAGGAAGAAGAGAGACAGCGCATCGCGGAAGAAAAGGAAGCGCTGCGTCAGAAGATAGCGGAGGAAAAGGAGGCCCAGCGCTTAAAGCTTGCCGCCGAGAAGGAAGAACTCCGTCAGAAGATAGCGGCGGAAAAGCTTGCGCAGAAGGAAAAGGAAAAGGCCGAAAAGAAAGCCGAAGAAGAGCGGAAAAAGAAAGAAAAACAGAAGGCCCAGCGCCAGGCAAAGATAGAATCACAGTTCATCCAGGCCGGAGGACAGGTCTTAAAACGCGGACTTCTCGGAATATTGAAATTAAAATAGCGCGTGGCGTAAATGATAAAAATATGTCACAGTATGTTTCAAATATGCGAAATATTCAAAAAAATCCTTGCAAAGCAATAACGGTTTGCATATAATACAATACAGCAGAAACGCTATAATGAAAGGAGATTTAAACATGGGACTTATTAAGGCAGTTTTAGGCGCAGGAGGAAGTGTTCTTGCGGATCAATGGAAAGAGTTTTTCTATTGCGATTCACTTGACAAGGATACACTCATGGTCAAGGGCCAGAAGAGGATAGGACCTAATTCTTCCAACACGAAGGGCAGCGACAACATCATCTCCAACGGTTCGGCTATCGCCGTTGCCGACGGACAGTGCATGCTCATCGTAGATCAGGGTAAGGTCGTTGAGGTTTGCGCCGAGCCCGGTCAGTTCACTTTCGATACATCAAGCGAGCCTTCGATCTTCGCAGGCAAGCTCGGAACCTCGATCATCGAGTCGTTCAAGACATGGGGAAAGCGTATCACTTACGGTGGTGACACAGGTAAGGATCAGAGAGTTTACTACATCAACACCAAGGAACTCCTTGACAACAAGTTCGGTACGGCAAATCCCATCCCGTTCAGAGTAGTTGATTCGAGACTCAAACTCGACATCGATGTTTCACTTCGCTGCTCGGGCGTATATTCCTACAAGATTGCAGATCCTATCGTATTCTATACAAACATCTGTGCAAATGTTCCGAATTCCTATTCAAGGTCGGAGCTTGAGACACAGTTAAAGCAGGAGTTCTTAAGCGCAATGCAGCCCGCATTCGCAAAGCTTTCCGATATGGAACTCCGTCCCAACCAGATCATCGCTCACAACACCGATCTCGAGAATGCTCTGAATGAGGTTCTCTCTGAGAAGTGGGGTAATCTCCGCGGACTTAAGGTAGTCAGCGTGGCTCTTGGTTCCGTAACACTTCCGGACGAAGACGCTCAGATGATCAAGGATGCTCAGAGAAGAGCGATGCTCATGGATCCTACATATGCAGGCGCTGCATTTGTTGATGCTCAGACCGAAGCTATGAAGGCTGCGGCAAACAACTCCGCCGGCGCAATGACAGGTTTCATGGGTCTTGGAATGGCTATGAACGCAGGCGGCGGTGCAGGCGGCGCGGCTAACCTTTACGCTATGGGACAGAACCAGGGCGCTCCCGCTCCGGCACAGGCTCCCGCAGGCGGTGTGGGCGTTGTCGGCGGTGTTTCGACACCCGGCTGGACATGCCCTAAGTGCGGCGCAACAGCTACAGGAAAGTTCTGCCCTGAGTGCGGAACCGCAAGACCTGCTGAAGCATCGGGATGGACCTGCTCATGCGGTACATTGAACAAGGGCAGATTCTGCTCCAACTGCGGCGCAAAGAAGCCCGAGGGCGCACCTCTCTACAAGTGCGACAAGTGCGGATGGGAACCCGAGGATCCCTACAATCCTCCGAAGTTCTGCCCTGAGTGCGGAGACCTCTTTGATGACAACGACATCAAGAAATGATCTGAAATAAAAAGATAATACTGACGGTAACGGAGCGGTTTAGTTTTAAACCGCTCCTGCCATATTTACCTTTATTCGGGAGACAAAAATGGCAAATCTTCATGAATACGAATGCCCTTGCTGCGGCGGCGGTCTGGAGTTCAACAGCGCCGTTCAGAAGGTAAAATGTCCTTATTGCGACACGGAATTTGAATTAAGCGTTCTTGAGAGCGTGGATGCGGACCTTGCCGAAGCCGGCTCCGACGATATCGCTTTTCAGTCGACCACAGGCGGTGAATGGGGCGAAGGCGAGACCGACGGGATGAACGTCTATGTGTGCAAATCCTGCGGCGGAGAGATCGTTACCGATTCTACCACAGGAGCCACAAAGTGCCCTTATTGTGACAATCCCGTTGTCATGATGGGACAGTTCAAGGGTGACCTTAAGCCCAGCCGCATCATCCCGTTCAAAAAAGACAAGGCTGCCGCAAAAGCAGCATATCTTCAGCATATTTCCGGAAAAAAGCTGCTCCCTCCGCAGTTCAGGGACCAGAATCACATCGACGAGATCAAAGGCGTTTATGTTCCTTTCTGGCTTCTTGACGCGACCGCGGATGCGCACATCATTTTTAACGGCACAAAGATCAAAAAGTGGAGCGATGACGATTACGACTATGAGAAAAGGGATTACTACAGCATTACCCGTGTGGGTACGCTTGGATTCAAAGCGATCCCTGTAGACAGTTCCACAAAGATGGAAGACGATCTCATGGATTCCATCGAGCCTTACGATCTGAAGGATGCCGTGCCTTTCAAGACGGCTTATCTTGCAGGATACCTTGCGGACAAATATGATGTTTCCTCAGAAGAGAGTCTCGAAAGGGCCACATATCGCATAAAGAACAGCACCGAACAAGCTTTTCGCTCTACCGTAAAGGATTTTGACGAGCTTACGATCAAAACGGATACGCTTAAGACAAAAGACGGAAAGTCGGAGTATGTGCTCCTTCCCGTATGGATACTGAACACCACTTACAACGGTCAGAAGTATGTCTTTGCGATGAACGGACAGACCGGCCGTATGGTGGGCGATCTTCCGTGCGACAAGGGGCTTCTCACAAAATATTTCTGGAAATACGCACTTATCGGCGGTGCCATCGGCGGCGTGATAATGACACTTTTCCAGCTTTTAAACCAGTGACGGAGGTGACAGTATGAACATAGGAGCTATCATCATAGCGGTTATTCTCATAGGCCTCCTTTCCGGACTTATCGGAACTTCCGCCCTGAAGGCAGAATTAAAGAGTGTCTACAAAAAGACACAGGCCAATTCTTATGTTGTCAACGGTTCTTTAAACATTGTAAAGCGCCGCGAGACCTTCCTCTATTCCAAAGAGGATAAGCGCGAGAAGCCCAAACAGAAGACAAACTGACCGGGCTGCAGACATACAGATCGCAGCATTCAAAGAATACACACGGTTTCGTTCTCAAACGGGACCGTGTTATTATTTTAATTAGGAAATATCATTTGCATTTCCTTCGTTTATGGTCTAAAATAATAAGTTAGAGATTTATGGCATTTTTATGCCCAAAATGACGTTAATTGGAGACAAAATGAGCAATTTTTTCAACCCCGACAATAAGGTATTTTCATTCCTCGGCAAGGTATTTGACATAGTAGTGCTGAATGTGGTCTGGCTTGCGCTCTACATCCCGTTCTTCGGGTTGCTTTATCTTTACGGAGCCACCGGCTTTGTATATGTGATGATACCGGCGGTGCTGAGCCTGGTAGTGTTTGTTCCGTCGCTTACCGCACTGTATTATTCGATAGTCAAGGCGATAAGGCACCAGAGGAGCTATCCGCTGACGGAGTTTTTCAGGAGCTTCAAGGCGAATTTCAGGCAGGGCGCGATAGTTTCGGTGTTCCTCATGATCTTTGCGGGGATAATCTCGCTTGACTTCATTCTCCTTAAAGGTGAAGAAAGCACATATTTCACGGTGCTGAGAAGCGCCCTTATGGCCGTGTCTTACTTTGTTCTCGGCACACTCGTGTTTTTCTGTCCCGTGATCTCCAGATTCAACATGACACTTAAAGATGCCCTGAAGTTCTCTTTCGGGCTTTCGGTAAAGCATGTGTGGTGTACGATACTTTCGCTCCTTTTGTGGGCTGCGGACATACTTATCGTTTACATCACAGGCGGCGCCATGATACTTTTTGCCATCGCTCCCGCGATGCTCGTTGAATCGTTCATGATGGAGAAGGTGCTTAAACGGTATGTCCTGGAAGTACTTGGGAGAAACAAAGAACCCGAAAAGAAAAACGCATCCGGTGATGAAACGGGAGAAGACGGAGCATTAACGGATACGGACCAAAATACGGAAAAGAAAGAAAACGAAGAGGACGACGGCACCATAGGAAAGCACGAAGATGAGTCCAGAGATGAATGGTATGTAGAATAAACTGTCATGGGGGATTGGTTTATGGATACAAGGATCATTGAAAGAATTGACGAACATGAAGTGCAGAATGTCATCAACTGTCTGTGCCGGCACCCGAAAAACGTGCTGGGACCGCGGCTTTCGGACGGGAAAGTGAGCATCGGCTGCTTTTATCCGGATGCGGTGGGAGCGGTTTTAAACCGCACGGATACAGGTGAAAACATCGAAATGGCCCATATCGATGATAAGGGCTTTTTCGGGACTGTGGTGGACTGCGACCGGATATTCCCTTACACACTGACCCTGTACTATAAGGACGGGAACAGCTTTACTACAGAGGACCCGTATTATTACAACATTCCTGTCGACAAAGAGGCTCTGGACCTTTTTTCAAAGGGTATAAACTACGAGATATACAAAACTCTCGGCGCGCACAGATGCACCATAAACGGATGTGACGGTGTGCTGTTTTCAGTATGGGCGCCGAATGCCTTACAGTGCAGTGTCATCGGTGATTTTAACCTCTGGGACGAAAGACGCTGTCCCATGGAATTTGACGAAACGCACGGCGTTTTTTCGCTGTTCATCCCCGGCATCAAAGAAGGGACCATATATAAATACTCCGTGAGCACGACCTCGGGAACGCATGTTTTCAAGGCGGATCCTTACGGCACATTCTCTCAGAAACGCCCCGACAATGCATCGATAGTGTTCTCGCTTGATGATTACAAGTGGGAAGACGGAGAATACATAGCCCGGAGGAACGAGGCCGATTTTTCAAAGAGCCCCGTAAACATCTACGAAGTGCATCTGGGATCGTGGAAAAAGCCTTCCGAAGAGGACGGAAGCTTTTACAATTACAGGGAGCTTGCGCCCATGCTCTGCGATTATGTGAAAGAGATGGGCTATACGCATATTGAACTCCTTCCTGTGATGGAGCATCCTTTTGACGGCTCCTGGGGTTATCAGGTGACCGGATATTATGCGCCCACATCACGTTTCGGAGACCCCGCCGATTTCATGTATTTTATCGACTATATGCATAAAAACGGGGTAGGCGTGATCCTTGACTGGGTTCCCGCCCATTTCCCGAAGGATGCGTTCGGCCTTGCCTGCTTTGACGGCACCTGCCTTTATGAACACTGGGACAAGAGAAAAGGAGAGCATCCTCATTGGGGAACGCTGATATACAACCTTGCGCGCCCTGAGGTATCCAATTTCCTTATCGCAAACGCGCTCTACTGGGTGGAGTGTTTCCACGCGGACGGCATCCGCATGGACGCGGTCGCATCGATGCTGTATCTGAACTACGGCAAAAATGACGGAGAATGGGTGCCTAACAAATACGGCGGAAGAGAAAACCTCGATGCCATTGAGTTTTTAAAGCATCTGAATTCCATAATGCACAAGAGGAACAAAAACATCCTCATGATCGCCGAGGAATCCACCGCATGGCCGAATGTCACTGGCATTGTCGAGGAAAATGACAGCCTGGGCTTTGACCTCAAGTGGAACATGGGCTGGATGAATGATTTCCTGAAATACATGGAACAGGATCCGCTCTTTAAAAAGGGCGTTCATGGGTGCCTCACATTCTCCATGATGTATGCTTACAGTGAGAAGTTCATCCTTGTATTCTCGCATGATGAAGTGGTGCACGGCAAGGGTTCGCTCGTAAACAAGATGCCGGGTTCTTACGAAGAAAAGTTTGCAAACCTGCGCGCGGCCTATGGCTTTATGCTTGGTCATCCCGGGAAAAAGCTTCTCTTCATGGGACAGGATTTTGCGCAGTTTGCCGAGTGGAACGAAGGAAAATCCCTCGACTGGGGCCTCATCGATTCCTACGAAATGCACAGAAAGATGCATGAATACTGCAAGGCACTGAACCACCTTTATCTTGAAAAAAAGGAGCTTTCCGAGCTGGATTACGATCCCAAGGGCTTTGAATGGATGAGCTGCATGGACGCCGACCACTCCATCGTTTCGTTTGTAAGGACGGCGGAGAACGGAAAGATGCTCCTGTTTGTGTTCAATTTCACTCCTGTCGTATATGACACCTTTGTACAGGCGGTGCCCGTGAGCGGAAAATACACAGAAATACTGAATTCCGATGATACCGCGTTCGGCGGACAGGGACATGTGAATCCAAAGCCCATAATCTCGCAGGCCGTTCCAAAGGACGGGAAAGAAAACTGCATCGTCATGAAACTTGCGCCGTTAAGCTGCACCATTTTTGATGTCAAGCCTGCGCATGTGAAGATAGTGCTTGACGCTGTGGAGCCGCAGGACAACAAAGACAACGGCAGAAATCTTGAGATAAAGAGCGCCTACATAAGAAATACGGAAAAAAGCAAAAAGATAACAAAACCTGGCAAAACGACAGGCAGAAAGAAATAGGAGGAAACATGGAGACGATCCTTGCAAAGACTGTAGCCGACAAGCTCACGGAATTTGATTTCGCAACGACTCTTAAAAACATCGCTGTGAACATCCTTGTCCCTGCGCTGCTTAAGATAATTGCGGCGATCCTTGTCTTTATCATTGCAAAGTTTGTGATAAAGCACCTCATGAATCTCATAAAAAAGCTGTTCGAAAAGTCAAAGCTTGACGGTGCGGTAAAGACATTCCTTCTTTCGATCATAAAAGCGGCGCTTTATGTGCTTTTGATCATCGGGATAGTGGAGATACTGGGTGTCGCGACAGCGACCATAGTTTCCGTTGTCGCATCCGCGGGACTTGCGATAGGTCTTGCACTTCAGGGAAGTCTTTCAAATTTCGCGGGAGGCGTGCTGATCCTTGTGATGAAGCCCTTTAAGCTCGGCGATTACATAATCGCGTCAGGTGTAGAAGGAACTGTGGTCTCAATGGATGTTTTTTACACAAAGATCCGGACCACCGACTACAAGGACATCGTGATCCCAAACGGTATGCTTTCAAACAACACGATCACAAACGTTTCCGCACAGGGCAAGAGAAGGCTCGATATCACAGCTTCAGCTTCCTATAATGCGGATATAGAGAAAGTAAAACAGGTGCTCACCGAGATATGCAAAAACTGCACGCTCGTAAGGCGGGACGAAGAGGTCAGGGGATTTGTGAGCCAGTATGCACAAAGCTCCATCGACTACAACGTGCGCCTTTG
>JAEENL010000039.1 GCA_016283775.1 Lachnospiraceae bacterium | reverse complement strand
GGAGACTCACCGGGTGTTTGAAAACAACATCGACAGACGGGAGTTTTACCGTGACCCCGTCGATCCTTGCATTTATCGCATTTTCCTCAGGAACGCCGTCAAAGCTCCAGGCGAAATTAGGCTGATCTTTGTCAAGCCCGAAATTGTCACGCATCCATGTGCCACCCCAGACTCCCGGGTCAAAATATGGCTCCGTTCTGAAGGGTTCCTTTGAAAACCTCCCCATCACCGCGTCATAGGCTCTTTTACCGATAAGCTTGGGAGTATTGTCATCCTCTGTCTCAAGGATAAAGTCGACGTCATCGATATAAGCCTTTTTGTACCGGTCGGCCATCCTGTAGCCGATAAAAAAGCCTCTCTTGTACTTTTCAAGCGGCGGCATGCCGTAATTCGTATGGTTCCAGTTTGGCATGCCTTTCCTGTACCTCAGCTGTATCTCCCATCTTGTGATGCTGCAGTACACATTGACATCCCCTCGTGTCAAAAGCCTCGTTCCGAAGCCGATCACCACCACGGTTCCCACCGTTATGCTTTCAAGCTTTTCTTTAAGGGCCTTGAGCTTTTCCTCCGAATAGAGCGAATCAACGTTTTTGTGACACATCACTCCAAAGACCCTGTCGTCCGTTATAAAGTCCCTGAACTCGTTTTCAAGTTCTTCCTCGCTTTTTGCTGCCTCGTCCATATCTATCAGCGCATCGTAAGACAGCCCTTTTGCAAGCGCAAAAAGCGTTTCCTTTGTTACCCCGGGATAATAGTCAAAGCAAAGTATCTTTTTTGTTTTATTGACAGAACCGAGAGCAGCCCGAAGCTTGGAAATGACATCCTCAGACCCTTCCGCCGCTTCCCCCGGAAGCCCCTCAAAGACCTTTACCGGGTGTCTGTCATAGTTACCGTATTTGGATAAACCCATCTCTTCCTCCAAAGCACCGCATCAGATCTCCACGGTGTATTTAAACCTCTTTCCGGGATAAAAGCATATCGAATATTCAAAGGCTTTTTCCTTTTCCCCCTGCTCGACATAGGTCTTTCTGGTACGTCTCATCACCGGGACATCCCCGATCTCAAGCCTTTCCTTCACTTCCTCATCCGGCATCACCGCCTCGAATGTCTCTGTGCCCCGCACTATCCTTATGTCCCGCTCCTCTTCAAGGTATCTGTAAAGCGAGGCCTTGTAAAAGCTCGGCTTCATCGGGAGTTTTTCTTTTGTGTTCATGTAGGTCAGGGAAAATACGAAAGGATCCTGCTCCGTGCTCCTCACGCGTTTTATGAGATAGCATTTCTCATTATCCTTCATCATGAGTTCCTGTCTTACCGTTACAGGAGGCACCGTCCTCTCGACGGTACAGAACGTAGTCTCCGCCTTTATCCCATGAAGCTTCATCTCTTCGTAAAGACTCACGACACTCTTGCTGTGCTCGTTTATCTGTTCATAGACAACTGTGGTCCCTATGCCTCTGTGGCTCGAAACATATCCGGCCTGTGAAAGCCCGCCGAGCGCCTGTCTTGCTGTCGCTCTCGACACCCCAAATTCATCCATGAGCGCTTTTTCACCGGGGACAAGATCGCCTTTTTTGTATGTTCCGTTTTCTATCCTGTTTTTCAGTATCTCTTCGATCTGAGCATAGAGCGGAGAGGCGCCTCTGGTGTGATCAAGCATTTTCTGCCCTCCTTATCTTCTCGAGGAGTCCCATCATCGACATGACGGAAGTGTTCCGGATGAGCTCGATCTTTATGTTCATACCATCGCAGAGTTTCTTAAGATCTTCACCGAAATATCCGAAGCTCTTGCTTATCTGACCGCCGAGCACCAGGTTGTCGGGCCTGAAATCCGTGATATAGCGTGAAAGCGCCTGTGCCACGTCTTCCCCGAACAGCCTGTAGGTCTTAAGCGCGGCTTCGTTCCCCGCTTCGCAAAGCTCAAAAAGCTGCAGTCCCGTAAGCTCCTGCCCTGTGACTGTCTTTGCGATCTTTTTCAGTCCTCTTGCCGATATGTACTCGTCGATCTTTCCGTCTTTGAACGGATCGTCATAGATCCAGCCGTTCTTTGGCGCGTTGTCCTCGCAGTCCTTTAGGACTTTTCCGTCCTTCATAAACGCGGTGCCTGTGCCTGTGCCTATGCACACAAACATGGTCTTTCCCTGTCCTCTGCTCTCGCCTTTGAAATATGCGCCGAGCGCAAAAGCTTCGATGTCGTGAAGGAAATAAAACGGTACTTCCTTTATCTCAGGGATGCGTTTTTTCAGTTCATCGGGAACCGACATGCCATAGATATGCTCGTATTTTCCGAGTCCCTTCATGTAGCTCACGCCAAGGTCATAGTCAAAAGGTCCGGGAAAAGCCATTCCTATTGCCTTCGGGATCTCTCCCTCTTCCTCAAGGAAATGCCTCACGGCTTTTTCCTGACTTTCGAACACTACCTCGCTTGATCCGTTTGAACACGCATCAAAATGCGTAACTTCTCCTTTAAGTCTGTCGTTTTCGTCTGCAACCGCGGCTTTGATCTCTGTGCCGCCTATGTCAAAAAGCAGTTTCATATTCGTCCTCCGGCCCAAGGCCGGAGGAAGCCCCGCGGCTTTGAGCGCTATATTTGAAATGCTGCAGGCATTTCGGTCCTATTGTCACCTCGTAAATGTATGCTTTAAATATACTAATATTAGGACATTTGCCCTGTAAAGCAGGATCTGTGCGGAATCCCCGAGAATCCCGCGCAGATCCCATTATGATCGATATACTCTTTTTTTATTTTTTTATCTGTCGCCTTTTTTGACTATCGTATAGGGAATGAACTTCTTTGCGGGAACTTCCTCTCCCTTAAAGGTCTTTCCGAGAGCCTTTACTGCCATAGCACCCATGAGATACTGTCCCTGTGTCACATGCGTGAACTTTTCTTCGTCTTCAAAAGGATTCTCCGAACCGTCAAAGAAGACGATCTCCCTTTCGACTCCGATCTCCTTCAAGGCCTTGTAAATGTTTGCGCCCATTGTCTCGTTGATCGCAAAATATGCTGTCACCTGCTCGTGAGTTTTTGCATATTCCTGCAGTTTCATGCGCATGACCTTGTCCACATCACGGAACTCGTCAAGGTTCTCGACTGCAAGATTCAGGTCTGTGATCCACATATCTTCATTTGTGATGATGTTGTGCTCCAACAGCCCGTCCCTGTAGCCGTTGAAACGGTCAAACACGGATGATGTCTGAAGAGGCGATCCCGATACGAAGCAGATGTTCTTGTGGCCCTGCTCTATAAGGACTCCCACCAGCTCCTTGGCCGCGGCGTAGTTATCGGTGCCTATGTAAGGTATGGAAAGTCCCTTTAATTCTCTGTCTATCAGCACCATGGGGAAATTGTCGAGCGCAAGTCTCATGATCCTCACATTGTAGGCCTCGCCCTGCGTGCACATAAGGATTATGCCGTCCACTCCCATGGCAGTGAGCTCGTCGATCGCTCTCACTTCGTCTTCGATGGTGCCGTAAGAGCACTTTAAGACCATGTTGTAGTGCTTTGTCCAGCATTCATGCTCTATTCCGGCCACAATGTCACAGCCGAAAGTCGGGCCGAAAGAGTCGAGCACTACTCCGATCATCCTGTTTTTCTTTTCGGGGTCGGGTTCAAGAGCCGCTATTCCCTGTAACGGATGGCGGTCGTCTCCCGCCTTGCTCTCATCAAGAACATATGAGCCTTTTCCCGGCATGCGGACTATCACATTTCTCTCTGCCAGCATTTCCAGAGCCTTTTTGCTTGTGATCCTGCTGACATTGTACTTGTCCATCAATTCCTTTTCCGAAGGAAGCTTGGATCCCGCAGGATATTTTCCGCTTTGGATGCCTTCGACCAGGTCGTCATAAATGATCTTGTAGAGCAGTTCTTTTTCCATTTGAAACCCCTTTCGGTGATCCCGAAATAATATATCATATATCATTTCGCATAATATGATATACACCATTTCGAAATCCAAGTCAATAATTATTTTTTTACACCTGAAAATCAAGCCGGGCTTTTCAGTCGTACTACTATTATAGCAAAACAAAAAAACCATATCAAGAAGCAGATGCTTGTTTTTTACACTTCTGTGAAAGAATATTGTATTTCATAAAATGCAAATGATATGTTATCTATTATGTCACAATACATTCCAAAAAGGAGACAACGTAAAATGAAACATACAAAATGCTATATCCCGGGATATCCCCGCCCGCAGTTTGTGAGAAACGACTGGGTGAACCTTAACGGCGAATGGGCTTTTGCCTTTGGGGAAGAGGTTTCCGAAGAGGAGGCTCTTAAGGGGAACCTGTCGCGTAAGATCACGGTCCCTTTCAACTACGAATCCGAGCTCAGCGGTATCGGTGATACCACGATGCACCACACCGTATGGTATTCCAAAAAGATCTCCGGAAAGAGCGGAAAGCGGACAATACTGTATTTTGAAGGCGCCGACTATGATACCGAGGTATATGTGAACGGACAGATGGTCGGAACGCACAGAGGCGCATATACCCGTTTTTCTTTTGATGTAACGGACCGCCTTGTGAACGGCGAAGGCATCGTCACTGTAAAGTGCACAGATCAGGACTGTGCGGCGCAGGTAAGAGGAAAACAGCGCTGGGAAAAGGACAATTTCGGCTGCTGGTATGTCCAGACGACCGGCATCTACAAAACGGTATGGCTGGAATATGTGGACGATATAAGGCTCTCATCGCTTAAGATCACGCCGGAGATCTCGACAAACTCAGTGAGATTCGACCTTTCCGTAAACAAGCCCTCCAGGGATACCGAGGTAAAGATCCGCATAAGTTATGACAACAAGCCGATCCGGACCGCTTCCATACTTGCCTGTGACAACGAGAACAGTATCACGGTAAGACTTGAGAGCGAGAGCCTCACATATCAGCTTGAGACCTGGTCCATATGGCATCCCGCGCTTTATGACGTTGAGATCGAGGTGGTGGAAAGCGGCCGTGTCACGGACACCGTCGGAAGTTATTTCGGTTTCCGTGAATATACCGCAAAGAACGGAAAGATCATCTTTAACAACTGCCCTTTCTATGCAAAGCTCATCCTCGACCAGGGATACTGGCAGCGTTCCGGCATCACTGCGCCCTCGGAAGAAGCCATAATGGATGACATCAGACTCTCAAAGGAAATGGGCTTTAACGGCTGCAGAAAGCATCAAAAGAACGAAGATGAGCGCTTTTACTACTACGCCGATATCATGGGCTATACAGTATGGTGTGAGCTTCCTTCGAACCACTGGTTCACAGATGCCTCCACAAGAGAGCTCACCCGCGAATGGATGGACATCGTGTCCCAGAACTACAACCACCCCTCTCTCGTGACATGGGTGATCTTTAACGAAAGCTGGGGCGTCCGCAGCATAAACACAAACGAAAAGCAGCAGAACCTCGCTACAGGTCTTTACTATCTCACAAAGAGCTTTGACTCCATGCGTCCCGTGGTCTCAAACGACGGCTGGCTCCATACAAAGAGCGACATCCTTACGCTCCATCACTATGAGCAGGATGCCGAAAAGCTGTACTATTTCTATGACAGCCTTAAAAAGCTCACCGAGGGCGACAACTGCAACAGTCAGCTCGCGCCGTTTGCCGAAGGCTGGCATTACGAAGGTCAGCCCATCATCCTCTCGGAGTTCGGCGGCACACATTACGCAAACACCGAAGGCTGGGGCTACGGCTCTGCCGTAAAGACCGACGATGAGTTCCTTGCCCGCTTCGGTTCACTGGTAAATGCCGTTAAAAAAATGAACATCAGCGGTTTCTGCTACACGCAGCTCACAGATGTTCAGCAGGAAGTGAACGGCCTTTTAAGAGAAGACAGGACTCCCAAGGTTCCGACGGAAGAGATTGCAAAAAGGCTTTAATAGTTTTTGGGTCTTACGCCCGTTTTTTCAAGAAAAACATTTGAAAAATAGTGTTCGTCCGCGAAATTAAGCTTGTAAGCTATCTCTTTTACAGAAAGTGACGAGTTTTTAAGAAGGAGCTTTGCCGTGCCTATCTTCCTGTTCAGGATGTAATTGTAGGGTGTCATGTCAAAGCTCTTTTTGAACACTCGGTTCACCTGCGAAGGCGAGAGACTCACGTGTTTCGCAATGTCCTCTATGCTTATGCGCTCATAGATGTTCCTGTCGATAAACGCCTTTATCTCATCGGCAATGTCATGGTTTCCGCCTCTCTCCTCGCGGAGTTTTCCGGATATCGTGAGGATCAGCTTGTGAAACACAAGAGAACATCTGTCAAACACTTCGTCTATCATGAGTTCCTTGTTCTCGCCTATGTCGAGGAACTCCCTGAATATCGGGAACACATTACCTATCTGCTTTACGATGAGCACGCCCATAAGCCCGTAAACATGGACAAGCTCATCACATAAAGGACCACTCACGTTCATCCAGATCTTTTCAAACGGGTCATCGGGATCAGAGAAATAGTCATGATCCGAGCCCTTTGGAAGTATATAAAGATCGCCTTTTACCGGGTGATTTGTCCTGTTGTCGACAGTGACCGATCCACCGCCCCCGATGATATACTCAAAGCAGTAGATGTGTGAGTTCTCGCGCCTTATGTGATAGGCGGGATCCGGATAGCTTATGCCCGTCATCTCGATATAGAACGGTCTGTTTTTTTCCGAATATTTCTCACCGAATGAAATGATATGTTCCAAAGCGTTTCCTCGTTTTCTTTTCCCGTCTCACTTTACGGCCTTGTCAAAAAGTTATCTTAAACTCCACCTTTACCGGTTCTTTTACAAGGCTCGCAAACACTT
>JAEENL010000038.1 GCA_016283775.1 Lachnospiraceae bacterium | reverse complement strand
TGCCTCCCGTAGGAGTTTGGGCCGTGTCTCAGTCCCAATGTGGCCGTTCACTCTCTCAAGCCGGCTACTGATCGTTGCTTTGGTGGGCCATTACCTCACCAACTGGCTAATCAGACGCGGGCCCATCCCATACCGATAAATCTTTGAAGGAAGTGTCATGCGGTACTCCCTTGTTATGCGGTCTTAGCAGTCGTTTCCAACTGTTATCCCCCTGTATGGGGCAGGTTACCCACGCGTTACTCACCCGTCCGCCACTAAGTCACAAAAGAATCCACCCGAAGGTCTCATCCTTAGTGCTTCGTTCGACTTGCATGTGTTAAGCACGCCGCCAGCGTTCATCCTGAGCCAGGATCAAACTCTCATGTTTAAATGTTTGTTTGATTCGTTTCAGAACTTCTTCTGGCTTTCGTCAATGACTTTCATCATTGGCTTTCTTTAAGAAAATAGCAAAAGTTGTTCCGTACATCTTATGTCTGCATTTTCATGCCGACCGATGTTTTTACTGTTTAAGGTTTTTGTCCTTAAGTACCCGATCACCGAAATGATCAGGCTGAAAATCTTTTTGAAATTTTCAGGGTTGTTTAGCTGTTTAGTTGTCAATGTTCATCTGCCTCTCAAGCTCAAGTTTTTGTACCCTTCGCTCAAGTGCTCGCATATAATAACACCGAAAAAACACTTTGTCAAGCATAATTTTCAACTTTTTTCAAAAATTTGAATCCCTTGATTTTACTGGATTAGAGGCTTGTTATATATACAATTGTTCAAATTTTCACTACAATTCTTTTTCAAGTTTCCACGGATCATCTTCAAACTTTCCTTATCTTTCTTAAATAACGATAAACACTGAATTTGTACGTCTTTCGTTGGACTTTTGTTTGTGTTTTGTTGTACTTTGCCTGTTATAATGAGGTCACCGATTGAGAGACAAAGAACTCCCGATCCTTAAAAAGCCGATAAGAGAACCCCTCATAACCCCAATATTTTGCAGCCCCGTGTCAGCTTCCCGTTGACACGGGGCTGTAAAATGTGTAACATTGTTTAAGACCATCATCCATACATTCTCAATATAGAAAGGCATAAGATAATGACTGTAAAAGAATGCTACACAAAGCTTGAAGGCGATTACGAAGGTGTGCTCTCACGCCTCATGAAGGATGCTCTTGTATCACGTTTTTTGCTTATGTTCCTTGATGATAAAGAACACACTGCGTTCCACGAAGCATTGGATGCCGGCGACTACCCCACCGCATTCAGGGCGGTGCATACACTTAAGGGCGCATGTCTTAATCTCGGATTCACGAAGCTCGCAGGCTTTGCCGATGTACTCACGGAAACGCTGAGAAACGGCGCTCCGTCCGAAGATATTTCAGGTATGATCGGTGATCTTGATGCACAATATGCGCTTACTCAGTCCGTCATAAAAGAATTCAAAGAAAACCCGGAAGTCTGAACATTTATCCGGTCAAAAACAAACCGCCCGCAAACCTTTTCCGGTCCGCGGGCAGTTTTTTTATTTATCCGAATACCTATTTATTCTTTTTTGAAAGCACTATGACTACCGCAACAAGTCCTCCGATAGCCGCAGCGAGCACTATTATCAGAACAAGTGCCCATACCGGGAGTGACGCTCCCGGCTTCTCTGCCGCATTTTGTCCCTGTGCGGGTAATGTGGGCGCCGGGCTTGATGTTTCTCCGTTTCCTGCAGGAGTCGTTGTTATCTCTGCAGGAGCTTTGGTGGGTTCTGAGGCCTTTGTGGGTTCCGGAGTAGCAGTAGGCGCGCTTGTCGGTACAGGCGTGGATGTAGCCGTCGGTGCGGGTGTAGGTGTCACCTCTACAGCAGTTACTGTAGGCACAGGTGTAGGCGTTGCAGTAGGTTCAGGAATGTCCACCTCGATCGGGTAGGAATCCGAAAATTCCTTATAGAAGACCGTTACACTGTGTGTATCCTTATCCACCACAGCAGGTTCTGCCCTGAAAAGGGACAGATCGTCAACATCAACAAATCCCATGTTTGTCGATATCCTGACCTTTAAGCCTGTGAGATCTACGGCCTCGCCGACCTTATATGACATCTTTTTCGGAAGACCAGTGATCGTGATCCCTACTACTTCCTCAGTCTCGCTGCCGTCGCCTGTTCCCATTCCGGGGCCTTCCGCTCCGACTGTAAAATGGATCACGCTGCTGTACGCCATTCCGCCCTTTTCCGACGTTACCATGCATACATAATGGAAAGTTCCTTCAGTTGCGGTGGATACATTGAGCACAGGAGAAGTTTCTCCGTCGATCGCTCTTATATCCTGTAACTGCCCGGTCGTGGTCTCGTACCACTGGTATGAAAGGGCCGAATCGTCGTTTGATACCGCTTCACAGGTTATTTCTGTGATCCCCCCGCCGAATCCTTTCAAAACATTGATCTCAGAAGGAACACTGATGAAAGGAGGAAGCGAAGTCTTTCCGGAAGACGTGGGATCTGTCACGGAAACGATGACTCTTGAAGTGGAAACAGCCTTATCGCCGTTTTTTGCGATACAATAGATCACAAGGCCGTCTGCCTTTTTTACTATGCCTTCGAAAGCGAAATATCTGGGATCGGTCCCGAGCACCCCCACTCTTCCGTCAGCATTGACATAGGCACTGAGATCCATTTCGGTCCAGACTTTGTCCACTCCGCCGGCAACTATATGCCATTCGTAAGTGGAACCGTCGAGCGAAGAATCTACCTGATATACGGCCACACAGTCCTCAGGCCATGTGTAGTTCTGCAGATCCTGTGTGATCATGAGGATATCGATGTCACCAGGATCCTCATACCCGACAGGACTTCCTATATCAACAGTGATGATGCTGCTGTACGCCTTTCCTCCGTTTTCGGTGGTGACCATGCAGACAAGAAATTTTACATATTCAGCGGTTGTTACAAGCGTTATTGTTGAGTACTCCGCAGAATCGATCGCAACAATGTCTTTCAGTTCTCCGGTCCCGGTCTCATACCACTGATAGGAAAGCTTTGACCCGTCAGGTGATGTTGCCTTGCACTCAAGAGTCACGCTTCCGCCGTTATATCCCACTTCGCCCACTACAGAAGCGGGAACGGTTATCTGCGGGGGCAACGCCGTCTTTCCCGACGATGTCGGATCCGTTACTTGTATGACCGCGGATTCCATCCTGACGCTTACGGTCTCGTTATGGATCTCACAATATATCTCTGCTCCGTGGGCATCCTTCGGAATGCCGTCGATCGTAAAGCTGTCGTTGGTAAGTCCCATCGGCCCCATGCCGATGCAGTCCCATGAAGAAAACGGAGCTTTTGAGCCGGTATCTCCCGACCACTCATAGTCGACACCATCGATAACGAAATGCCATGTATATTCAAGGTCTTTGCCCTCTGCTTTTACATGGTAAGTCGCGACGCTTCCTTCGGGCCAGACGCAGTTCTGCGGATTCGCCGTGATCACGATATCGTTATCGTCGGCACTTGCCGCTTTTTCCGGTAAAAATGCGGTAATAAGCGCCATGACCATCAATGCTGCAAGAACTGCAGATGCTGTTTTCCTTAAAACAGACTTTTTCATTTATCCAAATCCTCCTCCCGTGTGCATGCACACTTCAAATTATTTTAGATCATTGGCTTTTTTAAGTCAATTAACACACAATAAACTTGAAATTCACCCGGAAAACAAAAAAAGATTGCCGCTCATGACGATCAGCAATCCTGTGTGCCGGAGAAAGAGGGATTTGAACCCTCGCGCCGCTATTAACGACCTGCACCCTTTCCAGGGGTGTCCCTTCAGCCTCTTGGGTATTTCTCCAAAAGCCTGGCCAAAATGACCTGCTATAAAGTTGTAAGGCATCTGATGCCTTAGCGGAGAGCAAGGGATTCGAACCCCTGTGGGCTTTCGCCCTAACGGTTTTCAAGACCGCCCCGTTATGACCGCTTCGGTAGCTCTCCTTAGAGTTCGTAACCTTGTCTCAGGTTTTAAACGTACTTGAGTATATTACCATAGCCAAAAACATAAGTCAAGAAGAAAAATTCAGGATATCTGAAAAGTACTTGTCCACCAGCTCCTGCTCTATTTTTTTCTCTTTAATGAAGTCAAGCACGATCAGCTTTCCTCTTCCGGTCACGTTTTCTTTAAGTCTTGCGACCGCCTTTTTCCATTCCTTGTAATTTGCATAGTGCGGATCCTTTATCGGGTTCTTCACCCCGTACCAGCGTTCGCAGTTGTACTGCATGTCATGCGCGATAAGCCCGGAAAGGGTATCTGCGTAGGAAAGCACATTTTCGTCGCGGAATACTTCGGAAACAATGAGTGCCATGCGTTCGCAGAACAGTTCTCTGAAATCCCTGTTTTCAAGCAGTCTGTAGATCAGCGCGTTAAAAGTATAATAGCTGCTGTTGAACGTTCCGATCTGGCTCTCGGTGGTACCCTCCACAGGCTTGCAGAAAGTGAGGTCGAGGTCGTAAAGTATGAAAAACCATTTTCCGTGCGCCTTTGCGATCTTGACATTATCCATATCGATATTTCCGCACCACAGCTGGATGATGTAATAATCCGCAACGCTCTTTAAGTCCACCACAGATCCCGCATATTCATAGGCTTCGTCGCTTTTAAGACTGTTATTCTTAATATATTCCCAAAGATCCAGAAAATCCCTGTGTCCCGTCCCCGCTTCGACATACTTCATCTGCTTGATCAGCGTGACCTCCTCCGGATCGCATCCCAAATGTGCGCTCACCATGTCTTCATCAACATGCTCGCGTATATAATAGACACCCCAGTATTCATTGTTCACATAGAGATCCACGGGCTTGTATGCCTGGACCAGCACGCTGTCGATAAGCCCTGTGCTCAAGGAAACTCCGGACGTGAACTCGTCTCTCATGAGCGCGCCTTCATTGTCCTGCGAGCCGGAACGCAGCACCAGACAGTCAAACTCGTCAATGTCAAGGCTGTCAAAAACCTTGTATTTAAGCTTTGTAGGGCCGTATTCCGAGGAAAACTTCACTTTGTAGCTTTTTTTCGAATATCTCTTGCTCGAACCTCCGAAGAGGCTTATTGAGCAGTCTTCGGAAAACTTTAATTCCCCTCCGGAAAAAAGAGAGATGTTTGCGGCATATTTCAGATCTTTATCGTAGTTTTCATTGAGAGTATCAAAATCAGAGCCTTTAAGAGAGACTCTCACCACATCGAGCTCATATTCCGGGGCATTGATAAAATAAGAATATGTCACGTCAAAACTGTCGAGAGTTCCTTCCTGCGACGCATATGCGCGTATTGCGGTATTTGAAGATATCTTTATGGGTTTTCCGTCCCACACGCGGGAATCCTTGTCAGGCTTACTGCCGTCAAGCGTATATCTTATCTCACCTTCCGTCACAAACGACACTTCTATCCCGTTTTCATAAAATCCCGGAGCAACATTCACAAAAGGCGTCTCTGCGATGCCTGTAAGGCCTGCCTGATTCGGCTTACCCATGCTCGGGTTCACATAAAACCTGATTTCTTCTCCTTCACGGCCTGCGCTCACATTTTGCGGAAGCTCGGGGTATTTGAACTCGTCTTTGATATTTCCCGCTTTGTCAGAAAGATACAGCTTTTCCCCGAAATAAGACAGCTTGAATCCGAGGTCCGAATCGTCTTTTGCATCATATTCTCCGGTGCAGTAGACCACGGCATACCCTCCGGGCGCGAGCTCGATATCCGGAAGTGGATAGTCGGTAAGATGCTTTTTTGAATCGGAAAGACAAAAATCGGATAAAAGGATCGTCTCGTCCGAAGCATTGTAGAGCTCCACCATATCATGATAAGCGCCGTTGTGCTTATTATATTTATTGTTTGTGGGAAGCACTTCGTTTATGAGTAAAAGAGAGGGCGCCGCAGTAGGCTCAGGTGCCGCAGTAGGCTGAGGTGTCGCAGTAGGCTCAGGTGTTGCAGTAGGCTCAGGTGTTGTTTCAGGCTCCGATGTCGCAGTAGGTTCCGGTGTCACTACTGTTTCCGGTGCCACTGTCATTTCCGGAGTTGCCGGTCCGGCAGTCACTGTGGGGACATAAGTCACCACATATCCGGCAGGCTCTGTGGGCGCCGGATTCTCCGAAGGATCGGGAATTTCTTCAATTATCTCTTCATCTATAAAAATACATGCCGCAGCACAGGGAAAAACGCACAAAAACACGAAAAGAAGTAGGACTTTTAGTATATTGGTCCTTTGTGTAAACTTCCGGAAATATCTGTCCGCGGCTTCATTAAGGTAAACCGCGGCATTTTTCATTGATTCCGCCGTACTCCTTCCGTCTCCTGTCTGAACCACTTCGATCCCGGCTTTTTCCGCGGTGTCCTCACCCAATTCGTTTATCCCGCAGAACACGGTCACAGGTTTACCCTCGGAGCGCGCAAGTATGCCGCTCAGGACTTTCCCCATAAGGCTCTGACTGTCTACTCGTCCCTCTCCCGTAACGATAAGGTCTGCGTCTTTCACCATCTCGTCAAAGCCGCACAGATCGAGCATCATGTCGATACCGCTCACTGTTTTTGCATTGAGAAATGCCGCGCATCCGTATCCCGTTCCTCCGGCTGCTCCCGCGCCGCACACCTTTTTTTCATCTATACCCGTAGCTTCTGCGATACGCTCTGCGGCGTTTTTTAATCCCATATCCAGTTTTTTTACCTGCTCCGGATCAGCTCCCTTTTGAGGCGCAAAAACAAATGCCGCGCCCTCCGGCCCGTACAGCGGATTTGTGACATCCGTCATCACACAGAAGCTGCTCTCGGATATCCTTTTGTCAAGGCCTGAAATATCGACATGCGCAATGTCCGAAAGCGTGTCTCCGCAGGGTATAAAGCTTTCGTTTTTCTCATTAAAGAACCGTGCGCCCAGCGCCGCAGCCATGCCCGTGCCGCAGTCTGTGGAAGCGCTTCCTCCGAGGCACAGGTAAAAAACGCGCGCGCCCTTGTCCAGTGCGTCACTTATCAGGCTTCCAAAACCAAAAGTCCCCGCAGTCATGGGATGCAGTTCTGTCTGCTTTGTTATCCCGCTGCTCTCAGCGATCTCTATCACCGCTATGTTGTCGGAAGTTATACCATACATTGCTTCGGTATCGTTTCCGTCAGGTCCGATGACCGTTTTAAAAAAACGTGTTCCTCCTTTTACGGAAAGAATGCAGTCCACCGAACCCTCACCGCCGTCGGCGATTGGAAAAGCAACGGCCTCGAAGCCTGCTTTTTCAGCGCTTTTCTTTATTATTTTCGCGGCCTCTTCCGATGTGAGGCTCCCCTTAAAACTGTCAGGGATTATGATAACTTTTTTCTTCATGCACCGCCCCGTTCCGCAGGCCCGAATGCCTGCGTTCTGTCAATGCCTTACCGCAGCAAGCACTATCCCCGATATCACTACAGCTGCGCAAAAAAGCTTGTAACCGGTATTTTTTTCTTTGAACACTATACGCCCGCCGATTATCGTGACCACACAGCACACCTGCTTAAGTAGCGTCATCACCGTCACCTTGGATGCAGGATCGCCGTTTGCGATAAAAAGGCACCTGTCGGCTATTATAAAAAGTATCGCGATTAGCCAGACATATGGATTTTTCCACACTCCGGCGGTAATCTTTGTTTTTGTGAAAATAACGTAAAGCCCGTAATAGACCACCATGAACAGCATATACCAGAACTGCAGCTGTCCGTCACCGATCTTTCCGGTGCTCATTATCATTTTGTCGAGCATTCCTGAGACCGCATTCAGAAACGTGGAAACAAACGCAAGTATGACAGTGATGCTTCCCGCAGAGAACAACACTTTGCGTGTGCTGTCTTGCGTTTTTGGCCTGTCGCCGGTGTTTACGCCTATCCTGTCGGGCTTAAATCTCAAAAGCATGAGTCCGGCCATAACGAGCACCATCCCGAAGATCTGGAATATCCCAAGGCTTTCTTTAAGCACCGTCACGCCCAGCACCATCGCAAATATCATCCTCGAAAGGTCAAGCACTCCGTAAAGGCTCACGGGCATTTTTTCTATAGCATGAAAACTGCATAAAAAAGCAATAAAAATGATAAACGATTTGAAAGCGACCATGAGCATGATGTTTAACGGCACTCCGCCTGCTCTCGGTATCTCCGGCAGCACAAAAGCAAACGCCAGCAGTGTGTAGACAAAGAGCACCTCCGTCACTCCGTTTTTGGTCAGCGCCTTTTTCTTCGCAATGTCACGCACGCCTTTAAGTATGCCGTATATCAAAACAAGTACTATCCACATATCGCATTTCCGATCTTTGTTTTTCTTTCGTAAAAGCTTATCATTTACAAGTATAATCAAAGTGAAAAAAAATACAAGTGCGCCGTTTTTCTTTACAAAACAGGCTCTTCCGTGCTATAATCCTCGCTCGGCACACTCTTTTTTCAATCAGAACAGAGGACATCATGAACAGATATTTCGGAGACAGAGAATTTTATAAAAAAGTGTTCCTGCTTGCGGTTCCGATCATAATCCAGAACATGATCACAAACTTTGTGGGACTTCTTGACAACATAATGGTCGGCGCTATTGGCACGGAACAGATGACGGGCGTGTCCATCGTGAACCAGCTGATCTTTGTGTTCAATCTTGCGCTGTTCGGAGCCATCTCAGGTCCCGGGATCTACACCGCGCAGTATTACGGAAAAGGCGATCACAACGGAGTTCGCCAGACCATGCGCTTTAAGCTCATCGTATCCGCGCTCATCCTCTGCGCGGGCCTTTTGATCTTTGGATTTTTGGGGCATCCGTTGATAAGGCTTTTTATGACAGAGACCGACGTTAACCTCGACCCCGAAGCCATCTTTTCATATGCCGCGCAGTACCTTGC
>JAEENL010000005.1 GCA_016283775.1 Lachnospiraceae bacterium | reverse complement strand
ACGGCTGTGGATGACGCTATACGTTCCACAGTGTTTGTGCCGCGGAGTACTTCATCGATAAAGTAAAGTCCGGGAATCTGTGAGACATCTTCTTCAAGTATCCTTTTCAGCGCCCTTATCTCGGTCATGTAATAGCTTTCACCGCTGTAGATGTCATCTGTGAGCGCCATGCTTGATATGAGCTTGAAAAATGAGCATCTGAAACTCATAGCAAAGCATGTGTGCAAAGTCTCCGCAAACAATGTGTTTAAAGCGACCGCCTTAAGAAATGTGGATTTGCCCGAAGCATTGGAACCGGTGATAAGTACCGATCCTGAGGCAGAAAGCGTTGCCGGAACGGGATCGGAAAGCTCGGGATGATAAAGATCTTCAAAAGAAAGCTCGGCTCTCTGACCTGTGATCACAGGAACGCACCATGTTTCATATGCATCTCTTAAGTTTGTGACTGCAAGGAGCGAATCGACATATCCGATCTTTTCAAATATTAATTTAAGTGAATCCACGTGTTTTATGGCATTTTTCATTGCAATATTAAAGTGGATGAGATCGAAATGAAAGACCATGTTGAAATATTCCGTGATCAATGCTCCGATGCTGCCGTCCACTTCGGAATTTATCGCAAAAGCACCGTGTTTCAGTGCTTTAAGCTTTGCGTTTTCCGCTTTTAACGCTTCGTTTATCGAAGACATTTCGGGGATGTCAAGCTTTACAAGCTCCTCAGAAGCACGTAGCATAAGACACACCTTTTGAACGCCGAAAAGCATGCCCTGCAGCTCGCCTTTTGACATAAAGTACGTCACGATATTGTATATCACGGAAACGATAAGAAGTATAACGGCAAAAGTGGTGTTGAAAAAGAAAGCCGCAACAGATACCGCGATAAGAAAGATGCAAAGGAAGTTTTTTGCATTTCCGGGAAGTTTGTATCCGTCCAGAAGCTCAATGCACGAAAACAGGGAAAACCTTCTGAGTTTTCCGAAACGGTAAAGGATATACAGTACTTTAAGCCTCTGCTCTTTGTTCTCCGAAAAGAATGAAATGAGCCGCTCTCTCCTGTCCAGTTCATCCTTGTCAAAGCAGGGAGTATTCAACAGATAGTACAGATATTCGACTCCGGCCTGTGACTTACAGGTGTTCAGTTTCACAAAAAATCTTACGAGATCAAGGTCTGTCGAGGTTATGTCGTCAATATGGAACACGTCTTTTTCGCGCTCGCATTTGTACATAAAAAAGCTGTCGACAGACGAAAGGGAACCGTCGTCTTCGTTCCCAAGCCTGCCGAAGCCTGCTTCAAGCTTTTTAAATATCTTTTTCTTTAAGTTTATTCTGTCATAAATGCCCTTTCCAAGCAGGAAAAGAGCAACAGCTCCGATAATATATAAAAATTCCATTTCGATATTCCCTTATAACCCAGATTAAGCCCATATATTTTACTATTTTTCCTTATGAAATTCAATGATTTTTAAACGTGTAAATAAAAAAACGAAGACCATTAAGCAATGATCTTCGTTATGTTTAAATCCATATCAGTCTTTTATGATACGCTCATAGCAGATGATATTGTAAAAATACATGCTTGATATCGCTATGCCGTTGTAGTTTGAACTGGAGTGGATGATCTTGTCGTTTCCGATGTACATGGCCACATGATTTATATAGCCGTCTTTCGTTCCGTAAAATACAAGGTCTCCGGGCTTAAGATCTTCTTTTTTGATCTTTGTATATTTGCGTGCCATGTCTCTTGACACTCTGGGCGTTGTATAGCCGAAATGGGCATAGACCTTTTTTACAAAGCCTGAGCAGTCGATACCCTTGTAAAGGTCGTTTCCGCCCCATACATACTTGGTTCCGATGAACTGCTTTGCATAATCGCAAAGGTTGCAGCGAAGATCGGAAACTCCGGGGCCGTAAGGAGAATATTTCTCTGCCCAGCTCAGGCTGTAAGTGTATAAAACATAGTCAGCGCTTACAAAACCGGTCTTGCCTTTTGAGTACTCAACTTCTACCCATACCTTGTTCTCGTCTTCCTCTTTGTTGACCACACAGTCGTTGATAACGGGAAGATATGTTCCGCCCTGGGCTTTTGAAAGTATCTGCGATGATGTGGAGGCTTCGCTCCTTATGTTCAGATTAGTGATGCCGTTCTTTACCTGTATGCAGGTTTTGCAGTGAGATCTGATATATTCTTTCGCTGTATCACCTGTGAGAAGGTATTCGTAAAATACATAGCCTTCTATAGTGCCGCTCTTTACTTTTGCCCACTCTCCGTCAACACTTATCACTATGCAGGCGTCACCGTTGTCAAGAAGTCCTACTCTGGAGTTGCTCGTGCCGGGGCCCGAACGGACGTTCAACTGGTTGTTGACATTTGCAATCGCTATATCTTCAGGTATCTCGTAATCCGCAAGAAGAAGTGAAAGTTTCTCTTCATCTGTTGTCGTCTCATCAGAATAAAAATCCGAAAGTGCTTGTGAGATACCTGCTATTCCGGTCCCGCCCGTGACGGTATCGGCTTTTACTGTATGTGCCGGAGCAAAAACAGCCGCAAAAGAACATGCGGCTATTATGATCGCTGTATTTATCTTAAATTTTCTGCTTTTGTTCATAATTGCAAACCCGGGAATGATTTCCGCAAAAATTAAATTCAGACTAAATTGTTGTCTTTATTCTATCAACTTGCATAAGACTTGTCAATATTTGCGGTGGGTTTTTGTATAAATTTTATATAAAAAATATGGTATCAATAGGCTTTCCAGCCGTCATCCGAGACTTCCGACTTCCTGTCTCTGGTAAAAAGATCGTGAACGGCATCCGCAGGTGACTTTCCGTTAAAGAGCACAAGGTTAATCTGCTCTACGATGGGCATGTCGACATCATACTTTTTTGACAAAAGAAGAGCAGATTTTGAGCAGTAGATGCCTTCAACCACCTGGCCGACTTTTTCCCTTGCCTCTTCCACACTCATGCCCTGTCCGAGATAATAGCCGAAATTCCTGTTTCTTGAATGAAGGCTCGTGCAGGTAACGATGAGGTCTCCTATTCCCGAAAGCCCGCTGAAAGTCTCATAGAGTCCGCCCATCTTCATTCCGAGTCTTGAGATCTCCGCTGTGCCGCGTGTCATGAGCGCAGCCTTTGTATTGTCGCCGAATCCGAGTCCGTCTGTCACTCCTGCAGCCATGGCGATGACGTTTTTAAGCGATCCCCCGAGTTCGATCCCGAGTACATCCGGACTTGTGTAAACTCTGAAAAAATCGGTCATGAATGTGTCCTGGATAAGGAGTGCGGCCTGCTTTTTGTCAGCGCCCGCAACTATCGTTGTGGGAAGCTTTCTTGAAACCTCTTCAGCATGGCTGGGACCTGAAAGGACGCAGGCACAAGCCGAAGGGATCTCATCCTTTATGACTTCCGTGAGCGTGAACAGAGTGTCCTCTTCTATGCCCTTTGCCACATTTACGATGATCTGTCCATCCGGGATCATGTCCTTAATGAGGCGCGCAGTCTTTCTCACATAGATCGAAGCGACCGCAAACACGATGATCGCAGGGCTGTCTTTAAGCGCGTCATTGATGTCGCAGGTGAGTGCCACATCGTCCGGAAGCACGGCTCCCGGAAGGTTTTTTATTGTTTTCCTGTCTGCCGCAAGACCTTCTATCTCACTTGGCAGAGCGCTCCAAAGTGTCACATGATGTCCGTTTGAAGAAAGAAGTATGGAGAGCGCCGTTCCCCATGTGCCTGCTCCAAGTACGGTTACGTTCATTTCTTTTCCTCCGTTTTGTCTGTATCTTTTTCCGGAGTGTTTTCCGGTTCTTTTTTCTTTATCGTGATCTTGTTCTCATTTCCGTGGATGAGACGCACGATGTTCTGTCTGTGATTATAAAAAGCGGAGATCGTAAACAGCGATGTGACGATTATCATGTGAATGTTCCCTTTTGTCACTATACCTACAAAGATCGGGAAAATCACAGATGCGACAAGCGATGCCACAGACATATATCTGGTTATGAGGATGATGCCGAGGAAAATGGGAAAAGCCACAGCCGGCAGTCTCCAGTCATAGATCAGCATGCATGCTCCCATGCACGCGATGCCTTTTCCGCCTCTGAATTTCAGGTAAAAAGGGAAAAGATGTCCAGCAACACAGCCAAGCGCCGTATAAAGTACAAGGAGCTGGCTTTCGTTGCTGAAGGGCGCATATTGCTTAAACAACAGATATCTCGTAAGAAACATCGGGATAAAGGTTTTTGAAAGATCGATCGCAAGTGTGATGATACCGGCTTTCAGGCCGATGACTCTGAGAACATTTGTGGTTCCGAGGTTTCCGCTTCCTTTGGTCCTTAAGTCAACATTGTAGAGCTTTCCGATGAGGTAGCCCGAGGAAAACATTCCGAAGGCATAGCCCATCACAATGCAAAAAATATACTGTAAAACAGGATAATCGGCAAACATCACTGCTCCTTCTCGTTTCTCTCACGAATTATAAATCTTAATACAGTGCCTTCAAAGCCGAAGGCCTCGCGCACTTTGTTCTCGATGTAACGAGTGTATGAAAAGTGCATGAGTTTTTTGTCATTTACAAAAATGACGAATGTCGGAGGCTTTACGGAAACCTGTGTGATATAGAAAAGCTTGAGCCTCTTTCCCTTATCCGACGGCGGCTGCTGTAGCGCAATGGCCTGCATCATCACTTCATTCAGAACGCCCGTGCCGACTCTCTTGTTCTGTGACTCGATGATCTCACGGATGTTCTCAAAGAGCTTGTTCATGCGCTGTCCGGTCTTTGCCGAGATAAAGATAATCTTTGCGTAAGGAATGAAGGAAAGGATCTCTCTTATCTTTTCCGTCTGCTTGTATATGGATTTGTCATCCTTGTCGGGAAGCGCGTCCCATTTGTTCACGGCGATAAGGATGCCTTTTCCGGCTTCATGCGCGATGCCTGCTATCTTTGCGTCCTGCTCAGTAACACCTTCCGTAGCGTCTATCACGACAACGCATACATCAGCGCGTTCAACCGCCGCAACCGTGCGGACCATTGAAAAATGCTCTATATCCTCTTTTATCTTTGCTTTTCTTCTGAGTCCCGCAGTGTCGATGAAAACATATTCCTCGCCGTCAAACTTTACGGTGGTGTCGATGGCGTCTCTTGTGGTGCCCGCGATATCGGAAACTATCACTCTGTTCTCGCCGGTTAGCTTGTTAACTATTGAGCTTTTTCCTACATTAGGCTTACCTACTATGGCGATCCTCGGCCTTGTGTCCTCTGCCTCTTCGTCTTTTGCCTCAGGAACCAGCTTACATATCTCGTCAAGAAGCTCACCAAAACCAAGCCTGTTTACGGATGACACCGCAAAAGGCTCGCCTATCCCCAGATTGTAAAATTCATAGGTGTCGTTTATCTGCTTGTTGTAATCGTCCACTTTGTTTACAACGAGGATCACGGGACGTCCCGAGCGCCTTAAGATATCGGCAACGTTGTGATCGGCGTCAACAAGTCCGGTCTTTACATCCACGACAAAAAGGATCACATCGCTTGTGTCGATCGCGACCTGAGCCTGCTCACGCATATAGGTGAGCATCATGTCGTCGCTCTTCGGCTCGATGCCGCCCGTATCGATCAAAGTAAAACTTCTGTCAAGCCATGTTACATCTGCATATATCCTGTCTCTGGTCACACCCGGAGTGTCTTTTACTATCGAGATGCGCTCTCCCGCAAGTGCGTTAAAGAGCGTTGATTTCCCGACATTCGGGCGTCCCACCACAGCGATTATCGGTTTAGACATTTATTATTTCCTCCACTAATGAGCTACCTTCGGATTTTACAATACCGACCCGTGTTTGTAAAGATTTTTCGACCTCACTCACGGTCACATCATCAAGAAAAATATCTTCGCCTGTCTTAAGGCACACACAGGGGAGCAAAAGCTTTGCGCCGAGAGGCTTTCCCTCAAGCTGCTTTATGATGTCCCCGCCTGTCAGAAGCCCCGCGACAGTGATCTGGTCGCCGTAAAAATCGTTATGTATGTTATAAACATGTACATCGATATTTGGGAATTTCTTTTGTATCTTTTCTACCTGTTTACATATCTCGGGGTAAGCCAGTTCACCCGTTGCAAGAGACACTTCGTGATGCCTGTCGTCTCCTGTGAGACCTGACAATGCTTCGTCAACTTCATAGTTCAAAAGCCTTATCATTCCCACGCCGTTTCCTATCTGCGGATAAGATTCGTAAGCCTCATGAGGCGGAATCTCACGCCCGGCTTTCAGATACCATTCGTCGCTCGCATAGACAAACCTTGTGCCGAACGAAGCAAGCATCTTTTTCTGCCACTTTTCTATGAGGTCTATCACCTCGCAGGAATCCTCTTTTGTAAAGGGTTTGAGCTCAGGAAGCCCTTCGCGGAACTTCGTGAGGCCAACCGGGACCACGGAAACGGATCGCATATGCTTTACATACATCGCAAGGTCCGAGATCGTGCGTTCAAGCTCAGCGCCGTCATTGTAGCCCTTGCACAGCACCACCTGCGCGTTCATGTCGATACCCGCTTCATACAGCTTTGTCATGTGGTCAAGTACCGACCCGGCAAAGCGGTTCTTAAGCATTTGGCATCTGAGCTCCGGATTTGTGGTATGCACCGAAATGTTGATCGGTGAAAGATTATATGAAATAAGCCTTTCTATGTCTTTTTCCTTCATGTTTGTGAGTGTCACATAGTTTCCCTGAAGGAAAGAAAGTCTTGTGTCGTCGTCCTTAAAATATATCGTATCTCGCATTCCCTTGGGATTCTGGTCGATAAAACAGAAAATGCATTTATTGCTGCAGCGGCTGTAGTCGGAAAGAATGCCGTCCTCAAAAACAAGCCCGAGATCTTCGTCAGGCTCTTTTTCGATGTCGAGCTCCCACTCCTCGCCGTCAGGCTTTTTCACAACGACCGTGATCTCTTCGTCTGCTGTGAGAAATCTGTAATCAAAGATATCGGCGATCTCTTTTCCGTTTACGGACAAAAGCTCATCGCCGGCCTCTATCTCCATTTCTTCCGCAATGGAGTCTTTAACGATATCTTTGATTATTATGACTTTATGAGAATGCATTTTTTATCCACTTG
>JAEENL010000037.1 GCA_016283775.1 Lachnospiraceae bacterium | reverse complement strand
ACACCAATTCCTACACCGAACAGATCAATTCCTACTGTACCCGCATCAACGTCGTTGACGGCGGTACGTTGGTCACAGGCTTCAAGTCCGGTCTCACGGGCGTTATGAACAAATATGCCAGAGAGCTCGGCGTTTTAAAGGAAAAGGATGAGAATTTCGACGGCAAGGACATAAGGAACGGCATCGTCGCCATTGTTTCGATAAAGCATCCGAATCCGCAGTTTGAAGGACAGACAAAGACCAAACTCGGAAACAATGATGCAAAACAGGCGGTGGAGGATGTTTTCACCGACGAAGTGACTCATTATTTTGACAAAAACCTTGAAGAACTCAAGGCCATCCTTGACAATTCATTAAAGTCATACAATGCGAGAAAGGCCGGAGACAAGGCCAGAAACGCGGTGTTAAAGTCGCTTAACGATGTGGATACAAGGAGCAAGCTTGCTTCCTGCTCTTCAAAAAAGGCCGAAGAGTGCGAGATCTACATAGTCGAGGGTGATTCCGCGGGCGGCACTGTAAAGACCGCAAGAAACAGAAAGACACAGGCGGTGCTCCCGTTAAGAGGAAAGATCCTGAACGTGGAGAAGGCGCCTCTCGAAAAGATACTCGCGAACAATGAGATAAAGACCATGATCGCGGCTTTCGGCTGCGGTATCGGAGACGATTTTGACATCACGAAACTACGTTATGACAAGATCATCATCCTTACCGATGCCGATGTCGACGGAGCGCATATCAGCACGCTGATGCTCACCTTCTTTTACAGGTTCATGCCCGAACTCATCATGGAGGGCAAGGTCTACCGCGGCATGCCGCCTCTTTACAAGGTCGACTACGAGGAATCAAAGAAAAAGGGAAAGCAGTCAAAATATCTTTTTAACGATTTTGAACTGGAAAAGTTCAGAAAAGAAGGACACAAGATACTGGCTCTCCAGCGCTACAAAGGTCTCGGAGAGATGGACGCGGATCAGCTCTGGGAGACCACTCTCGATCCCGAACAGCGCGTGCTCGCCCAGGTGGGCATTTCCGATACCGTGGAGGCCGATGAGGTCACCACTCTGCTCATGAGCTCAAACGTACCCCCGAGACGTGAATTCATCATGTCTGAGGCGAAATACGCAAAGCTCGATTTCTATGAGCAGGACAAGAAATAAAGAAACAGGTTTTTTACAGAGGATATCATGGCGGATAAGAACAATACGAGTGTGAAAACGGCAGAACTGTTGCAGCTCGATTTTTCGGAGGAGATGAAGACCTCCTACCGTGACTATGCGGTGAATGTCATCATAGACCGTGCGCTGCCCGATGTGCGCGACGGACTTAAACCCGTTCAGAGGCGTATTCTTTACGCCATGACCGAGCTTGGGCTCGATCCCAAAAAACAGCACAGAAAAAGCGCGCGTATCGTCGGCGATACGATGGGTAAATACCACCCCCACGGCGATTCCTCCATCTACGAAGCACTTGTCCACATGTCGGAGGACTTTTCTCTGTCCCTCCCTCTTATCGACGGACACGGAAACTTCGGTTCGATAGACGGCGATCCGGCTGCTGCGATGCGTTATACCGAGGCAAAGCTCTCTGAAGGCGCCATGACCATGCTCGAAAACCTCGACCATGATCTGGTGGATTTCCAGCCGAACTTTGACAACATGGAAAAAGAGCCCACCGTGCTCCCCGCCATGCTGCCAAACCTCCTTATAAACGGCACCACGGGTATTGCCGTAGGTATGGCGACAAACATTCCTCCGCACAATACCGCGGAGGTGATCGACGGCTGCATCGCATATCTTGACGATCCTGAGATCACAGTCGCAGAGCTCATGAGATATATTCCGGGTCCTGATTTCCCCACAGGCGGCGTGATAGTGAACGCCGATGCGCTTCCGCAGATCTATGAGACCGGAGAGGGAAAGATCAAGGTCAGGGCAAAGACCGTCATAGAAAATGTCGAGTACGGAAGAAAGAATATCGTTATCACAGAGATCCCCTATACTTCTTCAGGAAACAAGCAGAAGCTCGTGGAGAGTCTTGTGGACCTCATGAAGAACAAGACTTTTGAGGAGATCTCCGATGTCCGCGACGAATCTTCAAAAGACATCCGCATAGTTGTCGAGGTGAAGAAGGACAGGGATGTTGATAACCTTTTAAACGGCCTTTTCAAAAAATCGCCTCTCGAAGACACCTATTCCGTAAACCTCCTTGCAGTAAAACAGCAGCAGCCCATCGTTTTTAACCTTAAGAGCCTCGTGGGAGAGTTCATCAGCTTCCAGGAGGAAATCTACACAAAGGAATTTAAGAACAGACTGCAAAAGGCAAATGACAGACTTGAGGTCGTAAAAGGACTTTTGCGCGCGACCGATGTCATCGACCTTATCATAGAGATACTAAGAGGATGCTCGTCCGTAAAGCAGGCAAAGGACTGCCTTACAAAGGGCATCACCGAAGGGATAAAGTTCAAGAGCGAGACCTCGGCTAAGGAAGCCGCAAAGCTCGATTTTACCGACCGTCAGGCCGACGCCATCCTTGCGATGCAGCTTTCCCGTCTCATCGGACTTGAGATAATGAAGCTCCGCGAGGAGAGCGACACCATCACCAAAAACATCGCCGAATTTGAAAAGATCCTCGGTTCGGAAAAAGAGCTTCATAAGGTCATTAAGAAGCAGCTCCTCGAATTCAAAAAGAAGTTCGGGCGGGACAGAAGGACCGAGATAACGGTTGCCGAGCAGACAAATTATGTGGTCGAAGAGCGCATCGAGGATATATATGTGCTGATCGACAAGTTCGGCTACACAAAGTCTGTGGATATGAACACATATTCAAAGGCTTCGTCCGAGCAGCTCACCGATTTCGTATATCAGATAAAGATGCGGAGCAACGACAGGCTGTGCGTATTTACCGCCGAGGGCAACATGTACCAGGTGAAGGCGCAGGCCATCCCGAGAACGAGACTCAAGGACAAGGGCACGCTCATCCACCAGCTCACAAAGATAGGAAAAGAGGATGTCATCCTTTATACAGGCTTTGAGGAACTGTTTGAATGCTCGTTCCTGTTTGCGACAAAGTCGGGATTTGTAAAGATAGTTTCCGGTATCGAATTTGATACCACAAGAACACAGGTAAGTTCCACAAAACTGGATGACGGAGATCTTCTTGTCGGCATCGCAAAGCTTTCCGCGACCGACATACTTGCGGAGAACAGAAAAGTCATTCTTTACACTCAGGCCGGCGTTTCACTCGCATTTCCTCTTGAGGAAGTCGCGGAGTTCAAAAAGACCAGCCGCGGCGTAAAGGGCATAGCGCTCGAAAAGGACGACAAGGTGGTATGCCTCGCTGTGGTATCGCCTGCCGACGAAACCTTTGAATATAAGGGCAAGGCACTTTCGGCAAAGAAGGTAAAGGTGAGAAAGCGCGGCGCGAAGGGACAGAAGACCACGCTCACCATATAACGGAGGAGTCATGAAGAAGGTAATAACTTACGGCACTTTTGATCTGCTTCATGTAGGTCACATAAATCTTTTAAGACGTGCAAAGGAGCTTGGGGACTATCTTATCGTGGGGCTTTCCACCGATGAGTTCAATGCAGGAAAGCACAAAGAAGCCTACCACTCCTATGAGGACAGAAAGATCATACTTGAAGCCATTAAATATGTGGATGAAGTGATCCCCGAGGAGACCTGGGAGCAGAAGGTGACGGATGTTCAAAAGCATCATGCCGATATTTTTGTCATGGGCTCCGACTGGGAAGGCAAATTTGATTTCCTTAAAGAATACTGCGAGGTCATCTATCTGCCCAGAACGCCCGGAGTTTCAACGACTCAGATCAAGACCGACCTTCACGAGAAATAAAAATTTTAAAAAGATTGCCTTTGGGACTAAAAAAAATTATTTTTCGGTCCGATAAATAAATCAGGAACAAGAAATGATGTTCCTGAAGTAAAGTAACAAGGAGGAAACAACTATGCGTATCGATGCATTATCCGAGATCGGCCAGATATATCAGGCCAACGGAAAAATGAAAAAGGTTGGATCCACCACAGCTATTAAGAGGGACAGTGTTCAGATCTCCGGTTTCGGAAGAGATCTGCAGGTTGCCAAGGAAGCGGTTGCGGCTGAGTCCGACATCAGAACAGACAAAGTCAATGAGATCAAGACGGCTATGGCCAACGGAACTTACTTTGTTCCGATGAGCGCTGTTGCCGACAAGCTTCTTCAGCAGTCCGAAGATGCAATGAACATGTAACTTGATGCTAACACCGGAGGCTGCGGACTTACCGCGGCCTTCCGTGTAAATGAGGGTGGTCCAGACATGGCAAGCTTAATTGAAGAACTTATCACAACATTGAATAATGAACTTGCCGTGTATGAGGCACTTGTTCCGCTTGCGGACAGAAAATCCGGCGTGATCATCGAAAACCGCGTGGATGAACTGGAACGCATCACGGAGCAGGAGCAGCTCGCTGCGGAACATCTGGGAAGTCTTGAGAAGAAGCGCGAAAAGATCATGAACAGCATGAGAACGGTCCTCAACAAGAGGAATTCCGACTTGAAGCTTGATGAGCTTATCGAACTTCTCGCCAAGCAGCCCGACACACAGAGAGAGCTCTCTGCATTGAGAAAACGGCTAAAGGAAACGCTTTCAAGGATGAAGACCCTTAATGACAGAAATTCCAAGCTGATCGCTTCCTCGCTGGAAATATCGGATTTCCAGCTCAACATGATCAGGTCATCAAGGCAGTACATAGGTAACAATTATACGAGAAATGCCGGGCAGTTTGACATGTCGATGGGTACCATCGGGTCGTTTGACGCAAGGCAGTAAAAGGCCGTATACAAGGATGTGAACAAGGACGTAAAAAGTGTCGCAAAACCGCGACATCAAAGGATTACCGCAAAGCAAGCGGTAATCTTTTTTTTTATAATTTCACTATAATGAGAGGACCTTTTTGGACCGATATAATGAACAGCAGAAAACAGGAAAAGTTATTCGGAAGAAAGGAGGAAACGCGTAATGAGCTTGATGTCCAGTCTTTACACAGGCGTTTCCGGATTGGGAAGCAATCAGAGAGGACTTACCGTAGCGGCACACAACCTTTCAAACGTTGAAACGGAAGGTTATGTACGTCAGCAGATGGAGACCACCGACGCATTCTATTCACGATTCGGCCAGAACCACATCTCGCCGATGAAACTCGGCTACGGTACCGACGTCACATCGGTAAAACAGGTCAGAGACGTATTCCTCGACAAGACATACCGCGAAGAATTCGGACGCGAAGGTTTTTACAGATCGCAGTACGAAGCAACGGTCGAGACCGAAGACATCTTCGGAGAGACCGAGGGCGTGGCATTCCAGAACTACCTTCACGGTTTCTGGACTTCACTCCAGGAACTCTGCAAGGAGCCTGACAGCATCGTTACACGTTCCGAGATAATACAGACCGCCACGAGCTTTATCGAGAGAGCTGAAGGCATATACAAGCAGATACAGGAATATCAGGAAAGCCTCAATACACAGGTTCAGGTATATGTGGACAGGATCAATTCCATCGCTCAGGAGATCTTCGATCTCAACGGAAAGATCCAGAAGATCGAAGCGTCCGGCTTTGAAAACGCAAACGACCTCAGAGACGTAAGAAACCAGCGCCTTGACGAGCTTTCGGAGATAATAAAGATAGACTACAAGGAAGACGCAAAGGGAGTTGTTACGGTATACGCAGAAAACTACGCGCTCGTGACAAACGACATCATCTTTAAGATGGATACAAAGCCGATCTCCGAAGAAACAAACCTGATCGAGCCTTACTGGCCGGTATATGACAACGTCGACGTTTTTGATTTTGCAAAGCTCCCCAACGCGCAGTGCGATACCGATATAGGCGCGTTAAAGGGACTCCTCCTCGCGAGAGGCGATCATGTGGGCCGCTACACAGACAAGCCCATAGAGCCAAAAAAGGAAGATTTTACCGAAAACGGCGTGTTTGACAGCACCTCCTACAACGCAGAGATGATAAAGTATGAGGAAGCACTCGAGAAATATCAGATCGGCGTCGAGGGTTCCGTACTTGTAGGGATCGAAGTACAGTTTGACAATTTGGTGCACGGCATCGTAACAATGTTAAATGACACCTTCTGCCCCAACAAGGAAGTGACTCTTTCAAACGGCGAAAAGATCATGATACTCGATCAGGAGAACGCTCCCGTGGGAATGGACGAAAACAACACTCCCGGCGAGGCACTCTTTAACAGAAAGTCGATGCCCCGCTACACTTACCAGAACATAACCGTCATCGGAGAGGGCGGAGTGCCCGAGACCTACGGAGCATATGTTTACAATCAGGAAGATCCGAGCAACAACTACTCGCTTTTCACCATCGGTGAGATCGAAGTAAACCAGGAGATACTTGCAAATCCTTCGCTCCTTCCTCTTTCCGACAACAGAGGCACAGGAGACTACGCAATAAAGACCTGCGAGGAACTTCTCGCAAACTGGCAGGCCGGATGGGATACGGTATCACCCACGGATACATCGCTGCAGAACTTTAACGGCTATTACACCGATATGCTGGGCCTTCTCGGAAACAACGGCGAGAGATTCAAACATCTCTCCGAAAGCCAGGAATCACTGGTGGGAAGCGTTGACGGACAGCGCCAGTCGGTACACGCCGTATCCTCCGATGAGGAACTTACCTACATCATCAAATTCCAGCAGGGTTACAACGCAAATTCGAGATTCATAAGCACTGTGGCCCAGATGCTCGAACATCTCGTAACATCACTCGGCAGAGGCTGACAAGCCTTTTTAAAGAGAAAGGACTAATCAATGGCTAACACATTTTTCGGACTCACAATAGGAAGCTCGGGCCTTTTTGCATCAAAGAGCGGACTGAACACAACGGCCCACAATATCGCAAACATTGAGACCAAGGGCTATTCGAGGCAGAATCTGAACCAGACGGCCGACAGGGCCTTAAGGACATACAATTCATACGGTGAGCTCGGAACAGGTGCGATGGTAAATTCCATCGATCAGTCGAGAAGCAAATATTACGATGAGAAGTTCAGGAGCAACACCTCGATCGGCGGCCTTTACGAAGAGCGCCATTACTTCATGACCGAGATCGAAAACTATTTCAACGAGATCGAGCTTGAGGGCTTCACCACTTCTTTTGACAGCATGTTCAACGCGCTCCAGGAGCTTTCAAAGGATCCTTCGAGCCTTGCGGTAAGGACGCAGGTCGCAAACTATTCCGAAAGCCTTTGCGAATATTTCAACGGCCTCTACACAAACCTCCAGGGCATTCAGAACGAGTGCAACTACGAGATCAAAAACCAGGTACAGAAGATAAATTCCATCGCCGATCAGATCGCGGTCCTCACAAAGCAGATCAACACCATCGAGGTGGGCGGCGAGAACGCAAATGACCTGAGAGACCAGAGAAATCTTCTGGTGGACGATCTTTCAAAGATCGTGAACGTGAGCGTGCATGAGCGCCCCATCGGAAACGGCATGAACACCTTCACCGTCCGCATCGATGGAAATACGCTGGTTGATACCTATGACACCTTTAAGCTTGAATGCAGACCGAGAAAAGAGCTGCAGAATCAGTGCGATATCGACGGACTTTATGATGTTTATTGGCAGTACGACCAGAGGCTCGAACCCACATCAGGGACCATGTCCGGATCGTTAAAGGCACTCTTTGAGGTAAGAGACGGAAACAACGACGAAGACCTCACAGGAAAAAGCGGCCCCATCGCGGTGGGACAGACATCGATCAGCATCACGAACACCAACATAAACCACATCGCTGACCTTAACATCCCCACTGAAGGAAAGATCATCATCGGAAACGGTGAATACACTTACAAGTCTTTCAGTATCACAGTCGACGCGAACGGAGTATACACATACAATTTCGAACTGAACCAGCCCATGAGAAAGCAGTACACGAAC
>JAEENL010000004.1 GCA_016283775.1 Lachnospiraceae bacterium | reverse complement strand
AACAATAAAGCACGCAATCATTTTTAGCTGCGTGCTTTATTACATGATATCCAGTCTACAAAGATAATAATTTTATTTGACTATATGCTCAATCATCCAAATGATCGATCGCATACTGGGCTTCTTCTGCGGTGAATTTCTCACCGTAGGCGGACGTCAACTGGTTCTTGATGGCAGCTGCGGACATGTGCAGATTGTCCCGGTAGCTTTTTGCGGTGGCTAAAGCGTTAGCTTTCCAGTCCGCTTTGACATGATCGACGGCGTATTGGGCTTCTTCGGCTGTAAACTGTTCCCCGTATTCGCTGGTGAGCTGATCGTAGATGCGCGCTTTGGACATGTGCATGGTATCGCTGTAGGATTGCGCCGTCTTCAGGGCGTTCTCCTTCCAGTTCGCCTTTACATGATCAATCGCGTACTGTGCCGCCTCTGCAGAGAACCCTTCCCCGTAAGGGCTGGTAAGCTGGTGATAGAGCCGCGCCTTTGACATGTGCATCCAATCCACATACGTCTGCGCCGAAGCAAGCGCGTTTTTATACTCCTTTGGTGTCGGATCTTCCGTAGGCGTGGGCGTCGGTTTTTTCGTCGGCTTCGGCGTTGCAGTCTGTTTCGGCGTAGCGGTTGGTTTTGACGTCGGGGCTTTGGTAGGTTGCGTTTCGGATACTTTGTCAGTCGCCATAACTGCCGGCGGTCTTGTTGTCTGTACGGTTGCAGTAGCTTCCTTCGTGCTGTTTCTCGGAAGGATGATGAACAGGCACACGGCGACGATCAGACAGGTCAAAAGAATCTTCCAGACCGGTTTCAGTCGTTCCGCTTTCCAGATGGCGATGATGCCCATGATCGGGGTGAAGAAGATCCACAGCAGCACCCTGCCAAAAGTGACCTTCTTCTTCGGTTCTTCCGCGGACATCGTCCAACGATCTCCCTGCATGTCCATGCCTGCAGGCGTTCCGCAATTCGAGCAGAAGTTGCCTGTGAATTCGGTTCCGCATTTGCTGCACCGATGGACAAAAGTATTGCCTCCGCAGGCGGTGCAAAAGGCATTTCCGTCGTTGTTTTCAGTTCCGCAGTTTTTACAGATTTTCATGTTGTTTCCTCCTTTTCTATCAGTCGATTGTGATACTGCCGCTTTGCTTTGCGTTCATCAGCAGGGGCAGGATAAAGTCCTTGGAAACGGCATAGAACCGATTGAACCGCAAGTATTCATATCGGTATTTTTCCATGATGGCATCCATCAGTTCCCAAAGCTCGAAAACGGCTGCCTGACTGTGCACGCAGACGCCTACTTCCCGACATGTGCATGTAAGCGCTCTGCCGGTTCCGTTTTTGTCCATGCGGAAACGGACCTCATACGGCTGATCGTCCACCACAATGGCGTAACCGTTGCCGTTCTCAAGCGAGAGATACTTGACTTTGTTTTTCCGAAAATACTCATTGTGCGCCTTCATGCCGAATTCGTAATTGACGCCGGTGGTAAAGGGATCGCTGATTCGGAAGGTCTCTGTTCCTTCGCCGATCAACAGGTCACCCTTCTCTTCGGGTACTCCAAACCAGCTTTTGACTTGTTTGATTGAAAGCGCTCTTGCTCTGAATTCGATCAGATGGGACGTGCTGAAATACAGCTTGCTTGGCTTGTTGAACGCAACTACGCATCTGATCTGCTCGTATTCGCCTGATCTGATGCGGAATGTGTGGCTCACTTTCTGCACCTGACCACGCTTGCCCGCCATCTTTCCTTCGACGAATACCGTATCTCCTTCTTCCAGATTGAATCGTTCGGTATAGTAGGGGAGCGAGACGTCTTCCTCATAAAAGTACACTTCAGCCACAGATGGCTGCACCGAGTTCTGCTTAGGCGGCACAGGGTTCAACTGCCCGTCCACATCTTTCATGACTCCGTCGTGAATTGTTTCGTTTGTTTCCATTGCATTCACCTCTTTCCTTTGATTGTCGTTTTTTCTGTTTAACTGTTGTTGCGCAAGTACCGGACAAGAATCCAGATCAGCCACAGTCCGTCCGTTGCACAGATCAAAGCCAGATCCACCAACGTGCCAAAGCAGCTTTGCCGTCTTGCCATGCCATCACCTCCTCTGCAGGCATCCATATAGGGAACATGATTTTTACGCGAGAGCGAACACCCTCGCGCGACTACTCATAAGAGAAGATGATTTCTACGCGAATACAGACAGACAAGATTTCAATGTCTTGTTTTCTGCCCTCAATGTCCTGTTTACTCGCGTCAATGTCTTGTTTTCTGCTTGAATGTCCTGTTTGCATCGCCTGCCGCGCGGTTTTATGTGCCGGAGATCGCATGGTTCAAGGATTTGCGCTTTTAACCTCCAATCATATGAATTGACAAAAGGGGTTAAATGAGGGCAAAGCATTTGAAATGAGGGAAAGCGAAACGATATTGCAAGCTGAAAAACGAAAAATATAAAACAAAACTGCAGAATTTATCAAAACAAAAGTGCAGAAATAACTAAAATAAAAGTTGCGAAATAATTAAAATGAGATATGTACATGAGGGATATCCTGATAATAGAGATACGGCAAAGCCCGAAGCGTCCATTCGCTTCAAGCATTGATGCATCAATGTCTTGTTTTCTCTCAAGAAGCATTCGCTTTCGCTCTGTTGTCTTGTTTAATAAAGAAATTATACCTTAACGGGTATAATTATATCAATTTGCCATTAAAATATACCCGATGTGGTATAAAATAAAAGAAAAGCATTGACAATATACCCGATGAGGTATAAAATTGTTGCATGAAAAACATCGGAGCATTTATCAAAGAAAACAGAAAAGCAGCGGGGCTGACGCAGGAAGAATTTGCCGTGCGCGCGGGACTCGGACTGCGATTTGTCCGTGATCTGGAGCAGGGCAAAGAAACGGTACGGATGGACAAGGTCAATCAGGCACTTGCCATGTTCGGCATGAAAGCGGTGCCGGGAAAGGCGGATGACGAATGAGCGCGTATCGAAAGGCATCTGTCTATGTGCGAGACCGTTTTGCCGGGTTCCTTTCGGAAACGGACAGCGGGTATCGGTTCGCGTATGACGTGGAGTATCTGACCTTGCCCGACGCGCAGGCAATTTCTCTGACCCTTCCGCTTCGGGAAGCGCCGTATGAATCGAACGTCCTGTTCCCGTTCTTCGACGGGCTGATTCCGGAGGGGTGGCTGCTGCATATCGTGAGCAAAAACTGGAAGCTGGATCAGAGTGATCGCTTCGGGCTTCTTTTGGTTGCCTGCAAGGACTGCATCGGCGCGGTGCGGATCGAGGAGGCGGAACAATGAGGTGCTATTGCTGCGGGAAACCGATTTTGCCGGAAGAAAGCAACTGCGGCTGGCATACGCGCTGCATCCGCAAATTCTTCGGAACGGATACACTGCCCGCATTGGATTTAAGCGAAGAAGCGCTTGCCTCGTATGTGACGGAATCGGTGTTTAAGGGCCTGACCGTGCCCGGCGTACAGCGGAAGATGTCGCTGCATCTGGAGCAGAAGGATGCGCCGCGCCTGACGCTGGTTAATTATCCGACCGGCTACATTTTGAAACCGCAGACGCCGGAGTACCGCAATCTGCCGG
>JAEENL010000036.1 GCA_016283775.1 Lachnospiraceae bacterium | reverse complement strand
GGATTTGTCCTGTCCGCTGCCGAGGGCGATATACACAATGAGACCGGCGAGGCAGAGTACGAGAACTACCGATGCAGCGAGGAAGCCTCGCCTGCGCCGGAAAATTCCGGGTGTCGCAACTGCCTTCCTTTCAGGCATTTTGCCTTGCGCCACCTCTGCTGCTTTGGCACCTTCTGCTTTATTTTTCTCGCTTCGTTCAAGGAGCTCCTCATCTATTTCGGAAATGCTTTCCAGTAAATCCTTCTCGTTCATGGTAACCTCCGATCATTGCAATACTTTTCAATCATTCATATCCCGATCATGCCGATAATTACTCTATCCTTCATTATCTTCGCTCTACAGAAATCCCTTACTTTCCAGATAATCTCTTAGTTTCCCACGAGTACGGTTCAGAGTCACGCTCACATTGCCGGGCGTCATTCCGTAGCCCTCCGCTATGTCCTTTACCGCCTCCATGAAAAAATAGCGTCTGATAAATATATCGCCCTCGCGTTCCGGAAGTGCCGCGACAAAACCGTTTACAGCCTGCCCGAGTTCCTTTGCGATGATCTCAGATTCAATATTGCGCCCGTCGCTGATGCATTCCGAAAGTTCTTCGTAGACGAGTGTTGACTCGCCGCTTCCCCTTTTCTTCGCATGGTCTGCCTTGATGCGGTTTATCGCCCTGTTGCGGGCAAGTTTGGCCAGAAACATACGCAGTATCTTCGGCCTGTACGGCGGTATTGAATTCCATGCCGAAAAAAGCGTGTCGTTCACGCATTCCTCCGCGTCCTCTTTGCTCCCCAGGATCCTGTTCGCGAGGGCAAAGCAATAGCCGCCGTATTTGCTCTTTGTCTCCGCGATCGCTTTCTGATCGCGCGCAAAGTACAACCCGATAATATCGTTATCTTCCATGACCGCTCCTCACGTGGCGCTACTCTTTTATGTCTCTGTCTATATAATACAACATTTTCGTCCTAATCTTACAAAAAAGCAATGCCCGATGCATCCTGGAGACCAAGACCATCGAGGCATTGAAAAAATCTGTTATGTGGCTTAAGCAGAGGGGATGAGTTCTTCCATCACCCTTCTGATGTCTTCCGCATGATGTCCGTAAAAGACGATATGATGATTTCCGCAGGGGCGTTTCAGCAATTCTGAGACGTCCTCTTTAAATTTCACAAGGATCTGCGTGCGGCACAGATCCGGTTCGTCGAGATTCTCGACGATCTCTCCGTCGCTCACAAAATAGTTCTTCAGGTCCGCGGAAAGCCTGAATACCGTGACGGCGCCTTCTTTTAAGTATCCCTTGATCGCCACTCCGGTTCCCGATTCAAAATGGGTATCGAGCTTCAGATCTTCGGTCATCGAGAGCGGGATCGTGCAGTGAGCGAGAACGGCCGTATTGTCCGCAGGCGAGATCCTGGCAGGATTTGCCTGGAACGAGGCCTGTCCGGTCAGCAGCCTGACTATGTGCATGGAAATGAGCGAAGCAATATCTCCTTCACAGGCACAGGTCAGGCCTTCGTCGTTTAGGAGTGAAAGACCCGTACATCCTGTAGTCTGCAGGGGCTTCAGCAGATCGAAGCATCTGACGGTAAAGCCCGCAAGCCCGTATTTTCCCGCGATCTTCTTAAAAGCTCCGTAAGTACGCAGCGCCTTGATCTTCTCTTCTTTGTCAAATGCTCCCGGAAGCCCTGTCGTATCTACCATGACCGTTCGGGCATATTCCTCTTTCACTTCGTCGAGCGAAATGTCTTTGAAGGTAATCCCGAACTTTTCCCGAACCTCTTCGTACGACGGGATCGATGCGATCAGCCAGTCGGACGGACGTCCCATTACTCCGAATACGGTCTCGGCAAGCCTTTTCCTGATGCTTTTCCCCATCGCCAGCGCCTTTATCCTGCCTGCAATGTAATCCGCATCCCCGTGCAGGATCTCGCCCTTTTTCCCGCTCCTTACGACATAAGTCATGATCTCGAGCGACGCCGCGAGCGAATTGTTCGAACCGTTCGTGAGCAGGTAATAAGGTTCCTCGAGACTGTCAATGTTCTGCAGGAACAGATTCTCGCTTCCGCCCGACTGTATGAAAATAAGCTTCACATCGCAGTCGTAGTCGGAAAGATCGGCCGGCGCAAGCTTCTCTCCCAGCTTTTCTTCGATCTCCTCTATAAACTTCCCCGTAATGAGGTTCAGTTGGTCATTGTAATTGAGTCCCGATCTGAGACCTGCAACCTTTATCTTCATCCACGTACCTCTCCGAATTTCCATTCTGTTAAAACTTATCCGATCACTTTCTTAAAGAGTCTGAAGTGGTTCTGTCCGTCTGCGGACTTGTCCACGCCGCAGGATAATGTCTTTTTCTTGCCCTCGTTCTTCTCGAGCAGAACACCGAGGATGGTGTTCGAGAATGCTATTGAATCCTTATACTTGTCTTCGGTCACGCAGAAATCCAGTCCGTATTCACCGCTCTCGAGGTTCTCGAACTCAGGCAGGAAATCCTTTACATTAGTCCAGCCGTGCTTCTCATAAATAACCTTGTAGGTGGGGTCCTTAACAAAGCCGGGAGTCTCAGGGCGGGCGGCCGACATATCCGTCGAGGCCGGGAGCATTCCGCCGAATTTGTTGAAGCTGTCGGACTGTTCTACTTCGGCAAAGCACTGCTCGATATTCGAGCGGATGTCATCATACTGCTTCTGTTCGATGCCGAACTCCTCTGTGGGATCGTATGCCTCGATGCTGCCCATGATCCGGTTCTTAACTTCACTGATCTTCTCTTTGATATTCATAATTTCGGTCAGGTATGATCTCTGTATGGTCCTTATTTCCCGCAAACGTGTCTCGGCCTCGTCGATCTTTTTCTCGAAGGCCATGGCGACAGCGAGATCGTCTTTTTGTACCAGCTCTTTGATCTCATCGATGGAAAAGCCTGCCTTTTGCAGATTTTTGATCTTTACAAATGTGACGGCCTGCTCCTCATCATAATAGCGATACCCCGTCCAGGAATCCACATTAACCGGTTTCAGCAGATCGATGCTGTCGTAGTATCTGAGAGTCTGCGGATTGCAGTCGCAGAGCTTGGCGAATTCTTTTATCGTCATACCTGTTACCTCCTTTCGAGGCATTTATATCATTACAGTTAACTGTAAGGTCAATAGGGATTTTTTAAAAAATTTGTATCCACAGCTCCATTATACCATAAAAAAGGCCTCCGGATCACTCCGAAGGCCTTTTTACGGTGACAGGCACCATGAACTTATTCTGTTACTCTCTCAAAAGTTACCGTGTCGCTTACACCGGACGCTTTAATAAGCTCTACGATCCTGTTGAATTCTCTTTCGTTTACGGCATTGATCTTAAAGACTGCTTTCTTGGAAATGCCCTTGAAGGCATTCTTGCTTATCTTAATGACTGAATCGGACAGTTCGATGTTCGCAAGTTTCTTATCACCCTTGAAAGCGTTCGCTCCGATCGTGGAGATATTATCACCGATCGATACGCTCGTGATCTTCTTGTTGCCCTTCAGCGCATTGCTGCCGATAGTAGTTACGGGACGCGCTTTGCCGTTAACCTCGATGGTATCAGGGATCGTTACTTCCTTCTGTGCGGTTTTAAGTGAGGACATCTTCACACTGCCATTGGTGCTGACTGCGAACTTCTCCTCAACTTTTGAGCCGTCTGCATTTACGGTCTCGGTCGTAACTGCCGACTTGCCCTTTGCGTCGGTAACGATCGTTTCGGTCGTAGTACTTACCACCTTACCCTCGGCATCCTTTTCAACCGTCTCGCATACTGTGTTTGTATTGCCATTCTCATCTGTTGAAATGGTTTCCTTTTCGGTAACGGTAGATGTTACGTTGCCGTCAGCGTCCTTTGCAACGGTCTTGGCAGTCTTGGTTATATTGCCTTCAGCATCGGTCCTGGTCGTTTCCTTCGTGGTGTTGGTGTTGCCTTCAGCATCGGTCTCAGTCGTCTCTTCAACGACCCTGCCCGACTTGTAAGTCTTTACTGTGTTCTCAACCTTCGATCCATCTGCGTTTTCGGTAGTGGCCTTGGTCTTGACTGTTCCGTTGCTGTTGATCGTGGTCTTCTCTTTTGTGGTTGAGAGGACATTTCCGTCCTCGTCTTTGGTGGTGCTGGATGCGCTGCCGGTTCCGTCTGCCTTCCTGGTCTCCTGCCTGGTAGTTACGGTTCCGTCGGCATCAACGGTCTTCTCGGAAAGCTTGGTGTTGCCGTTCGCGTCGGTTGTCTCTTCCTTAGTGGTGGTCGAACCGTCAGCGGTCTTCGTCTCTTCCTTTGTGGTTACGGAACCGTCGGGATTATTTTCAACGGTTGTTGCAGTGGTTGAGCCGTCCTCATTCTCGGTTACCTGTGCAGTGGTCTCATCCTTCTTGTTCTCTGTGGTTGTATCGGTTGCAGTATCGGTTGTTCCTGTCGCAGTTCCTGTTGAACCACCCGTAGAACCACCGGTAGAGTCTCCGCTTGAACCACCTGTCGAGTCTCCGCCCGAGCCACCTGTCGATCCTCCGCCCGGACCGTTTGTAATAGTAAACATCAGATCGACACTTCCCTGATACTCG
>JAEENL010000035.1 GCA_016283775.1 Lachnospiraceae bacterium | reverse complement strand
TAGTGGCTTCTATGATTTAGCCACAGCCTATCAGTCTGTGCACGTCAACTATTGAAGGCGCCGTATACCGAACGGTATGTACGGTGCTGTGAGAGGACGGCGGTTAGTCACCGCCTCCTACTCGATTTTGTTTTTAAGGAGGGACTCTGGGCTGACAATACAACTCCCACCCGGAGACCGCGTTGATCGGGAGTCCTGCCATTACGCGGCATACATATATAGTTTTGCTTTTTCAGGCGGTCTGAGATGTGACCGTCTCATCTGTGATGCATTATATCATGGTTCGGGGAGTTTTAGAATTAAGGAAGCATAAACAAAAACCAAATATTTTAATACATATTTTGGTTTACATTCGTGAAAGAATTGATATAATCTTAAGTGGAGCAGTGGCTCCACTCATTTTTGATACGAAAAATGGAGCGGGATATTAGTGGCTCCGGACTGGAGAAAACTAATGGCAAAGCGGAAGAGCGGTTACAAACAGACCAGGGTGCGTATTAACTCCGGAAAGAACAGAAAGAAAAGAGAAGCAGGCCTTAAAAAGGTGCTTTCCGGCGTGCTTTTTGCGGCAGCCTGCTTTGTTGCGGTGTTTGTGCTTCTTGAGTTCCACAATCTTTACTGGCTTGTAGGGATCATGTGTGTCCTGCTCATGGGCGCGGCATACTTTTTCCTCACACAGATATTCGCCGATAAAGAAGATGCTTTTGACGATCTTTTGAAGGCGCAGGAGGCGCTTGAAGAGGTCAAGGAAGAAGACAGGCAGCGCGCTGATGATGAATTCAAAAAAGCCATTGAGGAGCAGGTCCGTTCCCTTGACAAGACCAGTCGTGCGATGTTTGTCGCAATGAAGAAAAACGCTGAAGCGCAGGGCGAAAACCTTGAGCAGATGCGCGCAAAGCTCGATCAGGTGATCGATGAGCAGAACGCCGGCGTAAAGACCATTATCAAATATAACAAAGAAAATGCGCGCCAGATAGCAGAGAGCGACAAAAACGCGATAGAAAAGATGAGCGAGAGCATCACGGGTGAGCTTAAGGCAACACGCAATTCAAGCGTTACTCCCGTGATGGTACAGGCCATGCCCGGCATGCCCATGTATCCCGGCACATCTGCGCCGATGCCCGCAATGGATATCCCGGCAGCAGCCCCCGCCATGGATACAGCGGCGTTTGCTGCTGAGCCTGCACCTGCAGCCGAGCCTGATATCTCGTTTGACGCAGATCTTGCCGCAGCGCTTGAGAACGCAACGGAAGCTGAGCCTGAAGCAACGGCGGAACCTGAGATTTCCCTTGACGCAGATCTTGCCGCAGCACTTGAGAACGTTACGGAGGCAGAGCCTGAAGCAACCGCAGAGCCCGAGGTGGCTGAAGCAGTAGCAGAGCCTGAAACGATCCCTGAACCCGAAGTTGTTGCAGAGGCAGAGCCCGAACCTATCCCTGAACCAGAAGTTGCAGCCGAGCCTGAGCCCGAGCCGATCCCCGAGTCGGAAGCAGTAGCAGAGCCCGAACCTGAGCCGGTCCCCGAGCCTGAAGTGGCAGCGGCTGAACCCGCAGCGGATGACGATCCCCTTGCAGGCCTTGCGTCTGCCGGAGTAGATCTTTCTGATCCCAATGCATCGCTTTCACCCGACGATATAGCAAAGCTTTTTGCGGCAGCATCGGATCCCGCGCCCGCGCCGGAGCCCGAACCTGCGCCTGAACCCGAACCCGCAGCGGATGACGATCCCCTTGCAGGCCTTGCGTCTGCCGGAGTCGATCTCTCTGATCCCAATGCATCGCTTTCACCTGACGATATAGCAAAGCTTTTCGCGGCGGCATCGGATCCCGCACCTGCACCTGCGCCCGAACCTGAACCCGCAGCGGATGACGATCCCCTTGCAGACCTTGCGTCTGCGGGAGTCGACCTTTCCGACCCGAACGCATCGCTTTCACCTGACGATATAGCAAAGCTTTTCGCGGCAGCGGGAAACTGATCTTTCAGGAAAAAGGAAGGAAATATAGATGATCAACCTCAATTCCTCTGAAGAAACAGAGTCTCAGAGAGAAAAAGCAAGCAAAAAGAAAAAGATAACGCCCGGAAAGGCATTGCTGATCGCAGCCCATGTGATCTGCGTCGCGGTACTCATCACAGTGGCGGCGGTGAACTATTTTCACTCGTCCGCTGCGCTCGATGGACCGACAGAGACAAAAGCAAAAGCAGACGTCACATCGGAAGCGAAAAACAACGATGACCGGCCCGGCACGTCGACCTCCACACCGACACCTACAGAAACGCCGACACCGACAAACACTCCAACGAACACACCTACACCTACCAACACTCCGACGCCCACAAATACACCGACTCCGACGCTTAAAGAAATGTCGTCCGATCAGAGTTATTACACTGACAGAAAAGCAGCGGTGCTCGAAAACATCGCAAACGGAGTTTATGACGAACTGAGAGCTGTCGACGAGGAGTATTACGCAGCAAAGAAAAAAAATCCGACCTGGTCGTTCAAGCGAAATACCGAGCATATCCCGTCAAAAAGCTATGAAGTGTTTGACATCACGGAATACGACGGTTTTTACATCGATCCGAACGTTTCCGACGACGACAAAGTGATCTATCTTACGCTTGACTGCGGTTTTCCTACGGGAAACACAAACAAAATGCTGGATATTTTCAAGGAAAAGGATGTTCACGTGACGTTTTTCATTACGGACATGTTCCTTGAAAAATCGGTCGCTCAGGTAAACCGCATGTTTGACGAAGGGCATTGCGTGGGAAATCACACCTGGGAGCATCTCAAGCTTCCCGAGCTTTCCCCGGAAGACGCGGTAGAGCAGGTAACATACGTAGAACAGCGTGTTTATGAACTCACCGGGCATACTATGGATCCCTTCTTCAGATTCCCCGGCGGAGCTTACAGCCACGCGACGATGCAGATGATAAAAGATCTGGGCTATAGCATGTATTTCTGGAGCATCGCATATGGCGATTATCTGGAGGAAGAGATAGGACGTGATTACGTAATAGACCACATTACGACATACCACCACAACGGCGCCATACTTCTCATGCACAACGATTCAAAGTCAAATGTTGAGGCGATGGGCGACGTTATCGATATGCTCCGTGCCGAAGGCTACAGGATAGGAAATCCCTACGACCTTCTCGAAAACCGGAAGGCCGCGGAAAACAGATAATATATGACAAATTCTCGGCAAGCAGTGCGTGGACACCTGCCGGTCTTTGGGATATAAGTTTAAAACAAAACCATTTTCAGGAGGAAGAAAAATGAAGTTTTTTGTTGACACAGCAAATGTTGATGAGATCAGGAAAGCAAACGATATGGGCGTTATCTGCGGAGTTACCACAAACCCGTCCCTTATCGCAAAAGAAGGCAGAGATTTCAAGCAGGTCATCAAGGAGATCACAGACATCGTTGACGGACCCATCAGCGGCGAAGTAAAGGCAACGACCGTTGACGCAGAGGGCATGATCCGTGAGGGCAGAGAGATCGCAGCCATCCATCCCAACATGGTAGTAAAGATCCCCATGACCGTTGAGGGCTTAAAGGCAGTAAAGGTCCTTTCCAAGGAAGGGATCAAGACAAACGTGACCCTTATCTTTACCGCAAACCAGGCATTACTTGCTGCACGCGCGGGCGCAACCTATGTTTCCCCGTTCCTCGGACGTCTTGACGACATCTCGCAGACAGGCGTTGACCTGATCCGCACCATTTCCGAGATATTTGCGATCTACGATCTTGAGACCGAGATCATCGCAGCATCCATCCGCAATCCCATCCATGTTACCGATTGTGCTCTTGCGGGCGCCGACATCGCCACGGTTCCTTACAAGGTTATCGAGCAGATGACAAAGCATCCTCTCACCGACGCCGGCATCATCAAGTTCCAGCAGGATTACAAGGCTGTATTTGGTGAGTGATAAGAGGCACAAAACAACAAAAAGGAGATTAATATATGTCTAACAAGATAGATCAGATGTCTGCAAATGCGATCCGCGTTCTGGCGGCGGATGCCATCCAGAAGGCAAAGTCGGGCCATCCCGGACTTCCTCTCGGCTGTGCCGATATCGCTTATGAGCTTTGGGCAAAAAAGATGAAGCACAATCCCGCCGATCCCGACTGGCCGGACCGTGACCGTTTCATCCTTTCCGGAGGACACGGTTCAACGCTCCTTTATTCGCTTCTCCACCTTTTCGGATATGGTCTCAAAAAAGAAGACCTTATGCAGTTCAGACAGCTTGATTCTCTTACACCCGGTCATCCCGAGTACCGCCACACCAGAGGCGTAGAGGCCACAACAGGCCCTCTCGGCGCAGGTATGGGCATGGCAGTCGGAATGGCTATCGCAGAAGCGCATCTTGCAGCAAAGTTCAACAAGCCCGGCTATGAGATCGTAGACCATTACACCTACGCTCTCGGCGGCGACGGCTGCATGATGGAGGGTATTTCCCACGAGGCATTTTCACTTGCGGGAAACCTGGGCCTTTCAAAGCTCATCGTTATCTATGATTCAAACAAGATCTCCATCGAAGGAAGCACAGATATCGCTTTCACCGATGATACCGCAAAGCGCATGGAAGCATACGGCTTCCAGGTTATAGATGTTGCAAACGGAAACGACATGGACGCAGTAGGCAAAGCAATTGATGAAGCAAAGGCCGACAAGACACGTCCTTCCTGCATCATCTGCCACACACAGATCGGATACGGCTGCCCCGCAAAGCAGGGCAAGGCAAGCGCTCACGGCGAGCCTCTGGGCGACGAGAATGTCCTTGCGCTCAAGGAAAATCTCGGCTGGCCTTCGACCGAAGCCTTCTTTGTACCCGACGAAGTATACGAAAACTACGCATCGATCAGCAAATCCCTTGCTCCCGCTGAGGACGCATGGAAGAAGCTTTTCAACGAATACTGCGAGAAATTCCCTGAGATGAAGAAAGCATGGGATGACGAGTTTGATCTCGACATCGCAAAGCCCCTCATCGACAACGAGGAATTCTGGGCATACGAGGACAAGCCGGAAGCTACGAGAAACCTTTCCGGTACTGTCATCAACAGACTTAAAAATTATGTTCCCGGCCTTTTCGGCGGCGCCGCTGACCTTTCTCCTTCGACAAAGACCTACATGAAGGAAATGGGCGACTTCTCGCATGACGACAGGCTCGGAAGAAACATGCACTTCGGCGTTCGTGAGATCGCGATGACCGCCATCGGAAACGGCATCACACTCCACGGCCTCAGAGGCTTTGTTTCCACATTCTTTGTATTCTCGGATTATACAAAGCCCATGGCAAGGCTCTCCTCTATCATGAGGATCCCTACGACCTACGTATTTACACACGATTCCATCGGTGTCGGAGAAGACGGACCTACGCATGAGCCCATCGAGCAGCTTGCAATGCTCCGCGCTCTGCCGAATTTCCATGTTTTCCGTCCCGCAGATGCCACAGAGACCATTGCTGCATGGTATGCGGCCGTGACATCAAAGGAAACACCCACCGCGCTTGTGCTCACCCGTCAGAACCTGCCTCAGCTCAAAGGATCTTCCAAGGAAGCCCTCAAAGGCGGCTATATTCTTGAGGATTCCGCAAAGGCTGAGCCCGATGCCATCATCATCGCATCCGGTTCCGAAGTTCAGTGGGCAGTAAACGCAAAGGCAGAGCTCATAAAGGACGGCATCGATGTCCGCGTGGTTTCCATGCCTTCGACCGATGTGTTTGATGAACAGCCCGAAGAGTACAAGGAAAAGGTACTTCCCAAGAAGATCCGCAAGAGAGTTGCCGTTGAAGCGCTCAGCGATTTCGGATGGGGCAAGTATGTGGGCCTTGACGGCGAGACCATCGCAATGAAGGGCTTTGGCGCTTCCGCACCTTATTCCGTTCTTTTCCCGAAGTACGGATTTACGACTGAAAATGTAGTGGCTACCGTCAAAAAGGTAGTCCGCGGCTGATAAGAGAGAGATTATGAGAGAAGACCTGTTCACCATAGGAAAGATCACCATTCACAGTTACGGCCTGTGCATCGCGGTGGGCATCATCGTGGCATATCTGGTCGCGGAATTCCGCGTAAAGCGTAAGGGCCTGAGCGTCGACACATGCTTCAATATGGCTGCATTTGCGGCTGTGGGCGGAATGCTCGGCGCAAAACTGATGTACTATATCGTGGAGATAAAGAACATCATAGAAAACCCAAGGCTCCTGCTTGATTTTGCAAACGGCTTTGTGGTATACGGCGGAATAATCGGCGGAAGCATAGCTTGCTTTATCTATGCAAAAGTAAAAAAGCTCGATGTGCTGAAATGGTTTGACCTGATCATCCCGCAGATAGCGATCGCGCAGGGATTCGGCAGGATAGGATGCCTTATGGCCGGGTGCTGCTACGGCAGAGAAACGACGTCCGCATGCCATATCGTGTTCACACATTCCCATTTTGCGCCTAACAATGTGTGGCTCTATCCCACACAGATCATGTCGGCGGCGGGGAATTTCCTTAATTTCCTGCTCCTTGTGTTTGTGATCGACAGACTGTTCAAAAACCGCAGAGGTATCGTGACAAGCTTTTTCCTGATCTTTTACAGCATCGGAAGGTTTGTTATCGAAATCTTCAGGGGCGATCTTGAGCGTGGTTTTGTGGGTTCACTCTCTACATCCCAGTTCATTTCGATCTTCATACTTGCGGCAGGCATTGCGATGTTCGCGATCTGCATGAGACTGCCGAAGGTCAGTGAAGAATCTGCGGCTGAGGCATCCGACGATCCGGAAGACACGGGATCGGAAACTGAAAACAACAAAACAGAGGAATAAACAACAGGGACGGTTCTCGGGCGATCGGGGACCGTCCTTTCCGGGTCAGGACATGAGCAATATGACAGAACGATGCAGCGCATGTCCGCGTAAATGCAATGCGGACAGAGAAACAGGCACCGGGTTTTGCGGTGTAAAAAACAAGATAATGATAAGCCGCGCGGCGCTTCATTTTTGGGAAGAGCCGTGTCTTTCAGGTGCCGGAGAAGACACTGACGGCGCCGTAAAAGCACCCCTTCGCGGCAGCGGGACTGTCTTTTTTTCGGGCTGCAACCTTCGTTGTGTATATTGCCAGAACAGGAAGATATCCCGCGGTGAGGCAGGGCGTTACGTCACTGAAGAGGAGCTTGCCGCAGAGTTTTTGAGACTTCGGGACATCGGCGCATACAACATAAACCTGGTGACGCCTTCACATTATTATCCGCAGATCGCAAAAGTTCTTGAAAAAGTGCGCCCGAGCCTTGGGATCCCCGTCGTTTCAAACACTTCTTCCTACGACAGTGTTGAGACATTAAAGCAGATGGACGGGCTTATCGACATATATCTTGCCGATTACAAATATGATTCCGCGGAGCTTGCGGCAAAATACTCAGGAGCAACCGATTATCCGGAAGTCGCGAGGCGTGCGATAGAAGAGATGGTGCGACAGACCGGGGCTCCCGAGTTTGACGAAGACGGCATAATGAAAAAAGGCGTGATAGTGCGCATTTTACTGCTTCCCGGGCATGTCAAAGAAGCCTGCGCCTGTGTTGACAGGATATACAGGACCTACGGGGACCGCGTATATTTAAGCCTTATGAGCCAGTACACGCCAGTTGATATACCAAAAGACTGTCCCGAACTTGACCGCAAAGTCACAAAAAGAGAGTATGAGCGCCTTGTGGATCATGCTCTCGAGCTTGGCGTGGAGAACGCTTTTATCCAGGAAGGCGACGTCGCAAAAGAAAGTTTTATCCCGGAATTTTAAGACTATTTTGAAATAAGTATTGACTTTTGTGTTTACAAGTGTTATTTTTCTTAAAGTCAAACGCAAAGACATTAAATTCTAAAGAAGGAGGTAAGCAAAAATGTTGATGATCTATGCAGAAGACAAGATTAATAAAGTCACCAGATCAACAATGATGCTTGCCCCGGTAAGTCTTTTCACGAATATGTGAATTCTCGCCGCGGCATGCAGTGCTGCGGTATTATTTTGCCCTGACCGCGGAAGATCGCTACATTTTCCGTAACGCCGATCAGCAAAGGCGAAGATCAGGCTTCTCACACCCGGTACCTGTGATCCCGGGCATTTCTCACACATCCCGCAGTACAAAACTTAATACTACGTTTTATTACATGAAGATCAAAGAGGCAATATCATGAAGAAACTCACACAATATATGGCAAAGTACCGCTGGCGCTATATCATCGGGACTTTGAGCCTTCTTATTGCGGTCGTGATCGACAATATCACTCCGCAGGTTACAAAAAAGATCGTGGACGAAGTGATCGGTGAGGGAAATGTTGATGTTCTCCTCCCCTGTCTCGGCGCTATCCTTATGATCACACTGGGACGTACGGTTTTCCAGTATACAAAAGAATACAACTTTGACATGTGCGGCTGCGGAGTTGCGACCGACATGAGACATGACATGTTTGAGCATGTGCAGAAGCTCTCGGTGAACTATTTTGACAAGACAAACACCGGAGAGATCATGTCCAGGCTCACGCATGACATTGACTGCGTATGGGGTGGCATCGGTTTCATCGGGATGCTGATGGCCGAGATAATATTGCATGTTACGATAGTTCTCGTATGCATGTTCAGGCTTTCCCCGGTGCTTTCTATCCTTCCCTGCGTTGTGCTCCCTATCGCGTTCACGCTTGCCATTTTTCTGGAAAAGCGTCTCGACAAGGTGTACGATGACATTTCGGACGAAAGCGCCGCAATGAACACGGTTGCGGAGGAAAATATCTCCGGAACCCGCACGGTAAAGGCATTTGCGCGCGAGCACTTTGAGATCGACAAATTCCTTTCTCACAACAAAAAGTATTACGACCTCAATATGAAGCAGTCAAAGGTGATGATCCGTTTTTATCCCCTTTTCCAGTTCATCACAAAGGTCCTGCCCATCGCGACGGTCCTTATCGGCGGACTCATGGTGATAAAGGACGAGATCACGCTCGGAACGCTTGCGGCATTTGTTGCATATTGCAACTACCTGTCATGGCCGATGGAAGATATCGGCTGGGTATCAAACGAGATCGCAAATTTCTTTGCTTCGTATAAAAAGCTCAAAAAGATCGCAAAGGAGACCGCTGCGATCACCGATCCCGCAGAGCCTAAAGTGCTTCCTGAGGTAAAGGGAAGAGTCACCTTTGACAACGTGACGTTTTCGCTTGATGACAAGAATATCCTAAAAAATATCTCGTTTGACCTTCACGAAGGAAAGACTCTCGGCATCATGGGCGCCACAGGATCAGGAAAATCCTCGATCTTTACCATGCTTTTCCGTTTCTATGATCCTACTGAGGGAAAAGTGCTGCTCGACGGCACCGACATCAGGGATCTGGGCCTTAAGCAGCTGAGACAGAGCATTTCCCAGGTATCCCAGGATGTATTCCTTTTCTCGGATACGATTAAGGAAAATATCCGCTTTGGAAAGAGAGACGAGACAAACGAAGAGGATATCTCAACGTCGCTTAAACAGGCGTCGGCTGACTTTGTCGACAGTCTTGAGGAAAAGACCGAGACCGTCATCGGAGAAAGAGGCGTAGGCCTTTCCGGCGGACAGAAGCAGCGGCTTTCCATAGCGAGAGCGCTCGCAAAGCATGCACCGGTGCTGGTACTCGACGACTGCACATCCGCGCTCGACACAGAGACGGAGCAGGACATCCAGCATACGCTCGATGCGCTTAAAGATACCACAAAGATAATCATCTCACACCGCATATCCGCGGTGCGTCACGCAAACGAGATCATCGTGCTCAACGACGGTGAAGTGGCCGAACGAGGCACACACGAGGAACTGCTCGAAAAGCACGGTCTCTATTACGAAACATATACTGCGCAGTATGGCGTGGGCGCATAATTTTGTTTGCCTGCAACCGTCAATACTGCTATAATTCAGGAGGAAACAAAAGTGGCCATCAATGCTGTAAAACAGGACGAAAACACGAAGATGACCAAAAAGTCGGAAACGCTGAAGCGCCTGTTGAAATATCTGCTAAATTACAAGGGCTACATAGTGGGCGTGCTGTTCACCATGGGCCTTTCGATAGCGATAACGCTGGTAAATCCTCTGATCATCGAACGTGCCATAAATGTTCACGTTGCCGAAAAGAACACGGATTCACTCATATCGATATCGATACTTGCGATAATACTCAGTATCTGCCTGGTTTTCCTGGTAAAACTCAGGATGTACCTCATGGCTCTCATGTCAAACGATGTGCTCGTAAAGATAAGGCTTCAGCTGTACGAGCACCTGCAGACACTGGGACTTAAGTTTTTTGATTCAAGACCTGCGGGAAAGATAATCGCCCGCGTTATGGGAGACGTAGATTCGCTTAAAGGTGTGCTGAGCGACACCGTAACGACACTGTTTCCCCAGATGGCAACACTGATAGCCGTGCTTGTCATCATGTTTGTAAAAAACCCGATACTTGCGGCGGCATGTCTTATCACATTCCCGCTCCTCACGTTCGGCCTTCTCTATATCCAGACCAGATGCCGCGTGCTCTGGCACGTGCACAGGAAAAAGTCGTCAAACCTCACTGGTTTCATCCATGAGGACATTGCCGGCATCCGTGTTATCCAGAGCTTTGCCGCGGAAAATGAGACCATGGATACCATGGACCGCATGAACATGGAAAACCACGACACTTTCAGGGATGCGGTAAGGACAAACGACGCGTTCGGACCTGTCATCGAGTTTTGCTCGGGTATCGCGACCATCTGCCTGTACTATGCGGGCGTAAAGCTGGTCGGAACAGATGCGGCGCCTGTCGGAACACTGCTCGCGTTTGTCACATATTCCTCGATGGTATGGAATCCCATCATGCAGCTCGGAAGCCTTTACAACCAGTTTGTAAGGAATATCGCCGGCGCGGAGAGGATATTTGAGATCCTTGACACAAAGCCTGAGGTGGTGGATTCAAAGGACGCCGAGACTCTGCCCGATGTAAAGGGTGAAGTGGAATTTAAGGATGTTTCGTTCTCATACGACAATGTGAAAGGCGTGCTTGAAAACGTATCGTTCAAGGTGCGCCCCGGAGAGACCATAGCGCTCGTAGGACCTACGGGAGCGGGAAAATCCACTATCGCAAACCTTGTCTGCCGTTTCTATGATGTACAAAAAGGGCAGGTGCTGATCGACGGACACGATGTTTCAAAGGTCACCGTCGAGAGCCTTCGCGCGCAGATGGGCGTGATGACACAGGACAATTTCCTGTTCACGGGAACGATAAAAGAAAACATCCGCTACGGAAGGCTCGATGCCACCGACGAAGAGATCGAGGCAGCGGCAAAGGCCGTTCATGCGCATGATTTCATCATGAAGATGAAGGACGGCTACAACACTGAGCTGTCTGAACGAGGAGCCGGACTTTCCGCAGGTGAAAAGCAGCTCATCGCGTTTGCGAGAACGATGGTTTCGGCGCCGAGGATACTGATCCTTGACGAAGCGACTTCGTCCATCGACACAAAGACAGAGATACTGGTGCAGGAAGGCATAAGCGCGCTGCTCAAGGGCCGCACGAGCTTTGTCATTGCGCACAGGCTGTCGACCATCAGAAACGCGGACCGCATCTTTGTCGTAAACCATGGACGTATCACAGAATCGGGAAATCATGACGAACTCATGAAGAAAAAGGGCGAGTATTATAGTCTGTACACCGCCCAGATATGAAACTAAGGCGCGAAACGCCTGATATATGTGAAGGGAGATAATAATCTATGGCTGGTATCGGAACCTTTGTCGCGATCCTTATCGGAGTATCCATACTCGCGCTGGTCGGCACGATATGGTATATCATCGCAAAGATCAAAAGCTTTGCCCGCGAGGGCTTCGGCACGGATAACCTTAAGGAGATCTTGAAGCAGCAGGAAGCTCAGCTTTCCGAGCCGAAATCGGTATCCGGCATGACAAGTGTTTATCTCCCCAAGCTTCAGGCGGATTTTCCTGAGCTCAACTGGGACGAGATGCAGGAGACAGCAAAGCAGCACTTAAGAGAATACCTTGAAAACAAAGGTCTCACAAACATCAGGTTCCACAAGACCGCGCTCAATGATTACATCAAAAAAGCGGGCACCTGCTATGCAAAGATCCAAACCGCCCTGCAGCATGACGACAAGGACGGTAATACCACGCAGACCCGCTATAATGTTACGATGAGTTATGTTCAGGATGCAGAAAAGACAGGCTTTGCAAAGGCCTATGCCATCACCTGCCCCAACTGCGGAGCGGCCGTAACTTCTCTCGGTCACAAAAACTGCGAATACTGCGGCGCGGTGATCAAGGAAGTGAGCCGCAGAGTATGGGAGCTCAGCTCCATAGAAGAGGTGTGATACCGGAAACCGGTTAAAACAAGAAAGCCCTCAGGCATAGCCTGAGGGCTTGATTTTATTGAGTTTTCACGATCACCAATGTCTTTCGTAGAAGATGTGATCTCCGAGGAAGTAGCATCTTGTGTATTCAAGCACCGCATAAGTGCCGTTTTTATAGGAATATGCGGATTTCTTTGACTGGAAATACAGGAAGTTGCCGATGTTGTTGCGTCCTGCAAGGCACTCGCGGACCGCTTTGAAGCAGTCTTCGTAGATGCCTTTTTCCTGGGCGCGTTTTACCAGGCTTGAGGAAGCTCCGGTGAACTGGCCCTTTGCGTAGAGGACTTCTTTGAGGGTGTAGCCCCATTCTCCATCTTCCATGCGGTTTCTTATGACATTCGCGACCGCAAGTTTTCCTTCGTAGGACTGGTTTCCGGCTTCTGTCTGGACGACCGTCGCAAAGAGGTAGATCTCGTCTTCGGTGAGGGTCATGGGCTCGCGCCAGGTCTCTGGCACTTCAAAGATCTGGGATTTTGACAGTGCCTTTTTGATGCGGTTTTCGAGCTTTCTGTCCTCGATCTCCTGCAAGGTGAATCCGGGATCGATGTTGAAGCTGAAGGTGAAGTATTCGGCGTACATATAGGCCTTTGTGCCACTCTTTAGCACAACGCACAGCCATTCGTCGGTGCTCTCCGAAAGGAGGACGGTGAACTTGTCGCCGGTCGTTGCGGGATCCGCAACCTTGCTGAATTCAGTGCCCGGGCCGCTTCGGATGTTGACCTTCTTTTCCGTTACTTTTCCGATGCAGGCTTTTTTGGCATCTATCGCACGCGCGGCTTCAACTCCGCGGATCGTGTATTCTTTGTAGATGTAGCCTTCTTTGATGGAACCTGTTTTTATCTTGAGCCATTCTCCGAGGTCTTCAAGAACAATGGCATAGGCGCCGTTGTCCAGCTTTCCGATGATGGATGAAGAACTGTCGCTGTTCGGTACCGAACGGATGTTCAACTGCGAGTTCACCTTTGCCAGCGCGACGCCGGTTTCGTAGTAAGCGGGTGTGGGTGTCGGCGTATTTGTGGGCGTCGGGGTGTTTGTCGGAGTAGGCGTGTTGGTCGGTGTATTTGTAGGTGTCGGTGTGTTTGTGGGAGTGGGAGTATTAGTCGGAGTGGGCGTGCTTGTGGGAACAGCGGCGGGAACGTCTGTAGAGCCCGGTTGTGCGGAAGAGTCAGCGGTCTCAGTGCCTGAGCCGGTGTTTCCGTAAGTATCGTTTGCTCCGGCGTTGTTTGAGATCACGTTTGAGCTCGTGCCGTTTCCGTTTTCCTGGAGGGTCCCGGTAAGCGTGTTGCCTGCACTGTCTTCGTGAAGCGCCCTTTCATCCGTTGTGGTTCCGGCATCCTGTGCGCCGGGAATCTCTTCCGAAAGCCCGCTCTTACTCAGATTGCTCTGCGCAGCCGATGCGACAAGGTTCGCGCCTATAAGCCCGGCGTTTGTGCCGTCTGAGGCGGATGCTTTTTTTGCCCCCTTGTAGATATCAAGGAACGACCCTGCAAACATCGCAAGGAAGAAGCACAGAATAGTCGTAACATAATATGCTGTTTTTCTTTTGAAATGTCCCATACATTTCATTATATCATGATTTTTGGGAAAATGAAAGTACAAAATGAGGAGCGGGGAGGTGGGGGCCTTGCAGGAGGACCTTGCAGGGGGAAAACATATAAAACGCTTGAAACTCCGCAAACTTATATGCTTTTTCGTACCTGATTTCCGGTACAAAAACTCCGCTCCGATTGACGGAGCGGACGTGTTTCCGGTGTAAATATCACATTTACAGCATCTTTATATCTTCCAAAATTCTTTCTAGAAATACAAGTCTTCCCGTAGAAGTGCTCGAGATAAGCGAATTTATCCGCTTTATGACTTCCTCACGATCTGCATCGTTCAGTACTTTCTTGTATGTTTCCTCCGGCACCAAAGAGTTCATGTCTACTCCGAATATTCCGCAACATGTCGCGATCTTGTCCAGAGTAAAGTGTCGTATGCCCTGTTCAAGCGAGGAATAATACTGCCTGTCCACATCCAATTCCACTGCCATCTGTGCTTGAGTCATCCTGTGCAGCTTCCGATAGTACCTGATATTATCCGCAATCTTCTTATAGTCGCTGTCGTTCATAGCTAAGGCTCCTTATAATATTTTGATTCTGGCAGCGGTGTGCAAGATCGTATCGTATAGTAGAAAAGCTGTCGGAAATATAAGCATACAAAAACCCGACAATTCGTGCAACACCCCAAAAACAAATCTATTTTATAAAATATCCGTTATACAGGGAAGACGCTGGGCGCTATAGTCGGTAGTGCAATTTGCCATACTTTGTTGAAGGCGTTTTTTGGGTTTTGTGAGGCTGTGACCGAGCTTTGATATTGTTTGACCTTGACGGTGATTATGGCAGATGATAGAATACCGCCGGGAAACTTTATATTAATAATCATGACATATCATACGAGGATCAATATGAAAAAATGTTCAAAATGCGGAGCATTATGTCCGGATGACAATCTGTTTTGCAACGGATGCGGAGTGAGATTTGAAGTAGAGACTGAAGCTGAGACGGTAGCGGAAACGATGGCCAAAGCAGAACCGGAATCTGCACAGGAAAGTGTACCGGAAGGAAAGAAGCAATGTCCGAATTGCGGTAAATTTATCTCAGAGGAGAACTCGTTCTGTACATACTGCGGAACCAGGTTTTCTGTAGTTGCTGAAGAAGAGGCCGAATCTGTGCAGGAAGCTGAGGAGGAATATCACCCGAATCTGACTCCCGATAAGAAACCTGAAAAACACAAATCCCGGCTCCTTCCCATCATCCTCGTCGTTATCTTAAGTATTTTGGCAGTTGGAGCCATTATCCTTTTTGTGCTCAGCGGTCTTGAAAGATATGGCATTATAAAGGGGCTTGGTATCTTAAAACCTGCAAGCTCCATCACGGAGGACTTTGACGACGACCACGGACGGACTGACGTTTCCATTCCGACCAGGCCGGGCTCTGCAGTCACAACTGTGCCCGCTATCAATCCGACATCCGCAGCAACACAGGCGCCGGGTGTAACGCCTGCAGTAACAAATGCGCCCACTGCCACTCCCGTAGCAACTCAAGCGCCTACAGCAACGCCGGTTGTTACGCAGGCTCCGCTTTATGATGTTTATTTTACCGATGAGTACAACAGGAAAATATCCGCTGTAACCGTATTTGCCGGTGATATAGTACATGTTCGCAATCTGAATTATTTCAGCGACAGCGCACGTGAAGCGATGTCAAAGAGCTCGTATCGCCTTTCGTGGGATGTTGAACCCGCATCGGTTGTGAATGTTGAAGAGGCAACTGCCAGCGGTATTTGCGACATAGTTGCTCTGAATCCGGGAACTTGTGAGATTCGTCCGTTGGTTTGGATAGACGGAAAAGTGGCTTATTACGGTGAACCGATCAAGGTAATGGTCGAAGCGGCACCTGCCACGCCCACACCTACCCCGGATCCTTACAATGTTTATGCGGTCCTCAATGGTGATGCTGAAAAGAAAAAGATCACAGAGTATACCCTCGCAGCAGGCACGCCGTGTGACTTTGATTTTGTCGGAGTCGGCAAATGGAGTACGGGAGAATATGAGGCCGTGTGGACTTCGGAAGACGAGAATGTCGCAACCGTGGACGCCTCTAAAGGTATTGTTACAGGATGGCATTCCGGAACCGTCGTGATCAAGCTTACGATCAAAAACAAAAACACAAGCGACACATCCGAATACACCGTTGCTCCGCTTGTGATAACGGTATACGGAGAAGCAACGCCTACACCTACGCCGACAGTTAAGCCTGCGACGCCGACACCTTCACCAAAGCCGCTCACACTGTGGTTAAAAACAGATACGACCAGAAGCACGAACATCACAAAGGATGGACTGAAGCTGACAGCAAGCGGCTCAAGTGTCGAGCTTACGTTTGATGGGAAATTTGACGATTATAACAAGATCAAGGATAAGTATACATTTAAGTGGAGAATATATGATCTTGACGGTAATGAGAGCAGCAAATATGCCACGGTAAAACTTAAAGGCTCGGGCTCAAACAACGCCATTATTACTCCAAAGAATTCCGAATGTAACAAAAAGTGTTATGTTATTTTAAAGATATATGATACTTCAGGAAGAAAAGTTTATGAGTCGAAGAAAGTATATCTGATCATAAAAAAGATGAAATAGGGATAAGAAGATCAAGATATAGATTAATAACATGCTATAAATCGCCAGAATCCTCTAGGGCAAATGGCAATTTAAAACGTCGTATTCGCGTATCGTTATTTTTCTTTATTCCTGTTTATCAACTTTCCAAAAAACCCTTTTGCTTTTTCACCATCACCATCCCTTAGCGCTTTGCAGACATAAGATGTCCGCATGCATTCGTCGCGCATGGCTTGTGAGGTGTTTCCGAGCCAGTCGACGTACACGCCGATGTTGTAGCCTTCAAATTCTTTGCAGTCGATGGTCAGGCTGCGGTTGCGGAAAAGCTTGAGGTTTTGTTTGTATTTTTTGATGGCGGTGAAAAAGCCTTCAGATTCGAGTTTCTGCTGCAAGGCGTTGCAAAAACGGTCTATGTCGATAAAAACATAGGCTTTGTATTCGGTGCTGTATTCTTTTTTGAGGTTTTCAAATTCCGCTGCGCGCGATCTTTCGATAAAGCAAGGAGTGTGCAGCGGATTAGCGCTTCTCATCTGCTCCGCGAAGCAGTAGTCTGTCCATTCGAGGATAAAATCCGCGCAGTTCTGGCGGTCTTCCAAAGTGCAGAGCAGGTTTTTGAGCATGTTTGCATAGTCTTCCGCCAAGGCTTCTTCGGAAGGAAACTGCTTTGAAACACCATCGATGTCACGCTTTCTGAGCTGACCGGCGAAATTGTTTGCATTTTCATTTGTTGCTGACATAAGCACGCCCTCCAATCCTTCTTTTGCAGAGAAAAACATCCCCGTAAATACGATTATAATATACCATAACGGTATCCCAATAAAAAGGGTAGTTTTGGCGAGATCAGGGGGCTTATTTCGCTTGAGTTTGTCCCTTCGTAGTGCTATAATACTGAACTCGTAAACAAACATAATATGGAGGGAGTTTCTTATGAAAACAAAACTTGGTATTTCGGCAGGCGCTTTTGCGGCGTTGACATTTCTTATGGCTATTTACGGTGGCTACACCGTGATCCTTCTCGCCATCGGATATGTGCTCATCGCTGAGAGGAATGACTGGCTTAGGAGTACGGTCGTAAAAGCCGGCGTGATCATGCTCTTTTTCTCGATCGTTTCGACATTGCTGTATGCGATCCCGGATCTTCTGGGCTGGATCAACAGTTTCCTCAACATCTTTGACAAGCGCTTCAGCTACTCTGTAGTGACAAATATTGTAAGATTCCTTGACGATACGCTTGTCATCATCAGAAGGGTGCTTTTCCTGCTTCTTGCGCTTTTTGCACTTAGCATGAAGACCATCAAGATCGGCTTTGTGGACAAATTTGTTGCAAAGCATCTGCAGTTTGGCGAGGACAAGTAGAACATACAATAAACAGAGCGGACAATAAGGAGGACAGGGCATGCCGTACATTGGAACAAGAGTGACCGTAAGCTTAAGCAAGGAAAAAGAGTCTGAACTCAAGGAAAAACTTGGAAAAGCGATCGAGACCATCCCCGGAAAGACAGAAAGATGGCTGATGACGGAGTTTCAGGATAACTGCAGGATCTGGTTCGCAGGGGACAATTCGAAGCCTGCGGCATTTATAGAAGTGAAGATCCTTGGCGGCGAGGACAGGGATGCGTTCTCTAAAATGTCCGGAGTGCTCACAAAGATCATGAGCGAGTCGCTCGGAATCCCCGGAGACCGCGTATACATCGTATATCAGCCGATCTCGAGCTGGGGCTGGAACGGCAGCAATTTCTGATACGGAAACGGACACGGGGGAACTGATCCATGGAACAGAGACAAGGTACAATGCTCCCGGACTATGACAATTCACTGCCGTGTCTTGCAAACTCGGTGCTTCGACATTTCGGCATTGATACGAAAGGCAGAAAGACCCTCGCGGCAGCGGACAGATTTCTTGACCGGGAATACAAAAATGTCGTGGTGATCCTGCTGGATGCGCTTGGGAAAAACATCATCGACGGGAATCTTGAGGCGGACGGATTTTTTGCGACGCACACGGAAACCGTGATATCTTCGGTGTTCCCGCCGACGACAGTCGCAGCGACGACTTCGGTGCAATGCGGGCTTGAGCCTGTGAGTCACGGGTGGCTCGGATGGGATAATTACTATCCGCCGATCGACAAAAACGTTGAGGTTTTTACAAACAAGCTGACCGGCACAAATATTTCCGCAGCGGATTATTACGTCGCAGGACATTTCTGTCCATATGAGAATGTTGTCGAAAGCATCAGAAAAACGGGCTTTGCGGCGCATCTTGTAACGCCGTTTTCGGAGCTTCACCCTGTTTCTGACAAAGGCGTCCTCAGGCATACCTTAAGGCTTTGCAATGAACCCGGGCGGAAATATATCTATTCCTACTGGAGAGAGCCCGACGGGACGATCCACCGCTATGGCTGTTTTTCCAAAGAAACGGCAAAAGTTGTGCGAAATCTGGAGCGCAGGGTGCAGGCATTCTGCGAAAAGACTGAAGACACGCTGGTATTCGTCACCGCGGATCATGGGCACAAAGATACAAAAACACTGCACCTTTCCGATGTTCCCGGAATTTCGGACTGCCTTTTGCGCGGGCCATCGATCGAGCCGCGCGCGATGAACTTTTTTGTAAAAAGCGGGAAAGCCCGCGAATTTGCGGAGCGGTTTCAAGAGGCATACGGAGAGGATTTTATTCTTCTTACCAAAGAAGAAGTGATAGAAAGCCGTCTTTTCGGCAGCGGCCCGGAACATACGCTGTTTCGCGGCATGCTGGGAGATTATCTTGCGGTAGCGACCGGAGACAAGGCATTGTTCGCAAAACCGGGTGAAGACCCTGGATTTAAAGCGATGCATGCAGGACTCACAAAAGAGGAAATGCAGATCCCGCTCATAGTTTACAACGGAAAATGATCAAACGATCCGGACGGAGGCATGGAAGGTGCCTCCGTTTTTTATGAAAATGTTATAAACAGAAGACTTTGTTTACTTGTGTTTGTAATTATTGCTGCTGTATAATACATAATGGAGCGTTAAAAAATTAACGGAGGTAAGGGTTTATGTTTAAGAACATGAAAATTGGAAACAGGATCAGTATTCTGATCTCTACGCTTCTTGTTGTGGGGCTTGCGGTGCTCGCGGTGATCGTTATCGTGAATCTGCGAGGCAGCATGGAACAGCAGGCAAAGGATCGTTTCAGTGAGCTTGCCGATTCAAGAGCAAACGTTGTTGACACGTATTTTGACGGCCTAAAGGGTTATGTTTCGGGGTTTGCGGGACTTTCCACAGTGAGTGATTTCCTTACGGACAGAGCCGACGAGGCAAAGGGCACGGCAGTTGTCAAAGAGCTCAACGACTATTTCAAGACCAGAAACGGAATGGAAGGCCTGTTTATCCTTGGTGACGACGGAATCTGCGCAGCCCATACAAATCCGGCTGTAGTGGGTGTTCCGGTAATAAAAACGGCACAGGATCTGTCGGATTACAAGGGATATCTCGCAAAAGGCCCCTGGATCAAGGGTATCGCTCCGGCTACGGCTACAGGAGAACTTGTTGCGGTATGCTACAGCGGAGTCTATGGCGGTTCGGGCAATTTCCTGGGATATATCGGCGGCGGAGCATATATCACATCACTTACCGACCGACTGAAAGATATGGAAGTAAACGGACTTGAGGACGCTGAAGTATGGCTTTTAAACCTTAACGCGAACAATTACGTTGTTGTTCCCGAAAGCCATGCCGATCTTCTCGGCGCGGAGATCCAGGGAGAAATGGATACCCGCATCGCATCTGAGGCAAAGAGCGTCGGAAGAAGCACTTTTAACTATAAAGGCGAGACAGGGAAGATGATAGTCGCATATAAGACCATCCCCAGCCTCAATTATGTTGTGGTAGTTACCGCTCCCGAAAAGGAAGCAATGGCAGCGGCAAACAGCACAGCACGGATCATCATCCTCATCAGCGTGCTTATCCTTGCGATAATGGCTGTGACCGCGGTATTTATCGGATCACGCATCGGAAAAGAGATCGCGGGCGTTGGTGAAGTGATCAAGGAACTTGGAAATCTCGACCTTACAAAGGCGGATAAACTGAACGAATACACCGGAAGAGGCGATGAGATCGGAGAGATCGCGGATGCTGCGATAACACTTACAAGCGCCGTGAGCGACAGCGTAAAGAGCCTCAATGAAAGAGCGGCCCAGCTCCAGTCTGAAGCGGGACTTCTTTCCGACAACACAAAGAGTACATTGCAGTCGCTCAATCAGATCGATTCAGCCGTTCATGAGATAGCCGAAGGCGCAACATCCCAGTCACTTGAGATGCAGAATGCTGCCGAGGCGGTTTCAAGCATCGGAGTTAAAGTAGGAAATACAGTAAACAGCACAGAAAAACTCAAAGAGTCGGCAGAACTTCTCAAGAATTCCTCCGGAAGCGCCAAGGAGATACTTGGACAGCTCAGCAAGATCAATGACAGGACAAAAGCATCCGTCAATGATATCTACCAGCAGACAAATGAGACAAACTCCTCTGCTGAACGTATCTCGGAGGCTACAGCCCTCATTTCTTCAATAGCAAGTCAGACAAACCTTCTTTCGCTGAACGCATCCATCGAGGCTGCAAGAGCAGGTGAGGCAGGACGCGGATTTACGGTAGTTGCCGAGGAGATAGGAAAGCTTGCCGATCAGTCGAGCGAATCCGCAAAGCAGATCGAAAACATCATCTCGAGCCTTGTGGAGTCCTCAAAGCGCGCGGTTTCTACGATGGAAGAAGTAAGAGATATCATGGAACAGCAGAACGAATATATCACAAAGACCGGTGAGATCTTTGGAGATGTAGACCGTGAGATTGGAAATTCCCTTAACGGCATCAGCGAGATATCGGCTAACGTTAAGGATCTGGATGAAGCAAGAAAGGCTCTTTCGGATTCTGTTTCAAGTCTCAGCGAGATAGCCGAAGGAAATGCCGCAAGCGCAGAGGAAACATCGGCATCCACCACCGTTGTAAACACGATGATGGAAGAGGTTTCCGGCATTGCGACCCGTGTTTCCGAGGTTTCACAGAACATCAGGAAAGATGTCGACGCATATGTAGTCTGAGTAAATTAAATATCCGCCTTCTGCCGGATCAGAAATGCTCCCAGCAGAAGGTGTTTTTTTCTGTAAAAAGTCTTCTTAAGGCTTCTTCGTTTGCGTTTACCGTGACGTCCGGCCTAAGGAGCGCTTCGTCAAAGTTTATCGCGCCCACAGCCATCTGCCCGAGAGCGCGCACGTTCACATCAAGGTCTGTGGAAGAGGCCTTGGAGTCGGTGACGTTGCCGCCTTTTATGCGGTATGTGCGGTTGTTTTCTTTGATGATCTCGTCGGTCACCTTTATTGTGATATCGCAGTCGGCAGGTTTTCGGATAGCGCCGAGCAGTCTTTTCGCGTTTATCACTCTTACCATGAAATGCTGGCAAGTGTGCTTTTCTATGTCGTAGGCACGGGGCGAGCGGATTATGCGAAGGAGGTCGATCCCCTTTGGAAGCGGGAGTCTGATCGAGCCGTAATCTGCGTCAAATCTCGCAAGGAAGCCGAGAACTGCATTAAAACCGTCCCTGCATGTCCAGGCGCATTCTTCGACCTGTAATATCGCGGCGGGGTCGTTTTTGATATCCGTAAATATCAGGTATGAGACCGGTTTTCCGTTTTGTTTGAAAACATAAGAAAAACGCCTGTCCATGTATGGCTTTTCCACCTTCAGGTGTTCAAGCATCTTTTCTTCGCTTCGCTCCATCGAAAGATTGAACTTAGGCGCAAAGGCGTTGTAGATCGAGAGGAAATCAGAAACGGAGTCTCCGGTGTTCCACTTTTTTACATCTCCGTCAAAGCGATAGTCGCGGAGAGCGGACGGAGTCAGTGTATATTCGTTCATGAAGGTCACGGTATCATAGCCTACTTTTCTGTAAAACTCGTGCTTAAACGGAAACAGGGTCGAGATCACTTCGCCTTTTTTGTATGCATCGTTCAGGAGGGCGTTAAAGATCTCACGGACCGCACCACTGTTACGATATTCGGGTAATGTCGCAACACCGCCGATGCCGCCCGTGGTCACGGTCTGCCCGTCCAGATAGAATCTGAAGCGGAAGTCGGTGATCCTCGCCATCATCTTTCCGTCTTCGTTGAATGCGCCCCAGGTGTCGTTCTTGTCGTTCTCGATCTCTTCACGCTTTTTTTCGACGTCGTCGAGACGGATGTGGAAACAGTACGCGGAAATAAGAAATGCTTCAAAAAGTTCGCTTTTGTCAAGTTTTTTGATCTTCATGCCGATGCCCCCTTTTCTGTGCTAATTATGAGAGAAATATTTTAATCTGTCAACAGAGTCGATGGGGACGGTCATGCAGTTGGTCGGGCTGCTGAGTATGGGTGAATGTTGACAAAACGGCTATTTTGTTATACTATAGTGATGGAAACGGGTTTTTATCGCATTTTACTGTTGCGGGCTTCTCGTTTCCTTTTTTATTCCCAGAATGTCGTACAGATATTTTTTTCCGTTCTCTGCATGATTGACAAGGAGTTGTCCAGTAAAGACATTGTATCTGGTTAAAACATCTTCTTCGTACACAGGTATGGCAAATCGGATATCATAACGATACCAGCCATATTTGGCACGTTTTTCGTGCTTTTCTTTTTTATTCTGTTCCCATTTGGGATTTGATGCAATCTGTATCAATTCGGGTATAGCTGTTGCGCTGTTGGCTTTAGCTTTTGCGGATGCCCCAATGAGAGCTGTTCTGCTTTCTGAACCGGTAAATTCTTCCGTGAGATCTTTTCCGATATAGATGATCTCAGCTGTTTCGCTTATTTCATAGAAATCTCCAACATATTCCGATAGGTATTTCTTGACCTCATCCCAATCTATCCTTCGCTTACCTTTGAAACGTATGTCGTTTATAAGTACTATCCTGTTGCCGTCCGCGTCATTGACGATGCTGACATTTCTGTTTGTTATCATAGTGTTTTCCTTGGATTAATGACTCTAAAATGAGTCAAAAAGAACCGTCCCCAATGACTCCTAAGGATTCCGGTCGAGGTCGCGGAGGTGGAGGACATAGGCAACATCCTCTTTGCGGATGTGTGAGATTTCTGCGAGGTCTGCGGAAGTGCGGGCCATGCGGAGGAGTTTGTGGATCACCCGGGCTGAGTAGCCAAAGCGTTCGCAGGCTTTTTTAAAGAGAGCGCGGGAATCCTGGTCGAGAGCGCAGAATTCATCGATCAGGGAGCCTGTCATTGCGGCATTGCAGGTCACTCCGGGGATGTTTTTGAACCGCTCCGTCTGGATGCGGCGCGCTCTTTGGACGCGGCTCCGGAGTTCCGCGGAACAAGGCGCGGGGGAGGCGTGCTCAATGTCAAAAAGATCCACGGGTTCGACTTGCTTTTGTATATCGATGCGGTCGAGGATCGGCCCTGAGACACGGCTTCGGTATTTCGCGATCTCATAGTCGCTGCACCGGCATTTCATACCGGGGTAGTAACCGCAGGGGCAGGGATTCATCGCCGCTACGAGCATGAAGTTTGCGGGATAGAGGTGTGAGCCGTTAACGCGCGAGATCACCACCTGTTTGTCCTCGAGGGGCTGGCGGAGAGCATCGAGAGTGTTTCGCTGAAACTCGGAAAATTCATCAAGAAAAAGCACCCCATTGTGCGCGAGCGAGACCTCGCCCGGGAGGGCATACATGCCGCCGCCTATCATGGCATTCAGTGAAACATTGTGATGCGGCGCGCGGAACGGGCGCTCGGAAAGAAGTCCCTGCCCGCATCTCAACAGGCCAGAGATACTGTGAATCTTGGTGGATTCCAGAGCTTCCCCCTCACTCATTTCGGGGAGGATGGATGGGATGCGGCGGGCGATCATCGTCTTGCCACAGCCCGGAGTTCCGAGCATAAGGATATTGTGCCCTCCTGCAGCCGCGAGAACTATTGCGTCGACCACATCGTTCTGGCCTCGGACATCAGAAAAATCAAGGCTGCCGGCGGGCGCAGGTGTGTTTTCCGAAAGACCTGAAGGAGCCTTGGGCGCGGGAACTTTTCCTTCAAGAAAAGCCACCACCTCGGTAAGGCTTTTAAACGGATAGATCGCCATATCCGGTACAAGCGCCGCTTCGGCATAGTTTTCCGCGGGGAGGATGATATTTCTGATCCCGGCGCGTTTTGCGGCAATCACCATGGGAAGGACACCACGGCATGGACGGATCTGCCCGCCCAGTGAGAGCTCACCCAGAAAACCAAAGCCTGAAAGGTGCTTCGGCGCGATGCTTTTTGTGCGCGTGAGCAGCGCTATCGCGAGAGCCAGGTCATAGTGCGTGCCGCGTTTTTTTCTGTCGCACGGGGCAAGGCTCAAGACGATCCGTTCTTCGGGAAGCCTGTAGCCGCAGTCGCCGAGCGCGGAACGCAGACGGTCGGCCGATTCTTTTATTGCCGTGTCGCCCATCCCGATGATCGATATGCTCATACGCTCATCTGGGATCACCGAAGCCTCTATTTCAACAGGGTAGCCGTCGATCCCCTGTATCGAAAAACTGTTTACCGTCGAAGCCAAATCTCATTCCCCCTTGTTTCTGCCATGTCACGAAGTTCCAGTTCCGTTACGAGATCAAAAAAATGCGTACTGTCGGCGCCTGTCCGGTCTCTCAGCTCCGAGATCGGCATTTTTCCGCTGTTTCGCTTTACGATCATCACAAGCTTTGCGCATTCCGCTGACAAAGCATCGGAGGGCTCTTCAAGCGGCAGGGACAATTGCGCGTCATCCTCCTTTGGAGTGAGGCACCCGGGCATGAAAACAAAGGCCTTCCCGTCTGCAAGGAGCCTGTTGCAGCCCGTACTTTCCTTTGAATCGATCCTCCCGGGAACGGCAAAAAGCTTTTTTTGGTATTTCAGGGCATATTCGGCGGTGATCAGCGCACCGCTCTTTTTTCCCGCTTCGACTACCGTTACGGTGTCCGAAAGCGCGGCAATTATCCTGTTCCGCCTGGGAAATGTGAAGGAAGACGGGCGGGTCCCCGGCGGATACTCTGAGACAATGAGACCGGTCTCGGCGATCCTTTTGTACAAGGGTTTGTTTTCCGGAGGATAACAATAGTCTATGCCGCAGCCGAGCACTGCGATGGTATAGCCTCCGGCATCGATACAGCCTGTGTGCGCGTACGCATCAACACCTTTTGCAAGGCCGCTCACGACCGCAATGTTGTGCTTTGCAAGATCGGACGCAAGGTCGAGCGTGACAGATCTGCCGTACTCAGTGCACCGCCTCGCGCCCACAAGGGCTGCCCGTGAGGCGGTCTCCTTAAAGCTTCCCTTGTAATACAAAAACAGTGGCAGCCGGCTGCCCTCGTTGTAGCCAAAGACCGAAGACGGCATGATGCCGCAGCTTGTGCGCTCGCAGGCTTTGTAGACGGCCTGAGCTTCGGAAAGATCGGTCTCGGCAGCGGAAAACATGTCTCTTACCGCATGATATGCCGCTTTTGCATCCCCTGTTTCAAGGTATGAGCGCCGCGCGGCAGCGGCTGCGTCGCCTTTTAACAGCGACAGCCATATCTGATAGATCATAAACCCCCTTTTTGCGGGCTTTACAAGGGCAAAACCCAGGATCCCGCAATAAAAAATTCTGTCCGAATATCGTAATCTGATAAACGGACAGAAGTCAACGGGTCGGGATGTAGAAAAATGAGGTGATTTTTTGTGCAATCTGAACAAAAAAACAGGGTGCGATCTACGTGGTCTCCTTTATTTTCAAGTGATACGGAAGAAGCGTTGTCTGTTTTACGTCTTTTCCTTCAATGAGGTCGATCAGAACGGATGCCGCAGTCTCGCCGAGCTGCTTGACATCAAATTCGAGCGTCGTGACCGCGGGAATATGCGATTCCAAAAGGCTTGAATTGTAGAAGGAAGCGACTTTTACGTGGTCGGGCACGGTGATGCGGTCTCTTCTCAGCTTTTGCAGAACGCGGGAGCAGATCATGTCGTCCATGCAGACTATGCATTCCGCACCTTTTACCAGAAGGCTGTGGGTCACTTCGTCGATGTTGTCGTTGCCCTCTGCGTTCAAATAGATAAGTTCCGGATCGATGCTGATCTTTGCTTCCTTGAACGCGTCGACAAAGCCGCGGTAACGGTTCCTCGTGACCATGTGCGTGTTGTTTCCGCCGATCAGCGCGATGCGACGGAGCCCGGAGGCTATGAGGTGTGCCGTAAGCTCACGGCAGGCACTCCTGTGGTCGTGGTCGACACGCACTATGGAGGGATCGTCTGTCGTTCCAATTGCGACAAACGGGAGCCCGCGCTTTGCGATAAGCGCGGAAATGCTGTCGTTTACGGTGGTGCGGCTCTGTATTATGCCGTCGATCTTGTTGTTTATCAGTACACGCTCCAGATTTTTTGACTCATTTCCGAGCGTGTATATCGTCAGCACGTCGTAATCACGCTCCGCGGCAGCTTCGCAGGCACCGTACATGCAGGTCTGGAAAAAAGGGAGCTCTGCGATGTTGCAGTCTGCGGGCAGGATCATCGCGATGTTGTAGGTCTTGGACTGGGCAAGGCTTTTTGCGATGACATTAGGCTTGTAATCGGTGACCTCGATATATTCGAGCACCTTTTTTCTTGTTTCCTCGCCTATGCGGCCTTTTCCCGATATGGCGCGGGATACGGTCGTTTTTGAAACTCCGAGTGCCTCCGCGACATCGGCTATTGTTATCTTTCTGTCCACTGTTGCTGCCTCCTGATGTATTTGAACCGCTTTGCCGGTTTTTAAGTAATTTAAGTTGACAAAACGGAGTGATGGTGTCATAATGAATCTGCGCAATCGGTTGCTCAATAAATATATCAAGAAATCGCGGCTAAGTCAAGAGGATCGTGCCGATCCGAAAAACTTATCAAAAATTGCGATTGTTTTATGCAAAGATTATTGACATTGCGTCGATTGCGTGCTATAACCACTTGGCACGCTGAAAAAACGTGCTGTAACGCATAGTTTACGCTGTTTCTTAACAAGGAGGCATTTATGAACATTCTTGTCACCGGAGGCGCCGGCTACATCGGAAGCCACACATGTGTAGAACTGCTGAATGCAGGTCATTCCGTCGTTATTCTCGACAATCTTTACAACTCAAACGAGAAAGCGGTGGAACGCATCAAAGAGATTACCGGAAAAGATCTTAAGTTTTACAAAGTCGATCTTTTGGATCGTCCGGCGACGGAAAATGTTTTTAAGGAGAATAAATTTGACGCCGTTATCCATTTTGCGGGCTTAAAGGCAGTCGGAGAATCCGTCGCAAAGCCGATGGAGTATTATCACAACAATATCACCGGCACACTGAATCTTCTGTTTGTCATGAGGCAGTACGGTGTAAAGAACATCATCTTCAGTTCCTCAGCCACGGTATACGGCGATCCCGCATTTGTTCCGATCACTGAGGAATGCCCCAAGGGACAGATCACAAACCCTTACGGACAGACAAAGAGCATGCTGGAGCAGATACTTACCGACGTTCATACATCCGATCCCGAGTGGAACATCGTTTTACTCAGATATTTCAATCCTATCGGAGCTCACAAGACCGGAAAGATCGGAGAAGACCCGAAGGGCATCCCGAACAACCTTGTGCCTTACGTTGCGCAGGTCGCTATCGGCAAGCGTGAGCATGTAAATGTTTTCGGAAACGATTATGATACCGTTGACGGCACCGGCGTGCGTGACTACATCCACGTTGTGGACCTTGCACTCGGCCATGTTGCCGCATTAAAGAAGATCGTTCCCGGAAGCGGCGTGTCGATCTACAACCTCGGCACAGGTCACGGATACAGCGTATTACAGATAATCAAGGCATTCTCAAAGGCCTGCGGAAAAGATCTTCCTTACGAGATCACACCCCGCCGTCCCGGCGATATCGCCACCTGCTTTGCGGATCCTTCAAAGGCAAAGAAGGAGCTTGGCTGGGAGGCAACAAGGGACATCGAGGAAATGTGTGAAGACGCATGGAGATGGCAGAGCCAGAATCCTGACGGATATAATTCATAAATAACGGAAAGGCATGGAAATGGAAGCGTATGAAGTGTTCCTGAGCCTTGCGATAATCATAGTTTTCAGCAAGGTGTTCGGGCTTCTTGCAAAACGCGTCAAGGCACCCGAAGTAGTCGGCGAGATACTTGCCGGGATAATCATCGGGCCGAGCCTTTTAAACCTGGTCCATCTCTCGGATTTTATACAGAAATTTGCGGAGATCGGCGTTGTACTGCTGATGTTTTCGGCAGGTCTCGGTACCAATCTCAAAGAACTGTTAAAGACAGGCTTCAAGGCTTTTCTCATAGCGTGCTGCGGAGTAGCGGTGCCGCTTGTCGGCGGAAGTCTTTTGTATTTTGCGATGTACGGCGGCGCGCCGTGGGGTTCGCCCGATTTTTATAAAGGTGTGTTCGTGGGCGTCATTATGACCGCGACGTCTGTATCCATCACGGTGCAGGCGCTTCGTGAGCTCGGAAAGCTCAAGACCACCGTCGGAACGACGATTCTGTCGGCGGCCATCATAGACGACGTCATCGGCATCATTGTGCTCACTTTTGTCATCGGACTCAATGGCGGTGAAGTAAAAGCGTCAAAGGTAGTGATCCAGACGCTGCTGTTCTTTGTATTTGCGATAGTTGTGGGATTTTTGTTCTATCTTCTGTTCAAATGCATGGACAAGCGCTGGCCGCATACGAGGAGAATGCCGATACTTTCGCTCGCTCTGTGCTTTGCGATGGCATATGTCGCTGAAAAGTTTTTCGGCATCGCTGATATCACGGGCGCATATGTCGCGGGCATCATCCTCTGCTCCATCAAGGATCATGACTACATCGCGAGCAAGATGGACATAAATTCCTACATGATCTTCGGACCGGTGTTTTTTGCAAGTATAGGGCTTCGGACCGATGTTTCAAGCTTTAACACGAAGGTCCTGGTGTTCGCGGTGCTGTTTGTGATAGTGGCTCTCGTTACAAAGATCATCGGCTGCGGCCTTATCTCAAAGGTATGCCGCTTCAGCTGGGGAGACTCTTTAAAGATCGGTGTCGGAATGATGACACGAGGTGAGGTGGCGCTCATCGTCTCACAAAAGGGACTGTCTGTGGGCCTTATCTCGTCTGAATACTTCACGGCGGTCATCCTTTTGATCGTGGTATCCTCGATACTTACGCCGATAGTGCTGAAGCTCCTTTACAATCAGGAATCGTCAAAGATCCATCATATCGAAAAAGAATAATAAAAACGATACAAAAACGGGGATCCGCAAGGCACGCGGGTTCCCATTTTTCTTGATTTGAGATATGGTTTGTGTTATCATTTAATTTTGCGGAAAAAGAAGTTTTGGAGTAATAATGGATATCAAAAGAAATACAAGAAAAAGAAACATCCTGTACGCTCTCTTGCAGGGCGGATACTGGATGCAATACGGCACTGCGCTCAGTTTTGCGAGTGTCATAATGCTGAACAGAGGCTATACCGATTCTCAGATAGGAGTGATAATCGCATTCGGAAACATCCCTGCGATCATTTTACAGCATGCCTTGTCGCATTTTGCCGATAAGTCAAAAAAGGTTTCGCTTGCAGCGATCCTTATCGTCATGTATCTTCTGGAGGCAGTGGCTTATGCGGGAGAACTCCTCACAAAGCATGCCGGGGCCATGTGTACGATATCGATAATCATGCTCACCGTGATAGCGGCTTCCACTCAGGGATTTGTCAATGCGATGAGCCATCGTCTGGAAATGGATGAGATAAAAGTGAACTTTGGCATAGGAAGATCGGCAGGCTCGTTCATGTTTGCAATAATAAGCCTTGTCATTGGGCACCTCGCGGAAAAACTGAACCCTGACGTGATCCCTACCATAGGCTTTGCGGTGTGCGCATATTTAATAGCGGTGCTCGTGATCATTTCATTGAGCGCAGACACTACGAGCAAAGCGATGGAAAAAACAGGCACTCAGGCAAAGGAGAGCTTTTTTGCTTTCTTTTCACGGTACAAGCTGTTTTTTGTGGTGCTGCTCGGATGCATGGGATTTTATTTAAGCCACTCGTACATCAACAATTTCTTTTACCAGGTGGTCGTCGATGTCGGAGGAAACAAGGCGGACCTCGGAGGAATACTGAGCTTTGCGGCGGTCACAGAAGTGCTACCGATGTTCTTTTACAGCAGACTTGAAAAGAAGTTCGGCACAAAGCTTTTGCTTTTTGTTTCGGGCGTATTTTTCCTCATAAAGAGCCTGATCACACTGATAGCATGGAATGTCGCAGGCGTTTATGTCGGCACATTTTTCCAGATGCTCTCGTTCTCGCTGTTCATCCCGGCGAGCGTGTCCTTTGTGGCACAGCTCATGAATGAGGAGGACGCGGTGCGCGGGCAGTCACTCGTGACGATCATGATAAACATTGCGTTTCTCATCGCATCGTTCAGCGGCGGGTTCATCATGGACAATATCAGCGTAAAGGCAATGGTGCTGGTCGGAACGCTCACTTCCGTAGCGGGAGTGACACTTCTTGGGATCATCCTCAGGAAATTCGACCTCAAAAAAACAGCATAAAAACTGAAAGGACACTATATGTGGGTCGCAGAAAACTGGAAAGATTACAGCGTGCTGGATTGTTCGGGCGGTGAAAAGCTCGAAAGGTGGGGGGATCACATCCTTCTCCGTCCGGATCCGCAGGTGATCTGGAATACCGAAAAAAAGCTTCCGGAATGGAACAGACTCAGCGGGCATTACCATCGCTCGGCAAAAGGCGGCGGCGAATGGGAAAATTTTTCCATGCCTGAAAGCTGGAGCATAGGCTACGGACGCCTTAAGTTCAATCTGAAGCCCTTTGCGTTCAAGCATACAGGTCTTTTCCCGGAACAGGCGGTTAACTGGGACTGGTTTTCCGGTCTCATCGCAAAGGAAAAGGAAAAAGATCCTGAGCGCGAGATAAAGGTGTTGAATCTTTTTGCTTATACAGGCGGTGCAACACTTGCATCAGCGGCGGCCGGAGCGTCAGTCACACACGTTGACGCGTCAAAAGGCATGGTTGCATGGGCAAAAGAAAACGCAGCGCTTTCGGGACTTGCGGAAGCCCCGATAAGATACATCGTCGATGACTGTGTGAAGTTTACCGAGCGTGAGATACGCCGCGGAAATCTGTACGATGCGGTGATAATGGACCCTCCGTCCTACGGAAGAGGCCCGAAAGGCGAGATCTGGAAGATAGAGGATTCCGTCTACGATCTCATAAAGCTCTGCATGAACGTGCTTAAAAAAGAGCCACTGTTCTTTTTGATAAATTCCTATACCACAGGCCTTCAGCCCGCAGTGCTTTCCTACATGCTGGGGACCGAGGCAAAACAGAGGTTCGGGGGAAAAGTGATATCGGACGAGATAGGACTTCCCGTTGAGGCTTCGGGACTGATACTCCCCTGCGGGGCCTCGGGAAGATGGACACGTTCGGTTGGGATAAAGGAGGAGATAAAGCTTTGTTAAAGTTCATTCTTGATGTGCTCCGCGGTATCGTGATCGGTATCGCAAATGTCATACCCGGCGTGTCCGGCGGTACGATGATGGTTTCCATGGGTGTCTATGACGACATCATCGGAAGCATAAACAATCTGTTCAAGCAGTTTAAAAAGAGCATACTTACACTGCTCCCGTATGTTATCGGCATGCTCATCGGCATCGTGGGCTTCGCAAAAGCGATAGAGATGCTTTTTGAAAAGTTCCCCATTCCCACGGCGCTGCTCTTTATCGGCCTCATTTTCGGCGGAATTCCGATGATGTGGAAACGCGCGACAAAGAAAAAGATCGACGTTTTGAGCGTGATCCTTTTCGTATTGTTCTTTGCGCTTGTTATCGGCCTGCAGCTTCTCGGAAACGTGCAGGGCGCAGACAAGAGCCTCGATTTTTCGCTTGCGCATATGGTGATCGGACTCCTGCTCGGCGTGGTCGCGGCAGCTACCATGATCATCCCCGGAGTGTCGGGTTCGATGGTGATGATGGTCCTTGGCTACTACAATACGATAATCGCTGCGATCAACCTTGCCGTTGATTCACTTGTATCAGTAGATTTTCCGGGACTTTTCAAAGCCGCCGGCATCCTCGCTCCCTTCGGAATAGGCGTGTTAGTGGGTATTTTTGCGGTCGCAAAGCTCATACACTGGCTGCTCAAAAACCATGAGGCAAAAACCTACTGCGCAATACTCGGACTGGTAGTCGCATCGCCTTATCCGGTATATGTAAATTCAGGTGTTACATCCGTAACGGCGATTGCCGTGATCATAGGTATCATCACATTTGCCGCCGGTTTCTTCGGAGCGCTGAAGCTCGGAGAAAAATAGAATTGTCTGCAGAAACGTGAAGCGTGAGCGGCTATTTCAGATCCGCTCAGGGAGGGTAACGTGGAAGAGAATAAACAGAACGAAAATGAAAACAGGATCCCTCGCGAGAATGGGAAACCCGGAAACAGAAAAAATACAAAAGGCCTAAAGAAACTCAAGGAAGTAAGGGAAAGACTCAGGATAAAAGCCGAATACCGTGATCCTGTGAGGCCCGAAGCTGATTTTGAAGAACCATTCGAGGAAAATCAGAAACCCGGAAATGAAACGGTTGCGGCTACAGACAAAAAGATATATCTCCGCGTTCTGGTAAACCTTACTCTGACGCTTATCGCGCTTGCGCTCATCATCTGGCTCCTTCCCGCTGCGCTCAGGTTTTTCATGCCTTTTGTCGTTGCCATCATCATTTCGATGATCGCAAATCCGTTTGTGAAATTCCTTAAAAAGCGGCTGAAGTTTGCGAGAAAAGTAAGCTCCGCCATCGTCATCGTGCTCGTTGTCGTAGCTGTCGCCGCAGCCTTGTACGGAATAGGCTATTTCCTTGTCTACGAGACATTTAAGCTCTATGACAACAGAGTCGAGATCCTGCAGACGATAGAAAACGCACTGAGTGATGCAGGTGAAAGGCTTACCGGCTTTTACAATATCCTGCCCGCAAAAATGCAGGCTTTTGTGTCCGGGACTATTGAAGATCTGTCCGAAGGCGCGACAAAGTTCATCGACAACATAAAGCTTCCTTCGGTTTCCGGCGTGGGCGGCGCAGTGGGCGGATTTGCGGAAGTCCTGCTCGGCATCATCGTATGCATCATCGCCGCATATTTCTTCACGGCCCAGCGTGACGAGATAATCGGAAAGATAAAAAAGATGACCCCTCCGGTAACACTTGAATATTACGACCTAGTCATCGACAATTTCAAAAAAGCTATCGGTGGATACTTTAAGGCACAGTTCATCATAATGGTGCTCGTTTTCATCATCATGTTCATAGGCTTTGAGATACTCGATGTACCTTTTTCAGCGCTGGTCGCCCTTCTTGTGGCATTTCTGGATTTCCTTCCGGTGTTCGGCATGGGAGCCGTGCTTTGGCCATGGATCGCGGTCGATCTGTTTGCGGGTAATTTCATGCACGCCCTGTGGCTTGGCATAATCTATGGCGTTTGTCAGGTTGTGAGACAATTGTTACAGCCCAAACTTGTGGGCGACGCGGTCGAGTTAAATCCCCTGGCAACGCTGTTCTTCATGTTTGTCGGATACAGGGTATCGGGCGTTCCCGGAATGATCCTCGGCATACCCGTCGGCATGCTCTTGATCAGTTTTTACAGGATAGGCGCGTTTGACCGGATAATCAAGGGTATCAGGATCCTCGTAAACGGAATAAATGATTTCAGGAAATATTGATGGCTGACACAAAACAACAACTCACAGATATAATAGAAGCCTACAACATAGGAAAAAAGCCGCTCTCCACACTCCTCGGGTGGGGCGTGACCACGGTGATGAACCAGCTGAAGGCTGATAACGCAAGTCCTGAGTTTGCTTCAAAGATAAACGAGATACATGAAAATCCGTATGCCTTTGCAAGACTTCTTGAAGAAAACAAGAGGCTTATCACGGATGTTGCCTACAGAAAGGCAAAAGCGGCAGTGGAAAAGCGGATACTGCGTGACAAATCCGCTCTTCTTGTGATGTATCTCGCCCGTCATTCAAATTTTGACATAGCGCCTTATCAGCTGACCGCCGCGCTTTTTTACTCGCAGGCGCTGTCACTTCTCATAAATGGGCGCCCTCTTTTCGATGACGATGTTTATTACCTTCACAGAAGCTTCATACCTTATCCTTCGATCTATTCGGGGCTTATAAAAAACGGAGTGAAGTATGTCCGCACCGAGACCGATGCACTGACAAACGAGGAAAAGGACCTTGTGAGCGGCGTGAACAAAGTCCTTTGCGGATACAGCCCAAACGCAATACGAGCGGTCCTCAAGGCCGACAGGGCGCGGCTTGTGGAGCGCCACGGCGGAGAGGACGAGGAGACTGACGGAGTGCTCATCACACTTAACGAGCTGCAGAGCTTCTTTGCGGAAAATTCCGCGCTTACACCGCTTAACGACCCGAAAGATCTGAAACGCTACTTTGAACTGAAACTCGCAAAAAAGAAACCGGGAGGGAACTGATCGTGGAGATAGAAAAGAAATTTCTGGTAGAAAAACTCCCCAAGGGACTCGACAAATACGAAAAATGGGAGATTGAGCAGGCATATCTTTGCGGAAATCCCACAGTCAGGATCCGCAAAAAAAACGATGAGTACATCCTCACTTACAAATCCAAAAAGGGAATGGAAAAACTCATCCGCGAAGCGCAGGCCCGCGTATGCAACGAGGTTGAGCTCCCGCTCACAAAGACAGCATACGAGCATCTTTTGGAAAAGCACGATGACAATATAGTAAAAAAGACCCGCTATATCATCCCGCTCGACGAGAAGCACAAGATAGAGTTGGATGTTTTTGCGGGAAAATTAAAGGGACTTGTCATGGCGGAGGTGGAGTTTGAATCTCCCGAAGACGCCAAGGCATTCAAGGCTCCGAAATGGTTCGGAGAAGACGTTACGCCGGACGACAGATATTCAAACAGACGGCTCTCAAAGCTTGAGAAATACGATCTAAAAGACTGAAAGTTAATGCGGAAAGCATTACAATATATCAAGGAGGAAGGGTTTTATGGCAAAAAACAGACTGATAGGGGATTATCCGGTGATCGGCATCAGGCCCACCATCGACGGCAGACGCGGCGTACTCGGAGTGCGCGAGTCGCTCGAAGACCAGACGATGAACATGGCAAAGGCCGCAGCAAAGCTTTTCACGGATAACATCAGGTATTCAAACGGAGATCCCGTAAAGGTGGTCATCGCAGACACCACCATCGGGCGCGTTGCGGAAGCCGCAGCATGTGCCGCAAAGTTCAAAAAAGAAGGCGTGGACATCACGCTCACCGTCACACCCTGCTGGTGCTACGGCGCGGAGACAATGGACATGGATCCCATGACCATCAAGGCCGTATGGGGATTTAACGGCACAGAGCGTCCCGGCGCCGTTTACCTCGCGTCGGTACTTGCTACACACGCACAGAAGGGGCTTCCCGCATTTGGCATTTACGGTCATGACGTGCAGGAAGCGGATGACACCACAATCCCCGAGGATGTAAAGGAAAAATTACTCCGTTTCGGTCGTGCGGCAGTCGCTGTCGCAACAATGCGCGGAAAGAGTTTTCTTCAGATCGGTTCCGTTACCATGGGCATCGGCGGCTCCATCATCGATACCGCATTTATCGAGGAATATCTCGGAATGCGCGTGGAATCGGTGGATGAGGTCGAAGTTATCCGTCGCATGACGCTCGGCATTTACGATGAAAAGGAATACAAGAAAGCTCTCAAGTGGACAAAGGCTCATTGTAAAGAGGGCTTTGACAAAAATCCCAAGGAACTTCAGAGAAGCAGAAAGCAGAAGGATGAGGACTGGGAGTTTGTGGTAAAGATGATGTGCATCATCAAGGACCTCATGAACGGCAATCCAAATCTTCCCAAGGGCTGTGAGGAAGAGGCTGTCGGCCACAACGCGATCGCTGCGGGATTCCAGGGACAGCGCCAGTGGACAGATTTTTATCCCAACTGCGATTTCCCCGAAGCCATGCTGAACACCACGTTTGACTGGAACGGAGCGCGCGAGCCCTACATCCTTGCGACCGAAAACGACGTGCTCAACGGCCTCGGCATGCTCTTTATGAAGCTACTCACAAACCGCGCCCAGATTTTTGCGGATGTGCGCACCTACTGGTCTCCCGACGCAGTCAAAAAGGCCACCGGCTACACGCTTACCGGAAAGGCAAAAGAAGCGAACGGATTTATACACCTCATCAATTCAGGCGCGGCCTGCCTTGATGCCTGCGGCAAAGCAAAGCAGGGCAATAAGGCTGTCATGAAGGAATGGTACAACATGACCGAAAAGGACATCGACGCTATTCTCGACGCGACAACATGGAACTATGCTGATCTCGGCTATTTCAGAGGCGGCGGCTATTCCTCCAGATTTGTCACTGAGGCGGAAATGCCCGCGACAATGATAAGGCTGAACCTTGTAAAAGGCCTCGGCCCCATGCTCCAGATCTGCGAAGGTTGGACCATCAAGCTTCCCGAAAAAGTCACCGATGTACTTTGGAAGAGGACCGACTACACCTGGCCATGCACATGGTTCGCGCCGCGCACCACAGGCGAGGAGGGGCCTTTCAAGAGCGCATATGACGTGATGAACTGCTGGGGTGCAAATCACGGCGCGATAAGTTACGGCCACATCGGAGCCGACCTCATCACACTCTGCTCCATGCTCCGCATCCCCGTTGCGATGCACAATGTTCCCGAGAAAGACATCTTCCGTCCCGCTTCGTGGAACGCGTTCGGCATGGATCCTGAAGGAAAGGATTACAGAGCCTGCGCGGCATACGGTCCCATGTACAAAAACGTAAGATGAAGTCACAATAGACCATTAAGGTTCCGGCACACCGCCGGAACCCTTTTTTATAAAAACGAAAAAATGCATTGACAGAAACTGTAAATTGAGTGCATAATAGTAAGGTAAAAATCTATTTACGAGGAATCAAAAATGAAGATCAAAAGCTTTGGAAACACAGAAAGACGCGAAGAACTGATGAACATTCTCTGGAATAGTGATACTCCGCTCAGTGCGCAGGAGATACTGGAGGCATCGCCCAAGAAGATGGCGAATATCACATATGTTCACAGGGCATTGAATGAGCTGCTTGACGGCGGACTGATCCGAGAGAGCGGGACAAAGAGGTACAATACACAGTACGCAAGATTGTTCTCCTGCACTTACACCAGGGAGGAGTATGCCGCACAGTATATGCGAAAGATCGGCATCCCTGCAGGTGCTATGGGAAAGGTGGCGCTTGCCCTCTTTAACGACAAATCGAACAAAGACAGCAAAGAGGAACTTGTTAATGAGCTTGAGGCGATAATAGCGGATTTAAAGAAGAAAAAGGGCAAAGGTGAGAAAAAATAAATGACAATAACATTTTTCTCTGCTATGATGTCATTTTATGCAGTCGCTCTGATGCTGATCATTGTATATGTTTACAGGAGCCTTCACGTTGGGCGATTTGGCATCCGACAACTGTATTTCATAGCTATCCTATGTGTGGTCAGGCTTGCGATTCCTGTAGAGTTCACGTTTTCTAAGGAAGTTGCGCTCGGAAAGCTGTACAACAAGGCCATTCCCTTTCTGTTTGACAGTTTCTTCGGACCGTTGTGTGTTGCTGATTGGCTGGCAATCCTTTGGGGGCTTATAGCAATTCTGCTGATCACAAGGAGCTTTGTGAAAAACAAGAAGTTCAAAAACATGATCTTGCAATGTGCAACTCCGGCAGATGACAGATATGAACAGCTTTTACAGAAAATCCGTGGTCGATACAAAACATCAAAAAAAGTAAAAGTGATCGAAAGCAGAGTTTCCACAACACCTTTCACTTTTGGTTTTTTTGACAAGATCATCGTGTTGCCGGAGGGCTTGTCTGAAACGCAGGCTTATTACAGCCTGCTCCACGAATATGGGCATATTGTGAGGCGTGATATTGAGGCCATCATGTTGACGGATCTTTTCTGCAATATCATGTGGTGGAACCCTTTTGCATATCTTCTCAGGGCCAGAATGGAAGAAACATTGGAACTGAATTGCGACAGCACTGTTGTTGGAGTCATAGAATCCGCAGAAAAAGCGGATTATCTGCAAACGATAGTCGCTATGATCAAGCGGTCTGAATGGAAGAACTCAAAGGGGCTGGCTTCATCCCTGGGGCTTATCAGATTTAACAACAATCGGTTCATCGTAAAAAGATTCAAGAATGTGCAGGACAACAGTCCTTTACGCAGGAATGTTATTTACAATGCTGCGCTTGCGCTGGTTTGCGCTGGCGTGTTTGTGTCGTC
>JAEENL010000034.1 GCA_016283775.1 Lachnospiraceae bacterium | reverse complement strand
ACCGTATATTTTACCAGGGACGGTGTCACCGTTCCCAGCAGAAAAAGCGGGAAAACAAACACGACCATGCAGGCCGCAAACGCAGCAATGATCAGATAGTTCGTGCTGATCGTAAAAACAAGAAGTCCCGAGATGCCGAGGATTATGTATTTTCCAACGACCGGGATCAGCGCGATCCAGACCGCGGCGACCACTATCCTGCCGTACAGCCTGTCGGGATCGGGGTTTTTGTCGGCGGTGCGTCCTCCGTAGATATTTCCCAGTGCCATCGCTATCATGATCGTTCCGATTATTATCGTCCAGACGATCTGCGAAGAACTGAAATACGGGGCCAACAGTCTGCTGGCCCCGAGCTCTACCGCCATTACGGACATTCCCGCAAAAAACTCGGTTATATAGAGATATGCTTTACTTTTAAGTATCCTTCTTCCGTCCATTTTCCAAGCCCTCATAAAAAAGTATTCAGACGGTAAGATTTTAACATCCTCACCTGAAATATTCAACACCGGATTCAAATATCATCTGGTCCTGGTTTCCTGTGATGTTTTCGGCAACGCCAAAGCCGATACGCTCCGAGTGCGCCATTTTGCCAAGGATGCGTCCTGTCTCGTCGGTGATGCCTTCGATGCCGAGATAGGAAAGATTGATGTTGTAGTCTTCGTTGTTTGTGGGATTTCCGTCGGGATCCACATACTGAGTCGCAACCTGCCCGTTTTCGATGAGCTTTTTAAGCCACTCGTCGTTTGCGACAAAACGGCCTTCTCCGTGTGACGCGGGGATCGCGAACACATCGCCGGGCTTTGCCTTGAGGAGCCAGGGTGACTTGTTTGAAATGACCTTGGTGTAGACCATCTTTGAAACATGGCGTCCGATGGAGTTCCTTGTGAGTGTCGGGGAATCTTCCTTCTGTCCGCACACTTCGCCGTAAGGCACAAGGCCAAGCTTTATGATCGCCTGGAAGCCGTTGCAGATACCGAGTACGAGGCCGTCGCGCTTCTTTATGAGGTCGTTCACGGCATCCCTGAGATAAGGATTCATAAATGCAGCCGCAATGAATTTTCCCGATCCGTCAGGCTCGTCACCGGCCGAGAAACCGCCGGGGAACATGAGTATCTGAGAATCCTCTATGCCCTTCTTAAATGCCTCTACGGAGGCTTTTATATCTTCTTCGTTCCTATTTCTGAAAACGCAGGTCGTTACGCGCGCGCCCGCTCTCTCAAAAGCGCGGAGCGAATCGTATTCGCAGTTTGTGCCGGGGAATACGGGGATAAATACCTTGGGTTCGGCAAATTTCTTGTCCGAAACAAGGAACTTCTTTGCTTCGTAAAGCGGGATCACGGGCTTCTTTTCAGCTTCCTTAAGGCCCACGGTCTTTGTGGGGAATACGCTTTCAAGTGTGCCCTTCCATGCGTTCAACGCAGTCTGGATATCCAGCTTCATGTCGCGATAAGAGATCACACCATCACCGGTGACCTCACCGACAAGAGCGATACCCTTTCCTGCTTTCAGTACTGTGTCGATATCTGAAGGTGCAACTTCCGCAAGGATCTCACCATACAAAGGCGCAAAGAGTGCGCTTTCGTCAAGGTCGTCGGAAAGCTTTACGCCGAGGCAGTTTCCGAATGCGGCCTTTGAAACCGCTTCCGCGATACCGCTCTTTCCGAGAGCATATGCGGACTTTATGAGTCCCTTTGAAGCAAGCTTCTTAAAGCAGTCCATCTGAGCGATGAACGCATCGTAATCGGGAAGATCGTACTCATCGCGAGGAATTGCAAATCTCACGAGGCGGTCGCCCGCATTTTTAAACTCATTTGAAATGATGTCACCGACTGATGCCACATCTACAGCGAAGGAGCAGAGCGTCGGAGGAACGTCGATCTCGTTGAAGGAGCCGGACATGGAGTCCTTTCCGCCTATGGAAGGAAGGCCCAAACGGATCTGTGCCTCATATGCGCCGAGAAGCGCTGCAAGGGGCTTGCCCCAGCGTGTGCTGTCCTCGCGGAGTCTTTCAAAGAACTCCTGGAAGGTAAAGCGGATGCGGTGCATGTCGCCACCGGCGGCAACTATCTTTGAAACGGAATCGATGACCGCGTATACCGCGCCGTGATAAGGGCTCCAGCTGGAAAGGAACGGGTCGAGACCGTAGCTCATCATGGTCACTGTATCGCATTTTCCTTTGAGCACGGGAAGCTTTGAGACCATTACCTGCGTGGGTGTGAGCTGATATTTTCCGCCAAAAGGCATGAGCACGGTGCCTGCGCCTATGGACGAGTCAAACATCTCGGAAAGGCCCTTCTTTGAGCATACATTGAGGTCGGAAAGCATGTTCAGCCATCTGCTCTTAAGGTCATTTCCCTTCTGTTCTGTGACTGTTGAAGCCTTGTAGCCGACGGGAGCGTCGAAATATGTCTTTTCCGAAGGCGCTGTAACGCAGGCCTCGGATTCCTGGTGAGCACCGTTGGTGTTCAGGAAATCTCTTGAGATGTTTACGATCTCTTTTCCTCTCCACTTGAGCACAAGGCGCTTTTCCTCGGTAACCGTCGCTACGCAGACAGCTTCAAGGTTTTCCGATTCCGCATATTTAAGCATCGCATCAACGTCATTCTTGTCGACAACGACAGCCATTCTTTCCTGTGATTCCGAGATAGCGAGCTCTGTGCCGTCAAGA
>JAEENL010000033.1 GCA_016283775.1 Lachnospiraceae bacterium | reverse complement strand
CAGATTCCACCTCGCAGTGGACACCCTTGCTTTCGACTATATCCTTCCCACTACCGGGCGGATTCGGGACTTTAACCCTTTAGAAACGTGCGTCGCTAGGCGCACCATAAAAAAATTCAAGCTTCCGTCGTGAGGCTTGAATTTTTTATACGTGTACGCTTCTCTTTGCCCTGAACGCACTCGGCGTGCATCCTTCCGAATCCTTGAACACACGGTTGAAGGTCGAAATGCTTGAAAAGCCGGTGTTCATCGCGATGTCCATGATGGAATATTCAGGGTCGCTCAGGAGTTCCTTTGCGGCTCTTATCCTTCTGAGCGTCAGGTAATCGCAGAAGGTGTAGTCCGTGTATTGCTTAAAAAGCCTTGAGAAATAGTATTTGCTGAAACCTATGCTCTCTGCGGCATCCTCAAGCGTGATGGGCTGCATGTAGTTGTCGTTTATGTATTCCAGCAGACGATTGAATTCCTTTACATACTGCTGCTGTTTATGCGGCTTGGTGTTGCTGAAGAGTTTTTCGTCGGTGTCATGGTTTTCGCCAAAGAGTATCAGGAAACTCATGAACAATGAGTAGACCGCAAGCTCACTGTAGGCTCCGCCGTAGAAATACAGGTTTCTCATCCTGATGAGCGTATTGTACGCTTCGTCAAAGATACGGGGATAGCTGCTCTTTGTCGCATGTATGGGTGAGATCAGCGCAGGCTGCAATCCCGCAAACCCTTTCATCTGCTTGAGCACGGTCATGTCAAAAAGATAGATGAACCTTGTGCCTCCTGCGGGAGGATTCTTTATCTCGTGCAGGCAACCGGGAGGTATCACAAATATCTCTCCGGGATTTATACGTACCGTCTCATCGTGGATCACGACCTCGTAGTAGTTCTCCACGGGCAAAAGTATCTCCAGAGCTTCGTGCCAGTGAGGCTTATAGCCCACCGCCTCCATGTTGCACCAGATGCGCACCGATGAATTGTCGTGAAAATCGACAACCTCATGATTGCCCTCGATATATTCTATTGTCCCTTTAAAGTCGCTGTTCGTTGAATAGAGCAGCGCTTTTTCATTCTTAGGCATTGTGCGTTTCCCTTGTGGGTGCTCATGTTTTCACGCTCCGGGAGACAGCGCGCGCTGCCTCCCTTTGAGCGTAAAGATCTAAATCAATAAAGGATCACTTTCCGTTAGCTGCATCAAGATAAGACTGAACTGTGTTTCTGATAGCTTCTGCACGAGCTGCGGGTGTGTTCTCACCACCGTTTGAAGTGTCGGCAGAGATCGTCCACCAGAGAAGTGAACCGTGAAGACCGTCATTTCCGCTGAGTCCGTCGATGGAGTTCTCGAAAAGAGGGCCTGCATTTGCCATAAGTCTGGGAAGTGTAAGGTCTACAGCTTCGGAATCCTTGAAGTTGTTGTAGTAGCCATACTTCCAAGCGGGATATCCTTCATAACCGGGAACATCACTTGTTACAAGGTCATAAACGAAAGCGATCTTCCAAGCCTTTTCTGCTGAGTAGCAGGAAGGGATAACATAAAGGTTATCTGTTGAGTAGCTGTAGTAATCGTCAGCAGAGGGTCCCTTGGGGAAGCATACGAAACCGAATTCGTCTTCCATCTGTGTTACATACTGACCTGCCTTGTAAGCTTCCTCTGTCTGGAATGCAGCTTCGCCGTTTGCGAAAGAAGCATACATGTAGTCCCAGTTGGAACCTTCGGGCTGGGGCATCTCATACTTTGCTCTCATCTCAACGGCCCAGTTCATAGCCTCAAGAGTAGCGTTGCTCTCGATGTTGTTCACATAATTGCCGTTTGCGTCTGTTGTGATAAGGCTTGTGTGGTTGGAAGCAACTACTGTGTCATAGAAAGATGATGCGAAGTTTGTCATAGGCCATCTGTCGATAACACCGTCGTTATCGGTATCCTTGAGGATGGTAGCGCACATCTTGTCAAACTCGTCCCATGTCCACTTGCCCTCTTCCTGTAAGGTGTAGATCGAATCGGGATCGATACCTGCTTCACGAAGAAGTCTCTTATTGAAGTACAGGCCTCCTCTGGGTTCGGAAACTTCCGCTCTCATGCAGTATACGGAATCGCCGCGCTTACCATAGGTGTTGATGGCTCTGTCGAACTTGGCCTGAGAAAGATCGAGGCAGTCAAGCTTTGCAAGGTCCCACATAAGACCGTTGTTGATCGCTGCAGCTGCTTCTGTTCCCTGACGGAGAGTGAACATATAATACTCATCACCGCCGGACATAGCATAGTTTACATAGTCTGTAGGAGTGTCACCCCATGTGGACCACTGAGCTCTCTTGAATGTGAAATGATAGGTGTTCTGGAGCCATTCAAGATACTCTTCTCTTGCTTCGTCATAAGCATTGTTGGGAGGTGTAGGTTCGCCTTCCCACCAGTTGTTGAGGATAACATCGATACCGCCGAGATCTACGGTATTGCCGTTTGCATCCTTGCGGAGTGCATAAGGATCATTCTGGTTCTCATCCTGATTGTTCTCGATGACAACCTGAGTAACGGTCGCGGGTGTAGGCGTGTTCTGAGGCTGAGGCTCAGGCTTCTTTTCGCCACATCCTGCAACGGAGATGATCATTGTTGCAGCTACTGCAAGAACTCCCACTTTTTTTACGAGTTTCATAAAAGTTCCTCCTTTTATTGATTTAAAATACTTTATATATGACCGCATACCCTGCGGAAATATATCGTTCATCAGGCCTTGATACCTGTCTGCGCGATGGACTCCGTGAAGCCCCTCTGCATGAAGAGATAGAGAATGAGGATCGGTGCGATCACCATCAGCGTTCCGGTGGAGATTATGCACTGTGTGTAACCTATCGACGCACCCGTAGACTCGCCGAGAGTATACATGATGTAGCTGTTAAGTCTCTCACCTATCGCGGAAAGCTGTATCGAGAGGAGTCTCAGTTTTCCAAGGAACATTCCCGAGTAAAAACTGTCGGTCCACTGCCATACAAATGCGAAAAGGAAGCATGAAATGATGATGGGCTTTGCATCCGGAAGCATGATCTTTGTGAATGTTCCGAATGTTCCGAGGCCGTCAACGTATGCGGCTTCTTCAAGCTCCTTCGGCATATTTCTGAAGAACTGTCTTACAAGATAGATATACAGTCCGCATTTAAGACCCATGCATCCCGCGCTGAGAAGATAGTACGGAACCACCGAACCACTGAGGTTCATAGGGCTTCCGGTTATCAGTTTTATGATGCCGAAAACGTCAAAGAAGTAGAAATGCAGCCACAGTGAACTTGAAATGGTCTGCGGAGGCACTATGATCACGAGCAGCACACATGCGAACCAGAATTTCTTTAGCGGGAAATCAAATCTTGCAAATCCGTATCCCACTATCGTGCAGACAACGACCTGCACAACCGCGATAGTTATGGCCACTATGAACGTCGAGAACAATGTCTTCCAGTAGTTCATAAAGCCTGCCGCAAGCTCGTAGTTTGCTGTGGTCACGTGCTCGGGGATCGCGATGACGAGCGGATTGTAAAGATCTTCTTCAGCCATGAGGCTTACGGAGATCTTGTTGAGGATGGGCTGCAGGATCATGAAGCACATTCCGAAAAGCAATATGAAACGTGTCACGCTCACAAATACCTTTACGGCATCCTTCTGGAAGAGCTCTCCTCCTGAAAGCCTGTTCCTCTCCCAATATGTTCTTTTTGTTAAAGCACTATTCTCAGTCATCGTAATATACCCACTTTGAAATGATAAATGACGTGATGCCTATGATCGCCATAACGATCACAAAGTATATCCAGCTCATCGCGGAAGAAAGTCCGAAATTCAGCTGCGCGATACTGATCTGCTGTATCTTTGTCATTACCGCATTGTCCGATCTCATGCAGAAATCGACGATGGTGTATACCCAGCACACAAGGAACAGAGGCGAGATCGTCGGGAAAGTGATCTTCCAGAGCGATTCCCATGCCGTACAGCCTTCTATCGCAGCCGCTTCGTATGAGCTCTTCGGTATCGTCTGCAGCCCCGACAGGAAGATGATGATCTGGATACCTGAAGCAAGCGCTACATCGTAGATACCGTCAACGACATTGAACAAGGTCTGCAGCGGTTTTGAAGCCACACCCGTAGTTACGAGGATCGTCTCAAGATAACCCGTGATGCTCACGCCTCCGAGCGAGCCCTCGATGGAATCGGCAATGCTCGAAAGAAGGTTGTTGTTGGTCTCGATGTTTATGATGACACCGGACGAGAGGATAACGGGAAGGAAGAATATCGCACGGACAAGTCCTCTTCCTTTGAAGTCCTGGTTCAGTATCAGTGAAACAAAGAAACTGAACACTATTATCGCCAGCGAATTGTAGGCCATTCGCGTTATCTCGTCCACAAGCTGCCGGTTAAAGGAAATATCAACAAACAGCGCGTCATTGTAGTTTGTTATGCCGGTGAAATCGGTGACAAAGCCGCCGAGCTGTACCGTTACCTTACAAAAACTCATGTAAAGAGACTGTAACAGCGGTTTCACCATGAATGCAAGGAAACCGATTATGAACGGCGAAATAAAGATATATCCCGATATCGCCTTTCTTTTTGCCAATCCTTGTCTTTTCTTTTTGCGTGCCATTGAAGTTCCTCTCCTATCTTACAACAAGATAATCTCTGGCTTTTACAGTTTTTCCGTCCGCAGTGGTGTAATCGTTGAAGGAGTAGTTTACATATACTCTGGTCCCGTCTTCGTAGCCCACAACGGTAACTGTGTCGACAGGCTTTTCGTAATAGGTCATCCTCTGACAGAAGGTGTGCCCGAGTTCTTTTTCATAGCGCTCGTAGATATCGACGAACCTGTCTTTCCAAAGGTCGTAACCTGTTCCGAAATATCTGGAGTAA
>JAEENL010000032.1 GCA_016283775.1 Lachnospiraceae bacterium | reverse complement strand
TGAGTAAAAAAATGATCATAAAAAACGGACATGTCGTTGATCCCGGACAGGGCATCGACGGCATTCGTACGATTGTGGTATGTGACGGGAAGATCGAAGACATACGGCAGGGCACAGACGATACTGTTACAGATGACGCAGAGGCCATTGATGCTGCGGGACTCTATGTTTTTCCGGGCCTTATAGATCTTCATGTTCATTTCCGCGAACCCGGAGGGGAATACAAGGAAACGATAGAAACAGGAGCAAAAGCTGCCGCTGCGGGAGGTTTTACCACAGTGTGCTGCATGCCCAACACGAATCCTGTGATCGACACCGCGGAACGTGTCCGCTGGGTTATCGACAGGGCGAAAGAAACGGCTTGTGTGAATGTCCTTCCCATCGTTGCTGTTACATTTGGGCAGCAGGGAAAAGAGATTGTGGACATAAGCGCTGTCAAGGCCGCCGGCGCGATCGCGCTGAGCGAAGACGGAAAGTCCGTGATGGACCCTGCGCTTATGAAGCAGGCAATGCTCCGGGCGAAGGCTTGTGACATTCCCATTTTTGACCACTGCGAAGACAAAGAAATGGTCGCGGGCGGCGTGATGAACAAAGGAAAACGTGCTGAAGAGCTGGGCCTTCCCGGCATTTCAAACGAAGTTGAGGACAGAATAGCGGAGCGTGATATCGAGCTTGCCGCAGAGACAGGCGCTCAGCTGCATCTCTGCCATTGTTCCACAAGACGCGCGCCGGAATATATAAAGGCCGCAAAAGACAGGAATGTGGATCTCACCGCTGAAACCGGTCCGCACTATATTGCGCTCACCGATGCCGAGATCCCCGGAGACATCGGAAACTGGAAAATGAATCCGCCTCTCAGGGCCAAAGAAGACCGTGATGCGCTGATACAGGGCGTAGTGGACGGCATCGTGGATGTTATCGCGACCGACCATGCCCCTCACGGAAAGGAAGAGAAATCCCAAGGATTTTTGAAAGCTCCTTTCGGGATAGTGGGACTTGAAACCGCATTTCCTGTGTGCTATACAACACTTGTGAAAACAGGCCGCATGACGCTTTCGGACCTTATCACCCGGATGAGCCTTAAGCCCGCGGAGATCATCCGTATTGACGCCGGAACGTTAAAACCGGGCTATCCCGCAGATATCATGATAGCAGATCTGAACGGGCAATACGTGATCGATCCCGAAGGATTCAGATCAAAAGGCAGAAACACACCGTTTGCGGGAATGACCGTATCCGGAAAAATAAAGATGACCATTGTCGGAGGAAAAAGAGTATGATCAGGAAGCTGATAGACGGAATTGTAAAAAAGGATTCACCGATAGTAGTGGGGCTTGATCCCACACTTGCGCTGATCCCCGAGCACATAAAGAAAAATTCTTTTGCCGAATTCGGAGAGACCTTTGAAGCGGTAGGTGACGCCATCTGGCGCTACAACAGAAAGCTCATCGATGCGGTCGCCGACCTGGTCCCCGCAGTAAAGCCCCAGATTGCCATGTATGAGCAGTTCGGCATTCCGGGCCTTGAAGCCTATATAAAGACCACCCGCTATGCCGAGGAAAAAGGCCTTCTCGTGATCGGCGACGCAAAGCGCGGTGACATCGGATCCACTTCGGCTGCCTACGCTTCAGCACACCTCGGAATGGTAAAGATCGGATCCTCCGAAGCCGAAGCCTTCGGCACCGATTTCCTCACAGTAAACCCTTATCTCGGAACAGACGGAGTAAAGCCCTTTGTTGATGCCTGCAACGAGTTCAAAAAAGGCATCTTTGTGCTCGTAAAGACATCAAACCCTTCAAGCGGCGAATTCCAGGACAGACTGATCGACGGACGTCCTCTGTATGAGCATGTGGCGGAAAAAGTCATCGAGTGGGGCGCTTCTTCCATGGACGGCGACTATTCAAATGTCGGTGCCGTTGTCGGAGCGACCTATCCCGAAGTCGGAGAACGCTTAAGAAAGCTTATGCCCAAGGCATATATCCTGGTGCCGGGTTACGGCGCACAGGGCGGAAAAGGAAGCGACCTCAAGGTATTCTTTAATTCCGATGGACTTGGCGCAATCATCAATTCCTCCAGAGGCATCATAGCAGCATATAAGCAGGAAAAATACGCATCTTACGGCGAAGCGGGCTTTGCGGATGCTGCAAGAGCCGCAGTTCTTGACATGAAGAAAGACATAAAGGATTCCATCTGATGTTCACTGTACATTACAACAAAAAAACAGGTATACAGGATATCCGCGGCGCCATTTACGAGGATGAGTTCGTTGCGATCTTTGCGGACGGCACGCCAAAGTCTGAGGAACCCATGCAGGAGACCTACGGGACCTATTCCTTTGACCGCATGATATCAAATCTGAACGGATGCTTTGCTTTGGTCCTGTTTGACAAAAAGAACCGCGACCTTTACGCAGGGCGTGACAGGCTCGGGAGCAAGCAGCTTTATTACTGTGTGAACGGCGATGATGTCATTGTTTCGACTCATTTTATGCCATGCTTTGAGGCGGCGGGAAAAAATATCAATACCGTTGCGCTCCAGCACTATTTCACATTCCAGTATGTGCCTGAGCCGCTTACCATAGGTGAAGGTGTGTGCGCCGTGCGCGCAGGGCATTTTGTGAGATTTTACGAAGGCGATCCCGTTTCCACGCGCTACAACGTATGGAAGCCCCAGCCCCGCACAAAATCCGACAAAGCGGCCTTCAGAAAAGAGATAAGATCCGCCATGAAAAAAGCGGTGAAGGAGAGCATAGAGGGCGCCGGAAGAGTTGCGGCATTCCTTTCAGGAGGCTTGGATTCGTCGATAATCACAGCGCTCGCGTCAAAGGACAGACCGGACATGACGGCATACACCATTGCTTTTGACGTGCCCGGATTTTCCGAAGCCGACGTTGCGGCGCGTTCTGCAGAGAAATACGGCATAAAGCACGAAGTGGTGAATATCGATTCCGCTACTTTTGCGGCTGAAGTTCCTTTTGCGATAAAAGCGATGGGAGTGCCCGTAGCCGATCCTTCCGCCGTGGCTGTGTCACTCATTGCAAAAGCTGCTGCCGGGAAGTGTGATGTCATTCTTTCCGGAGAGGGCTCCGATGAACTTTGGGGCGGATACCATGTCTACAATCCCAGAGGCCGCGTACTCAAGATAAAATCCATGCCCGGCCCCATAAAAAAGATGATCTGGGGCGTTGTAAAGCATGTGAGCGAGGACACAAAGGGCAAGGACCTCATAAGAAGAGGGTGCGTGCCGCTTCGTGACAGATTTGTCGGAAATACCTTCCTTCTCGGCGAGGACGAAAAAAAGAAGCTTCTCAGAGACTACAAGCCAAATGTCCGTTTTACCGATATCACAAGCTCTTATTTCGACGAGACAAAGGGTCTCTCGGAAATGGACATGATGCAGTATGTCGACACAAATCTCTGGCTTCCCGGAGACATCAACGTGGTGTGCGGAAAAGGCTGCTCCGAGAGAGGACTGCACTGCGAAACGCCTTTCATGGACAATGCCGTGACCGATCTTGCGCGCACACTCACAAGGTCGGAAAAGGTGGACGGCGGACAGAACAAGATAGTCCTTCGCGAGACCTTTGAGGATATCATCACTCAGGAAGTAAAGGACGGCAAAAAGAAGGGCTATCCGGTACCCGTACGCATCTGGCTTTCGGGCGAGCTTAACGAATGGGCAAGAAACGTGATAAAGACAGCCGACGTCGACAAATATATCAACAAAGACGCCGCGCTTAAATATCTTGACAAATGCAAGGCGGATCCTTCAAATCCCGTCTATTACAGAAAGGCATGGGCGATCGTTGTTTTCTGCATATGGAAAACGATAATGGTCGACGGTAAATAGATTATGCACAATCAGCTCACAAAAACGGATATCAAAAAAATGCAGGATGAGATCGAAGAAAGAAAAGTCGTGGTGCGCCATGAGCTCCTCGAGCACGTGAAGGAAGCGCGCGCGCAGGGCGATCTCTCGGAAAACTTTGAGTATTACGCCGCAAAAAGAGAAAAAAACAAAAACGAAAGCCGCATAAGATACCTCGAGAGAATGATAAGGACCGCAGAGATCGTAGACGACACATCAGCAGACGATGAAGTCGGCATAAACGATTCGGTAACGGTCTTTGTTGAGGAGGACGGCGTTGAGGAGACCTACCGCCTTGTCACCACAGTGCGCGGAGACGCTCTTTCCGGCAGGGTTTCCATAGAGTCCCCCATAGGCGTTGCGCTCCTTGGCCGCAAATGCGGAGACAAGGTGTCGATAAAGGTAAACGACAGCTATTCCTATGATGTCGTAATAAGAAATATCGACAAAAACAACGACGACTCCGAAGACGAGATAAATGCATTTTGATCCGAAAGTCCACGGGGAGCCTTTGCCGGGCTCCCTTTTTTGATTGCAGAGCGGTGAAAACTCTGCTATCCTTAATGCGATAAACAAGAAAGGACGGGAAAACCCGAAATCTGCCATGGAATATGACTGCCTTATAATCGATGACGAAAAGATGCTTGCGGACAACACAAAAGAATATTTCAACATGTTTGAAGTAAAGACCGAAGCGGTGTACAGCAGAGCGGAAGCGGAGGCGTTTTTTAAGACAAACACGACGCGCCTCATCCTTCTCGATATCAATCTTTCCGACGGGAGCGGATTTGAGCTTTGCAAGACGATCAGAGAAAAACTGGACGTTCCGATCCTTTTTATCTCTGCGAGGAACACCGATGATGACAAGCTGATCGCGCTGAACATCGGCGGCGACGATTACATAGAAAAGCCGTATTCGCTGGGAGTGCTGCTTGCAAAGGTCAGAGTGGTGCTGAAAAGGTATTCACCGAGGACAGATGTGAACGCGGAGGAAGAAAAGCCCTACGATGACGGAAATCTGAAACTCGACCTTACAAATAAGAGTGTCACGGTGAACGGCATCCCAAAGAAGCTTACAAGCCTTGAGTTTAAACTGCTTAAATACCTCACCGACAACAAGGACAGACTTGTCACAAAACAGGAACTTTTTGACAACGTATGGTCCGACCGTTTTACGACCGACGGCACGCTGAACGTGCATATCAGAAAGATCCGTGAGGAGATAGAGGACGATCCTCAGGACCCTAAGTACATACAGACAGTGTGGAAAGAAGGCTACAGATTCGTTTCGCGGTAAACGCATGATACGGGGAAAAGAAAATGAGCAAAACAAAGATGATCATCCCGATCGTTCTGCTGTTTCTGGCAGAGATCGTGATATGTCTGCTGCTTTTCGGAAAGATGGGCGACCTGCGGCAGGACACCGTAAAGATAAATGAAGTGGTGCAGTCTGTCGAGGACAATTTCGGAGATACCTCAAAATACAGCAATGCGCTGGAATACACGGTTATCGGTGAAGACGGGACCGTGCTATTCAGGACCTCTCAAAAGACTTCGGATACGCTTAACGAAGCAATAAAAAACAATGATACGGTGATAGGCATAAAGACCGAAAAAAGCGGTGAACACGTAACGGTGCTCATCCTGAACGATCTTAAGGATAGACTGCTGAAAAAAAGGAACACCGCAATGCTCACTATAGCGGTGGTGTCAGTCCTTCAGTTTGCCGTGCTCGCCGTTTTTTTCATGGCTGTCAGAAAGAAACTGATAAAACCCTTTGAAAAGATGAAGGCATTTGCGGAAAGGATCGCGTGCGGAGACCTTGACATCCCGCTCGAGAGGGACAGGGGGCAC
>JAEENL010000031.1 GCA_016283775.1 Lachnospiraceae bacterium | reverse complement strand
ACGATCAGGTTGATAGGTGAAGGGTGGAAGTGCAGTAATGCACGTAGCTGATTCATACTAATAGGTCGAGGGCTTAACCAGAAGGTTGATTAAGCTTGACAAAGTTTGGAAAAAGTAGTATACAGTTTTCAATGTACAAGACCGAGTAGCGTAGACTCGCGAAATGCTACGCATTTTGCTCGTTATAAGCCGGATGCTTCGCATCCGAAGCGCTTATACATTCCTCGATAGCTCAATGGTAGAGCACTCGGCTGTTAACCGAGGTGTTGTTGGTTCGAGCCCAATTCGGGGAGTATAGAGATCGTAGAGATACGGTCTCTTTTTTTCGTTTATACTTCATTTATTGACTTGACAATGATTTTTTACTCTGTTACTTTTATTTGGAATACAAAAGAATGCATGCGGAAGAGATGATAACAGCATGGAATCGAATATCCTTATAATTGAAGATGACGACTCGATAAACAACATGATATGCGAAGCAATGAAGCTCGCCGGTTTTTCGTGCATACAGGCTTTTTCCGGGACCGAAGGGATGCTGAGGATCGAAAACGGCAATATCGATCTTGTGATACTTGACCTGATGCTTCCGGGAAAAAGCGGTGAAGAGGTCATAAAAGAGATAAAAGAAAGATCAGATATCCCGGTGATCGTAGTCTCCGCAAAGGACAGCGTTGATTCAAAGATAGATCTCTTAAGGCTCGGTGCCGACGATTATCTCACAAAACCTTTTGATATCAAGGAACTGACCGTAAGAGTCGAAGTGAGGCTCAGGCGTTTCCTTGAATCACACGGCAGAAGATCAGACGCAGGATCTGAAAAAAAGCCCAATGACAGTGCGGAGGGATCGATCTTTTATAAAGAACTTGAACTTAATCCCGACAGCTTTTTTGTTAAAGTAAATAATAATCCCGTAGATCTCACAAAGCACGAATTCAGGATCCTTGAGCTTCTTGTTAAAAACCCCGGCAAAGCCTTTTCAAAGCAGGCGATATATGATTATGCCTGGGACGATATCTATATCGGCGAAGATAAAACGGTAAACGTGCATATCAGCAACATCCGTAAAAAACTTAAAGCTTTTTCGGACAGAGAATACATAGATACCGTGTGGGGCATAGGCTTCAAGCTTACCGAGTGATTTTTTACGATCACGTTTCTTTAACTTTTCTTTAACATTCCTTTGCGCTTTTTAAAAATATAAATGATAACATATGATCCGTAAGGAAAACGGTCAGGTACCGAGGTTCCTGCGGATCATATTTTTATAAACGATACAGGGAGGAAGAGAAATGTCCTATTTACTTGAGACCGACAGGCTCACAAAGAGATATGGCAGCAAAAACGCGCTCGACGGTGTTTCGATACATGTCGGCGAAGGCGATATCTACGGACTTGTCGGAAGAAACGGAGCAGGAAAGACAACACTCATGAAGATCGTGAGCGGCCTTTCGGACGCCACTTCGGGTGAATATAAGCTTTTCGGAAAAAACAAAAATGCACTTGGAAACATGGTGCTGGAGAAAGGACTTTTGATAGAGGATCCGGGAATTTACCCGTCTTTCAGCGGTTATGAGAATTTGCGGATAAAATGCATCGCTCACGGGATAAATGACAAGAAAGAGCCGATGAGACTGCTTGAAATGGTAGGCCTTGAAAATGCAGGGAAAAAGGCAGTGAAAAAATATTCCTTCGGAATGAGACAGAGACTTGGAATAGCACTTGCCTTTGTGGGAGATCCGAAGCTCCTGATCCTCGACGAACCCATAAACGGCTTTGATCCCGAAGGTATCAGGGACATCAGGGAGATGATCCTCGAAAAGAAGAAAAACGGCACGACCTTCGTGATATCAAGCCACATCCTTGGGGAACTTTCAAAGATCGCCACAAAATACGGCTTCATAAACGAAGGAAGACTTGTTGAGGAGAGCACCACGGAAGAACTTCTTGAAAAATGCAAATCAAAGGTGGAACTTCTTACGGACAACGCTCCGGCATCGACCGCAGTGCTGGAAGACCTTGGAATAAGGGACTACAAAGTCTTTGACGGAGGAAGGATCGAGATATATGAGGCCTTTGACCGTGCCGGGGATATAACAAATGCCCTTGCCGCACGCAGGATCGCCACACTCGGGATAAGAAAAAAATACGATACCCTTGAGGATTATTACATAAATCTTATGGGTGGAAGGAGAGAAAACTGAGATGTTAAGAGTCTTAAGAGCCGATCTTCACAGGCTGTTCAGAAGTCCTGTATTTTATATAACTCCTGCTTTCATGATAGGCACGGTGTTCCTCTCCGCGATAAGAGGGAGCGATGTGCCGTTCACCATGGGGCTTGACACACTGATACTTTCCGCGTCACAAATGATGTCTGTCATTACGATGGCTGCCGTATGCGTTGTGATGATATTCCTCTGGACGCAGGAAAACAGGAACGGGTTTATAAAAAACATAGCCGGAAACGTGAGGGGACGCCACATCCCGACGCTCTCAAAGCTGATCACCGGAGCTATTGTCACAGTGATATATACTTTGGCCACTTTTCTCTTTGTCCTTTTCGGAAACATCCTGAACGGCGGCACCATAGTAAAAGCCGATGCGGGTGACGCCATCGTACAGGTGCTTCTCTGGATGCTCACCGGGTTCGTCGCGCTTTCTCTTATGCTCCTTCTCTTTGAGACCACAAAGAGTTCTGCACTCTGCTACATAGCGACACTGCTTTTTTGGACAAAGATGATCGAAGAACTGATAATACAGCTTTTCTATTTCCTGTTAAAGATCGACAATGTAGGAAGATACCTGATCATTTACGGGAATGTCTGGGAAAACTCGGGTACCGCGGAGAACTTCATAAGAAACGCACTGTATCTTGCGGTTTTCGGAGCGGCAGCGCTCATCATAGCAAAGAAAAGTGATGTGAGGTAGATATGGACAATATAGTTGAAACTTTCGGTCTTACAAAAAAATACAGAGAAAAAACAGCGCTGGACAAAGTCTCGATCCATGTTCCGCAGGGCGAGATATACGGCCTTGTCGGAAGGAACGGCGCAGGAAAGACCACATTCATGAAGATAATATGCGGGCTTTCGGCACAGACATCCGGAGAATATACAATGTTTGGGAAAAATGCGGAGGAGCTCGGGCTTTTTTCCCAGCGCCGCGGGCTGCTTATCGAAAATCCTGGGTTTTACGGTAACTTTGACGCAAAGACAAACCTTGCGATCATGTGCAGTTTGCTCGGAATACGCGACAAAGCTGAGCCTGAGAGGCTTGTAAAGCTTGTGGGCCTTGAAGCGGCAGGAAAAAAGAAGATAAAGCACTATTCGCTGGGAATGAAGCAGCGCCTCGGCATAGCGCTCGCACTTGCGGGAAATCCGGATGTTGTGGTGCTCGACGAACCCATAAACGGCCTGGATCCGCAGGGAATCGTCGAGATGCGTGAGCTCATCCGCAGGATGAACAAAGACCTCGGGACCACATTTATCATCTCGAGCCACATTCTTGACGAACTGTCAAGGATATCCACGAGATACGGTTTTATCAACAACGGACAGCTTGTGGAAGAGTGCAGCGCGAGTGAACTGCTTGAAAAATGCGAAGAGAAGATCGAGATCGTGACCGACAACGCTTCGGCAGCCGCGGCAATCCTTGAAAAACTCGGCGCGGAAAAGATGAATGTCTCAGAAGACGGCAGGATCACGGTATACGGCATGGCTGAAAGAGCAGGAGACATAAGCCTTGCGCTCGCAGCAGAAGGAGTCACCCTTCTCGAAATGGAAAGAAATACAGGTTCCGTGGAAAACTATTACCTGAACCTTGTGGGAAAGGAAGGCAAGTGATATGATAAGAGTACTGAAAACCGATATATTCAGGGCCGTGAGAACAAAGATGTTCTATGTATTCCCTATATTTATGGTGCTTTTTCAGGTTGCGGAGTTCCTGCTTCAGGCGGTGAAGATCGAAACGGAGACAGGTGAAACACGTCCAATCTTAAACGAGTTCATTTTTTCCGCCCCTGACCTCTTCTCGCGACTCGGAGACGGCATGATAATGCTGTTCCTCGGCCTTTTCCTTGCTGCCTTTTGCAATGATGAGAGCAAAAACGGATTCTGTAAGAACGTGGCCGGAAGAGTGGCGGACAGAGCCTATATGCCTGTCTCAAAGATGATCGTGGGGACTTTGGCGCTTTTTGCTTACATTGTAGAAGCGATCGTTATAAGGACAGGATTTGTAGCGATGCAGTTTGCTTTTGCGGGGAAAAAGCTTGTGTGGACCGCGCTTCCCGACGCAGATAAAAAGGGATTCATCACATTCCTTGTGTTATGCATCATAGGACATATCGCATTTGCGGCATTTCTTGTCTTAAGCCACGAACTCCTTCATTCAAGAGCGTTCGGAATGGTATTTGCTTTCCTTTTTTCGACGGCGATGCTTGACCAGCTTTTGTTCATGTTACAGGAGATACTTAAGAGCCAGCTTGGAATATTAAAAGATGTTGAACTTGGGAAATATCTGATGGTCACGATGATGTCAGAAGGGTGGAAGTCGCCCCTGTACAGCTCGGGAAGGCTTTTCCTTATCGCGATGATCATCGGGATTCCTTCTGCGGTCGCAGCGATCGCTGTTGCAAGAAAGAAGGACGTTTCCTGATATATCAAAACGGAGGTGGATATGCCCGGACTTATCGCAGGACTTTCGGTCATAATACTGATACTTATCGCAAGGGATATCATATACAGGCGGCAGGTTAAAAAACTCTGCCGTCTTCTCCGCTTTATGAACGAGAACAAAACGATGCAGCAGCCGACCGTCGACATCAATGCAAGGGAACTGAACGAACTTGCGGATCAGATAAAGATAATGAACGACCGGCTGAAAGAAACGGAAATCAAGCATCTCAGGCAGGATGAAGCCCTCCGTGAGACTATAGCAAATCTGTCTCATGACATCAGAACGCCTCTGACTTCACTTGACGGGTATTTTCAACTCCTCGGATCTCCCGAGATCACTCCGGACAAAAGAGAATATTACACAGGGATCATAAAGAGCAGGATAGCAAGCCTTAACGACATGCTTGACGAACTCTTTACCTATGCGCGCCTGCAGGATCCGAACTATGAGATAGAGACTGCGCCGACTGATATCACCGGCATCACGGCGGAGACCGTCATTTCTTTCTATGATGACATCAAAAAGACCGGAAACGAGCCGGTGATCGATATTTCAGAGGATCCTCTCGTGGTAAATGCCGACAGGAACTCTTACGTGCGCATAGTACAGAATATCATCAAAAATGCCCTTGTCCACGGAAAAAGCCTTAAGGTAAGCCTTTTCAAAGAAAACGGAAAAGCGTGCTTTGTCTGCAGCGATGAGGTGCTCGGCGACGCTTCCGCAGTGGACGTGAAGCGGGTATTTGACCGCTTTTACAAGGCTGACGGGGCTCGTAGCTCCAAGGGAAGCGGACTCGGCCTTGCCATTTCCAAAGAACTCACCGAAAAGATGGGAGGCGAGATATCCGCAGCGTGTGAAAAGGGGATATTTACTATCAGTGTTGAATTTCCGCTCGAACAGTGTTGACATTTTCGGGAGTTAATGATACGTAGCATGATGAAACAGAATAAAATCCTCGGTAAAAAAATTCGGGAAAATTAAGAAAAGAGATTGACAGGCGATATATGTCGTAGTATAATTCTAATGTTGCTGACAAGGTTAGAAACATTACGGCTCCGTGGTCAAGCGGTCAAGACATCGCCCTTTCACGGCGGTAACACGGGTTCGATTCCCGTCGGAGTCACTTAGAAGTATTAATGTCAGGATCATGTTTTATTCGGACCCTTAGCTCAGTTGGTGAGAGCAACCGGCTCATAACCGGTCGGTCCCGGGTTCGAGTCCCTGAGGGTCCATTTCCCTGACAGATAATACTCATCACATGGAAGTTTAGCTCAGCTGGGAGAGCATCTGCCTTACAAGCAGAGGGTCATAGGTTCGAACCCTATAACTTCCATTTTCGGCATTATACCGGAGGAAGCCGGCGTGGCGGAACAGGCAGACGCACAGGACTTAAAATCCTGGGGGACTAACATCTCGTACCGGTTCGATTCCGGTCGCCGGCAGCGTTTCAAACGCAAGTCGTTGGGTGGAGATATGTGTGTGTAGCTCAGCTGGATAGAGCACTTGGCTACGGACCAAGGTGTCGGGGGTTCGAATCCTCTCACACACGTTAAGAGCAGGTCAAATGACCTGCTCTTTTTGCGTGCGTGAGAGGATTCGAACCCCCGAAGATGGGGACTAGGGACCAAGCGGGTCGCACGTCAATAGGAGGGGCCCACGAGCGTCTATGGACGCGAAGTGGGAAGAACCT
>JAEENL010000003.1 GCA_016283775.1 Lachnospiraceae bacterium | reverse complement strand
ACGAAGAAACAAAGCAGAAGGTTCATAAGGTCCGAGAATGTGGCCATCCATGCCGGTGAGCCTTTCGGAGCCTCTTCTTCTTTTTTCTTTGCCAATGTTACTCACCGCCTCCTTCTCCGCCGCCGTTTTCACTGATGGCCGCTCTGCGCTCGGGCGAGATGAAGCTCTTTAATTTCTCCTCGATGATACGAGGGTTTTCACCTGCCTGAATCGAAAGCAGTCCTTCAACGGCGATCGTCTTTGCCGTGATCTCTTTTACACTGTTGGATTTAAGCTTGTTGGATGTGGGCGTACATATCCAGTTTGCGAGGAGCGAGCCGTAGAATGTCGTAATAAGGGCGATAGCCATGTTAGGACCTACGGCGTTGATGTCTGAAAGGTTACCAAGCATGTTGATAAGACCTACGAGGGTACCAATCATACCCCACGCAGGACCCATGGAACCGAGGTTTTCCCAGAATCCTATGTTTGATTTATGTCTGTCACCGATGCACATGAGCTCTGTCTCGAGGATAGAGCGCACAAACTCCGGATCTGTACCGTCTACGATAAGGAGAACGCCCTTTTTCATGAAGGCATCCTCAATGGAATTGTTCGCAGCCTCTTCGAGAGCGAGAAGTCCTTCTTTTCTCGCGACGTTTGAGAGGTCGATTATCTGTTTTATTATGTCTTCTTCCTTGTAATTTACCGGTTTAAAGATCAGAGTGATGGATTTGAGGCCGCCTACGAATGCCTTTATGTCATCGCTCATTACAAGACATGCGGCAAGCGCTCCACCGAAAGTGATCATCGCGGAAGGCGCATCAAGGAAACTCAAAACACTGGCAACACCTGCGTCGCCGAGCGAAATGGATATGAAAACGAATATGATGGCAAGCAACAAACCGGCCAGAGATGCTATATCCAAAGCAAATAAACCTGCCTTTCCGCATTTATTAATCAATTATACTAAACATCAAAAAAAACCACAAGATGTTACACCAAAATTTTTTAAAAAATACCACATATTGTGCTTTATTTCAAAAAATCCTGTCCAAATATCTCTCTTTTGTATTCTATGATCATCTTTTTTATCTGAAGGGGTGTCTCTTTTACGATGAAATGCTTGCCGTTGGTCAGAGTTATCGAGGTATCGGGCACCTCTTCCACCTGCTCTATGAGTTCGCAGTTGATAAAAAACTTTTTGTCATTAAGCCTTGTTACCTCGATCATATTTCCTCCTCGCGCGAATTTAACCCATTTTGCCATTCGCGTTTTTCAGATACAGAAACACGGGCGGCATTTTATTGCCGCCCTGATTCAGTTAGCCAAGATCATTATCTCTTAAGGTTTATGAGTTCTTCAAGGAGCGTATCGCTCGTAGTGATGATCCTTGAATTTGCCTGGAAACCACGCTGTGTGGTGATCATGTTCGTGAACTCTGTGGAGAGGTCAACGTTTGACATTTCAAGTACGCCCGTCGAGAAGCTTCCGCCTGTTGTTCCGATCGCAGCGCCGATGCCGTCAAACTCACCGGAGTTCTGAGTCGTTGCGAAAAGGCTTCCGCCGACTTCTTCAAGGCCTGCCGCATTTGCGAAGGTTGCTACGACCACCTGGCCGAGAAGTCTTCTGGTACCGTTGTCGTATACACCGTAGATCATGCCGAGGGAGTCGATGGAGCATCCTGTCATGTTACCTACGGAACGTCCCGCGTCAAGGCCTTCGAGATTTCCCTTTGTGTAGGAAATGTTCGTTGTGCCGCTGTTTGCAAACATCGTCATTGTCGAAAAATCAACGTCGATGAACTTTGCAAACGGGTTTGTATTGTCATCTCCGGTGGTGATCACGAAGTTTGCGGAATCATAGTCCACCGTGTCAAGGTCTGTGGGCTGCGCGCCGTTTGCGGCTGCGCTCACGAACGAGAACTTACCTGTAGCTGCGTTAAATCCGAGTGTGAGTCTTCCGACACCCGAGATCTCACCTGTCTGAGCATCCACCTGGAAATCTCCTGCCTCTCCCCATCCAAAGTTAAGGCCGTCATTCTTTGTGTATGTCTTTGTGGTCTCGTCGTAGGTGTAAAGGATGCTCTTTCCACTTGCATCCATGATGTTTGTGATATCTGCGAAATAGATGTTCTTTGTCTTGTCGCCCGTCGTTGCGTCAGTGACCTGGGAAAGCCTTATGTTTACGGTATATGCTCTTCCGAGGGAATCATAGAAAGAGAATGCCGTGAGCTTTCCTGTATCCGAATCAAATGCCGTGTCTGCGGAATCGATGTTTCCGGAGAAATATACGGCCTTTGTGGCTTCAGGTGTGGAATACATATTTTCGGGGGACATGATCCTCAAAGGGCTTACTACGTCCGCAACAGTCGCGGTCTCGTCATTGGGGTCTACCTGCCATCCCATGACACAGTATCCGTCTGCGTTGCAGAGTGTGCCGTTTGCGTCGATCTTAAAGGAGCCGGCCTTTGTGAAAAGGTTTCCCGAACCGTTGTTTACGATGAAGAAGCCTTTTCCTTCGATCATGAGGTCGAAGGGATTGTCTGTCCTCTGTGAACCGCCTGCCACGTCAATGTTTGTGGAGATCGCGTTTACGGAAGATCCGAGACCGATCTGCATGGCATTCATACCTGCGGTTCCCACATCGGGGTTGGGGCCTGTTGCGGCCGATGTTGTCTGATAAAGAACGTCTGAGAATGTTACTGCACTTGCTTTAAATCCAACGGTATTAACATTGGCGATGTTATTACCGATAACGTCCATCCTTGTCTGATGGACTTTCAATCCGGAAACTCCGGAATACAATGATCTCATCATAGAGATTAACCTCCTGTCTGGTCCTCCCGTCTGGCGTTCGGGGAGGAGATCGCCTCCAGTAGTAGGTCCGGCGATAGTTTTTCGTTGCTGAATTATTTATCGGTTGTTAGTCTTAAGCTCTTTAGCACTTTATAAGTCTTTAAGAAATTTTATGCGATGACCGCTCCATCGATATTTGAAAATACCTTTGAGTCATCACCCGTTACCGCGGTAACAACCGTATTGTTCTTAACGTTGACTATAAAAGCTATGTCGTCGACCATTACAAGAGATTCGTTTATCCCTTTTGTTTCTGCCTGTTTCACTCCATTGTTCAGGCGCTGCATCTGCTCGTCCGTGATCGTGATGTCCCTGTCGTCGAGGCGTTCCGTGGCATGCTTTGAAAACTTGACTTCACGCACCGCTTCACGTTTCAGAGCAAGCATCTCTTCAAAGCTCGTTCCCTGAGCCTGCGAGTTTGCGCCGGTCTTTTGGGACTGCTTCAAAAGTTCCTGCATCTGCTGTATGGAAGCTGTCCTGTTGAATCTTATGTCGTTTGCCATATCAGATATCCTCCGTTATCCCGGAAATATCGGGTTCGGTCTCTTCTGCCGTCTCCGCGCTCGGATGTGTGTTGTATGCGTAGATCTTTACCGCATCGTATACAGTGGTGTAGTTTTTGTCGTCAAAAACAACATCGATGTTGTAGATGCCGGGTTCAAACTGCTGCATTATCTCGGACTTTATGGTGACCGTGTTTCCGGTTAAGTAAGCGTACTGAGGCGCGAGCACCGTCTTTCCGATCATCAGAGCCACGTCATGTGCCTCGGCTATGTCGTCACCAAGGTCCACTTCAAATGTCATGTCTCTCGGATCGTCACCGTTGAACGAGAACTCGACTTCCTTAACGACCGAAGGCTGATGTGATTCGTAATAGTAGGTGTCGTCGGATACGGAATAGAGCTCGTTTATGGAGTAGAGACTGCCCTTTACGCTGAACTTTGTCTCTCCGCCGGATGTGCTCACAAAGTCCACCGTGCCGCTCTTTAAGAAAACGTCTCCCTTGGCGTCCGTTGACTTTACGGTGACCTGTTTTCCTATAAGCGAGAACATCTGCGATGCTTCCGTAGTATGTGTCAAAGTCTGCATCTCTTCAAGCTGGCTGAATGTCGCGAGCTGTGAGATCCACTCGGTGTTCGATGAAGGCTCAAGCGGGTCCTGATTCTGCATTTCTGCTACAAGAAGCTGTAAAAAAGCATCTTTTCCGAGATTGGAAGTACCTCTTGTTTCCACCTCAGCAGTGGTTGTTTTGGTCGATGTGTCCTGTACCTGCCCGTTCATTACGGGTGCAACCAATGAATCGCTCATTTTAAGACTCCTTTTCTAAGCCGAATAACTTACCGTGCTTGTTCCGTTATCTATGTAGCTCTGTGATACCATGTCGATCGGCATTGAATTGTCGACTGACTTTACTTCTTCGATGCCCGAAAGATTCTTTCTTCTCTTTGACTGTCCCTGTGACTCTTCCTTTGCGCCGCCGTTGTTTTCGTCAAATCTGAAATCCGCTACGGCAACCTCGATGTTTTCGACCTTAAGTCCTTTTTCCGCAAGGGATTCCTTGAACTGTACAAGGTTTGCTTCGATGGCTTCTCTTGCGATGTGGTTCTCGGTTTGGAACTTGGCGGTGAGAACTCCTCCGCTCTCTTCGACGGTGACTTTTACCTTTCCGAGCGCTTCAGGTGTAAGCTGCATTTCGATGCTCGTATTGGCTTTGTTCACGTTGATCTTGATCTGATCGATGATCTGCTCAGCGATCTTTTGAAGATCCGCATTGGGAGATATCATCTGTGTGTCGTCGATCTTGAAGCTTTCGGCCGCTCTTTCGATGTTGTTCATGAAAGCTGAAAACTGTGAATCGTTACGGCTTTCGGAACCATCTTTCTTTGTGTCTCTTGTGTCAGATCCTGCGGAGTTTTCTTTTGTGACTGTGACCGTCTGAACTTCTGGATCGTCATTTACGGTTTCCGCTTCGACCTTTAAGCTGTCGTCGTTCTTTAACTCGATGCCCTTTTGCTTTTCGCCGTCATTTACCACTGTGCCGGCTTCGGCTTTGGTGTTGAAGCTTTCCTGAAGATGTGCTGCGACTTCCTCGATGATCTTTCCGAGGTCCTCGGGAGTCTCAACCTCCGTGAGTTCCTTCATGAGACCTTCAAATGCATCCTGCACCTTTTCAAGAAGCCCGTTGAAGCTCTCAAGCTGTGCGTTGTCGGTGAAAAGTCTTGTCACATCGCCTTCGAGATTGAAATAGGCGAAAAGATCGGAAAGCTTGTCTGCGGATGAAAGATCGGATAATCCTATCCCAAGTTCTCCGAATGCGTTCTGCAGTTCTTCTTCGGAGATCCCGAACCATTCGACAATGATCACTGTGAGTGTCATCATGAAGCTTCCAACTGCTTCAAGCTCTTCTTCGCTGAGTTCGGTCTCTTCTCCCGCATCGCTTATCGCTGTCGTTTCTTTTGCGTTAAGCTTTTCGTTTCCGTCGGTCTTGCCTTCGTTTTCCGTTCCGATACCGTTGTTTGCGTTTAACTTTTCGGTGTCATCGGTATTTGCGGCCGCCTGTGCCTTGGTGGTATCTGCCGTGCCGTTTACGGTATTTGCGTTTGCCGTAATGTCGGGGTTTTTAGCTGCCGTCTTTGTTGCCGTAACGCTCGCGCTTACAGCCATGAACGTTTTTCCGGTCTTTCCTGCGTACGATGACATCAGGCTTTCAAATGCTTTTCCCGCTTTTTCCGCGACTTTTGAACCGATGAGGTCCTTAGAAACGGAAAAAATGCCGGAGACATCAGCAGACTGTGTGTTTTGTACCAGCATTTTTGTTCCTCCTTTCTCAGAGTATGCTTAGCCCATTGGGGTTATCATGACTGCAAGATAAGGAGTCCGTTCCTTATTCATTTTCAGTCGGCGAGGCCTTCATATCCCATGTCTTTCATGCGATTGACGACTTGTGCCGCAAACAGTGAATTGCTCTTTGACATTTCCGTGAGTATGTCCGAGATCTGTTTTACCTTGAGGCAGTCAAGCACTCTTACGATAAAATCAAGATCGCTCGTGTATTCCATAAGTATTGCCGCCGCATCCTTCGCCTTCATCTTCGCCATTCGCGCCGCGATGGTCGCATAGATCTCATCAACCTGAGAGGCTTCGGTAAGCTCGGCAAATATGGTCGCCGCGTTCTCGGGATACATGGCTTCGTACCACTTAAGGTATTCAGCCGCTTCGGGAGCTTTGTCGTTGTATACGACCTCGCGGTCGAACAACTCTCTGAGCTTCAGATACTGTTCGTACTCTTCCTCGAAATGCCGCAAGCTTTCCAGTTCCGTCTGCAGGCTTGCCTGTCTCGAGGCATAGTCGTCATTTTCCTCAGTAAGTTTATCGACCTTTTCTTCCAAATACTTAATATAATCTACCGCTTCCGATAAATTTTTATACGGATATTGATTTTCCCTTGCGATCGTCTCGTCGGAAACGTCGGGAAGTATCATGTTGAGCACGGGCACGTCCTTTAAGACGGGTCTGAATGTGTTGGTCCCGATCCCTCCGACGTCAAATTTGATAAGGAGCGCAAGGATCGCGAGCCATATAAACACGATAAGTATGATTATGATCAGTGTCAGTATCTTACTTCCCGCGCTCTCGCCCTGTTTTTCGGTATTCGGTTCCGCTTCTTTGTTCTTTGCCATATCTCTTCTCCAAAAAGATCAGACATTTTCCTGATTCCCGTGTCTGAAGGACACAAGTTCGTTGATCTCGAGCTGTTCCTCGTAGTTCATGTCCTGAAGGAACTGCTCATATGCGTTTTCTCTCAGTTTCTCGTAGGTCTTTCTTTCTTTCATGGCTTTTTCAAGCCTCTGCTGCGCGGCTTCCATTGCTTTCGTGGCGCGGATCACCGCTTTTTTCTGGGATTCGATCGCAGCCGCGTTCCCGTCGATCGCGTGCTGAGTGATGTTTAACTCGGTAAAATCCATCTGTCCGTTCATCAATGACTGCTTATAGGAAAACAACGCATCCCGTCTGTCGATCAGGGCCTGAAGCTTTTCTTCTTCTTCATTGAGTTTTGCCCTCGCCAGACCATATGCGATCTTTTCCTGGTCCTCAAGCTTCTGTTTTATGTTCAGTACACCCTGAAGCCTGAAATTGAACTTAGCCATTGAAGATCTCCTCCATCAGCTTTATGGAATCGTCAAAGCTGAACTTTGTCTCGGTATCCTGCATGAGGAAATTGTTTACCGCTCCGATCTTTTCGATCGCGTAATCTATGTCTTTGTTCGATCCCGCCTTGTAGGCTCCGATATTTATGAGCTCCTCCGACTCATTGTAGGTCGCGAGCACATTTTTAAGCGTATTTGCTGCCTTTTTGTGTTCCTTTGTTACGATGGAGCTCATTACTCTGGAGATGCTCTGCAGCACATCCACTGCAGGGTAATGATTCTTATGTGCGAGTTTTCTTGAGAGTACTATGTGTCCGTCAAGAATACCTCTTGCCGTATCCGCGATGGGTTCGTTCATGTCGTCACCGTCTACGAGAACGGTGTAGATACCGGTTATCGAGCCTTTGTCCGTTTTTCCCGCACGTTCGAGGAGCTTTGGCATCTCTCCGTAAACACTCGGCGGATATCCGCGGGATACGGGAGGCTCTCCGGACGCGAGACCTATCTCACGCTGGGCCATGGAAAAACGTGTGAGTGAGTCCATCATGAGGAGTACGTCCATACCGCTGTCCCTGAAATATTCAGCGATCGCCGTTGCGGTCTTTGCGGCTTTTTTTCTGATAAGAGCGGGCTGGTCGGAAGTCGCGCAGACTATAACGGATCTTGTCTGTCCTTCAGGGCCCAAGTCACGCTCTATGAATTCCCTTACCTCTCTTCCACGCTCGCCTATAAGCGCAATGACGTTTATGTCGGCTTTTGTATTTCTCGCAAACATACCCATCAGAGTAGATTTTCCGACACCGGATCCGGCAAATATCCCGATCCTCTGCCCTTTTCCAAGGGTTATAAGTGCATCAACGCATTTAACGCCGAGCGGTAACACCTGGTCTATCATCACACGTTCCATGGGATTCGGAGGCATCGCTTCGGAGTTGTAATAGGTCTCTGTAAAAATGGTGCTTCCGTCGATGGGACGCCCTATGCCGTCGAGCACGTGACCGAGAAGGTTGTTCCCCACAGGAACGCCGAAGCTCTGCCCGTTTGCCACAACGCAGTCCCCGATGGAAATACCGCCCACATCCTCATAAGGCATCAGGAGGAGATGTCCCTCTTTAAACCCGACGACCTCACAAAGAACCTTTTTCCGAGTCTCCTTGAGGATGATCTCACAGGTATCGTTTATCTTGGCTTCCGGCCCGGTAGATTCGATCGTGAGTCCGACCACTTTTGACACCTTGCCGTACGTCTTTATGTAGTTTTCGTCGCAAAGCGCAAGATATTTGTTTATATCCATATCAGCTCATCAAAATATCAAGAGATTCAATAAGTCCGCGAAGTTCCGGCCCGAGTCCGCATTCTACTATTGTCGAATCGTTCTCAAGCCTGAAGTTTCCGCTTTCCAGTTCTCTGTCCACAGCAAAATTCAGCTTGAATTTGTCCGCGTAATCCGCGGCTATGGAATCAAATTCCGGGCTGAACCTGTCATGATCCTCTTTTGAAAGATAAACGGTAAAATCACTGTCTTTAGGAGCCGCATTGATGCCCTTGTCTATCAGGTATTTGAACAGCCCTGAATATTTTTCGTAGGACATGCCGGTTATCTTTCTCAGATATTCCTGCAGGATTTTAACAAAGGCAGGTTCAAGTTCAGCCACCTGCCTCTCATATTGTATCTTCAGTTCTCGTTTCTGGCTTTCAAGCGCCTCGATGGCGGCTTCTTCTTCAGCCTTTGCGCGTTTAAGACCGTCTTCGTAGCCTTGCTGTGAGGCTATCGCAAGTATACCCGCTTTTGCAGCTTCCGCCTCTGCGTTACCTCTTTCGGTCGCTTCCGCAAGGATATTTTCCGCCTTCTGGTTCGCGTCGTTAAGGATCGCATCCGCTTCCTGTTCGAGCTCAGCTCTTGCCTGTTCCATCGCTTCTGCCTTGCACTCCTCGATCAGCTCGTTTCTGATCTCTTCGCGGAGTGCGGTGACATCCACCTGTGGCACAGCCTCGGGTTCCTCAGGCTGTTCCTCCTCAAAGCTGTCCGAAAGCACGTTTCTTATCTCGTCAAGGTCATTTACTTCATGGATGTCGTCTTCCGAAATGACACTTGCTTCAATACCCGGGATGAAACCTAATGCTTTTGCGGCATTCAGGTTCTCGCGCCTGCGGTCTTCCATTTCCTGGGCGCGATTGTTTATCTCTTCTTCCTCTTTGCTGAGGTCAAGCTTTTTTACGGTGGTACGGTCATAGTTAAGGCTGTAGCCTTTGATCATGTTACTAGACAACTATCTCGTCACCTCCGCCTCTGGAAATTACGATCTCTCCGGAGTCTTCCAGTTTTCTGATGATGTTTACTATCTTCTGCTGAGCCTCCTCTACGTCCTTCATACGTACAGGGCCCATGAAATCCATGTCCTCTTTGATCATTGCGGCAAGACGGCTTGAAAGGTTTTTGAAAATAGCGCCCTGAACCTCTTCGTTTGCCGATTTGAGCGCAACGGCGAGCTCGTTGTTGTCGACTTCCCTGAGGACTCGCTGTATCGATCTGTCGTCGAGAAGAAGGATATCCTCGAATACGAACATCTTCTTTCTGATCTCGTCGGCAAGTTCGGGCTCGTCGATCTCGAGGGATTCCATGATGTGCTTTTCCGTTCCGCGGTCTACGGTATTCAAGATCTCTACTACCGCATCCACACCACCGGCGATGGTGAAATCCTGGTTTACGAGGTTTGCAAGCTTTCTTTCCAAAACGTTCTCAACCTCCTTGATAACATCAGGCGACGTTCTGTCCATCTGCGCGATACGCTTTGCAACATCCGCCTGCTTTTCCTGAGGGAGCGAGGAAATGATCTGCGCAGCCTGGGGTGTCGCAAGGTAAGAAAGGATAAGGGCGATCGTCTGCGGATGTTCGTCCTGGATGAAGTTGAGGAGCTGCGAAGCATCCGTTTTTCTGATAAATTCGAAAGGACGTACCTGAAGGCTTGCGGTAAGCTTTCCGATAACCTCCTGCGCACGCTCGCCGCCGAGTGCTTTTTCGAGGAGGTCTTTTGCGTAGGTGATACCGCCTTCGGAAATGTACTGCTGCGCAAGGCAGACTTCGTAAAACTCGTCAAGGACCTCTTCTTTCAGCGCCTGGCTCACACTCCTCGTATTCGCGATCTCAAGCGTGAGCTGTTCCATCTCGTCTTCCTTGAGATATTTGAACACCTTTGAAGATTTGTCCGGTCCGAGAGTTATGAGAAGTATCGCAGCTTTCTGTAAGCCGCTCAGTTCACTCGCTCTTTGTGCTGTTGCAGCGTTCCCGCCCGCCATATTACCTGCTTCCTTTCGCTTTTATATTACATCCACTCATCGTTCAGCCAGTTACGCAAGAGCTGCGCAACGGCCTCCGGATTTTCGTCGAAGAATTTTTCTATCATCTTTCTGGTTTCGGAGCCTTCGGAGAACTCTACCTCCTCGAGGCCCTGATTTTCCTTGGTCGTTGCAAGGAGCTGCTCAATAGAGAGCTCAGGCTCGACTTCCGTGATCTCGACAGGCTTTAAGCTCCTCAAGATAACAAACAGGAGTATCGCAAAAAGGAGTACGGCAAGTGCTATCTGTACGATGGTCGTTACATCCGCGCGTCCTTTTTCTTCAGGTTCGAAATTACGAACCACGAAGCTCTGAAATGCAACATTTTCTTCAGGTATGCCGGTAGCCTTTGAAATGAGCGTGATCGCGGCGGGATTTGCTTCTTCTTCGAAGGTGCCGCCGTTCCTTAACGCATATTCCTCAAAGGTCATGTCCTCAAGAAGTCCCAGGACTTTGAGCTCCCTCTCCGTCTTTGTCTCGACACGTGTCGCAACAACGGAAATGGAACTCTTATCGGCATTGAGGGAACCTGTGTCGTAATATGTGGTCCTTACTCTCTCTGTGGGCTTGTATATTCTCTCAACGGAATAGGTCTCGGAGTTTCCGCCGCCGCCTTCCGTGATGAAATAGTCCGTATCGTCGTTTGACGTGGTGCCCGGGATGTCGCCGTTCCCGCCGGATCCCGAAGAAGACTGCTCGCGGTACTCCATGAGCACGCCGTTTTCCTCGCCTTCAAGAGGAATGATCTCGTCAAGCTGCTCAACTACCTTGTCAAAGTTCATATCAAGATAAGCCGAAGCCTGTACTTCACTGTAGCCCGAAAGCAAAAGCGGCGCCTCTACGGCTTTTTTCATCTGGTTTACAAAATAACCCTGAACGGCAAATTTGTCGGTAAAATCAATGTCCTTTTCTTTTCCGATCTCTTCGCCGTTAAAGATGATCTTTCCCTTCTGGTCGACCACCTTGACATCCTTGTTGTCGGTGTTTCCAACGGCTGCCGCACAGAGTGACGCTATGGCCTCGGCCTCATCCTCGTCAAACTTGCTGTTTGTCGAAAGAAGACAAGTTACGGCAATGGTCTTGTTCTTTGCGAGAATGGAGTTTGAAGTGTCTTTTGCCATATATGTGATATTGGCATCGTCAACGCCCTCAAACTTCTTTATCTGGTTTTCAACATCCGATTCCTGGCGAAGGAACTGCCTTAACAGTCTCTCACCGTTTGTCGTGGTGAGCGAGGTGTCCAGCATTTTGTCGATGCTGAAGCCTTCCTCTTCAATGTTTGCGCTCGAAACCGCGACTATCGCGTCGACATATTTGTCTTCGTCTACGAGCACCGTCAGCTTGTCGTTATCGAGCTTTGACGCGATGCCTCCGGCTTTCAGAGTGGATATCGCATTGCTCGCACCCTCTATCGTATTGAACTTGTAAAGCTCGGTGTAGGTCGTCCGTCCGAGCAAAAATACGATGACACCGATAAGTACAACAACCCCCACAAAAGAGCTTATGATTATCGTCTTTTGCTTGGCTGTCCACTTATTCCAGAATTCCACTATCTTCTGTTGTATCTTTTTTATTTGTTCGGGCATGAAAAACCTCTCCGATGGTGCTTAAAATATTGCTTTATGAGGATCATGGCATATGCGGCACATACATGTCAGAACTGCATCTGCATGAGTTCCTTGTACGCCTCTATGACTGCGTTTCTCACCGCAACCGTGTATTGCAGCGTAACATTCGCCTTGGTCTGGGCGATCAGAAGATCGGAAACACTGTCGTTCAGCCCCAGCATATAAGCCATTTCAGCTTCTTCCGCGGCGTTTGAATAATCTTCGGTCTCTTTTATCATTCCCATTGCGGAATTGAGCAATGCTTCAAATGACGATATCCCGCCCGCTTCCTTGCCTTTCGTGCGGTTGAGCAAGAGCTCGCTCATATTTGAAACAGGTGTTATCCCGCCTATTGAGTAAATATCAGAAGATGCCAAGTAACATCACCTCCGGTCATCAGGTCCCTATGTCGAGGGCTTTTAAGATCATGTTCTTTGTCGCGTTGAACGCGGTAACATTCGCTTCGTAGGAGCGGTTTGCATCGATAAGGTTCGTCATCTCGGTTACGGTATCAACGTTGGGATATGTGACATAGCCGTCCTCATCCGCATTCGGATGTGCGGGATCGTATACTTTTTTCATCGCGGTCACATGGTCCTCCACGACAGAAGTGATCTTTACGCCGAGTCCTATGTCGTTTTTCTTTTTGATGCCGGTCCTCTGCGCGATAAGGGCATTTTCAAAGTTTACATTGTCATTCTTTCTTTCCGCAAAAACGACCGTCCTTCTTCTGTAAGGCGTGCCGTCGTCGGTTATGGTCGTGTTCACGTTCGCTATGTTCTGCGCGATGATGTCCATTCGCGCGCGCTGTGCGGTCATGCCGCTCGCGGACACGTTAAAGGTCGACATGGTAGACATGTTTTATTCCTCCTTGTCTTACTGTGCGAAACATCAAGTGTTGAGGACCATCTTGATCCTTGAAAACTCCTGATTTATCGAATTCAGGTAGGTATAGTATTTCAGCTGATTGTCGGCAAGGAAAGCATTTTCCGTGTCAACGTCCACATTGTTCCCGTCAAAGCGGTAACTGAGCTGTGAATATTCTGTATATACCTTTCCGATGAGCGCGCTGTCCTGAAGCTGTCTCACTTTTTTGTCAAGATTCTTTGTCCCTGTCTGAGTGAGCGCGTCGGCAAGCACGGACTGGAAATCCAGATCCCGTCTCTTGTAATCGGGAGTATCCACATTCGCCAGATTGTTCGCAATGAGCTCGTTTCTCGCCCAGCTGGCCTGCGCGGCCTTGTTGAGCACGTTGATGTAATTGTATGCGTCGGAACCGATCATACAAACCTCCTTAGGATATGACATTCCATGTATTATATCGGCAAAAACCCCCGAAAAAATAACAAATTATCCCATTTGATCAGATTTAATTATAGCCTTTTTAAAATAAAACACAAGATGTATTTATTAAAAAATTTAAAAAATACCATATGTAGATATTAGGAGAAAAATGTCCGGCATTTTCCGTCTAAAAAACAAAAAAGGGACCTGTATCACAAGTCCCTTTGAATGCATCTTCCCTGCATATTGGTTTTTATGAGATATTATTTCTCTTTCCTTGCAATGCCGAGCTCGTCAAAGACATAGTCATTCAGCACCTTTATGTAGGTTCCTTTCATGCCGGAGCTTCTCGATTCGATGACGCCGGCGCTCTCAAATTTCCTTAAAGCGTTTACGATCACGGATCTGGTGATGCCTACACGATCGGCGATCTTGCTCGCGACAAGTGTTCCCTCGTTCGATTCGAGCTCCGCGAAAATATGTGTGATGGCCTCAAGCTCGGAATATGAAAGCGTTCCTATCGCAGATTTTACGACCTGCACCTTTCTGTATTCCTCTACCTGCTCCTCGTTCACTGAACGCATCGTCTCAAGTCCGACAACGGTCGTGCCGTATTCGCTTAAGATTATGTCGTCTATGGAATATGCTTCCGATTTTCTGTAGATAAATGTCGTTCCGAGTCTCTCGTCGGAGATCACAACGGGAACGATGATGGCCTTGTAATCCTCTATGCCCTTGCTCTCAAAGCCGAGAGTGGTAAGGTTTACGTTTTCCTTTGTTGAAAGGATGCTGAGCAGTCTCTCGTTCAGTTCTTTATCGATGAGTTTGCCGACTGAAAGGTCGGTAAATTCGGAAATCACCTCGATATCGCTCTTGCTCTTTAATCCGAGCACCTTTCCTTTTTTGCTTATGATAAGGATGTTGGAATCCAGGATATTGCTGAGCACTGAACAGATATCGCTGAAAATTACTTTGTTCGAGCTGTTGTTGTGGAGAAGTTTTTCGATCTTTCTGGTCTTGTCAAGCAGTTGAACTCCCATTATTATCCGCCTTTCTTTGCGCATTTCAAATTTGTCTTGTTTGGTTTGTCAGCAAAGGAATTTTACAACGGAATTTATTAAATTACAAGTGATTTCAAAATATTTAACACTTTTTTCAAATTTTAGAAAGATTGTCAAAAACTACACATATTTTTTAGTCATTTTCCGAGGTTTCCGTGGTCTCTTTCTTGGGCAAAGACCACGAAAGATAATTGCATTCGGGATATCCTGAGCAGCCGTAATATCTTCTGCCCTTCTTGGTCTTGCAGATGACAAGCTCTTTCCCGCACTCGGGACAGGGCACGCCGGTCTTTTCGAAATAAGGCTTGGTGTTCCTGCACTCGGGGAATCCGGGACATGCGAGGAATTTGCCGTGAGGGCCGAATTTGATGACCATCATCCTTCCGCAGTTCTCACAGGGCACATCACTCACCTTGTCCTCGATCTTCATCTTTGACAGAGTGGTCTCTGCCTGCTTTACGGCCTTTTCAAGATCCGGATAGAAATTCTTTATCATCGTCTTCCATTCGACGTCCCCCTCGGCCACGCCATCAAGAAGAGTCTCCATGGTCGCCGTGAAATTAAGGTCGACGATCTCGGGGAAAGCCTCGGTCATCAGCTTGTTTACCGCTTCGCCGAGTTCCGTAACATACAGGTTTTTCTGTTCCTTTGTGATATAGTTCCTGTTTAAGAGCACGGAGATCGTGGGCGCGTAGGTGGAAGGCCTTCCGATGCCCAGTTCCTCCATCGTCTTTACGAGCGTTGCTTCGGTAAAATGTGCCGGAGGCGCCGTGAAATGCTGGTCGGATGTAAAATCCTCAACAGTGATCACAGAGTCTTTGCCAAGCTTTTCAAACGAAACACCGGCCTCTTCCTCGTTTTCCTCGTCCTTATCGGCGTAAACGCTTAAAAATCCCGCCTTTGAAAGGCTTGAAGAGCTTGCGGTGAAACGGTATTTTCCGATGTCAAACTTGATGGAAGTCGTATCATATTCCGCTTCCGGCATACGACTCGCGATGAATCTCTTCCAGATGAGCTGATAGAGCCTGAAAAGGTCCCTCGGGAGCACGCTTTTCACTTCATTCGGAGTTATATCGATATATGACGGACGGATGGCTTCATGCGCATCCTGGATCTTTTTGTTGTCCTTTTCCCTGCCGCCGTTCTCGGAATACATATCAGCGCCGAAGTTTTCGGTGATATAGTCTTTTGCAGCTTTTTCGGCTTCATCGGACACTCTTGTGGAATCCGTACGAAGATAAGTGATAAGTCCGATGGTCCCGTGACCCTTTACGTCAACGCCTTCATAGAGCTGCTGTGCGGTCTTCATCGTCTTTGACGTGGAAAAATTGAGCTGCTTTGAAGCTTCCTGCTGCAAAGTACTCGTTGTAAAAGGCAGGGGCGCCTTCTTTACTCGCTTTGAAGTCTTCTTTTCGGCAATCTTTGCTTTTTTGCCTTTTATCTCTTTTAATATCTTGTCTACGGTCTCTTTGTCGTTCAGTTCCTGCTTTTCGCTCTCCGTCCCGTAAAACTTCGCATTGAAAGCTTTTTTTACATCCGCGGACTTTAATACCGCGGTAATGTCCCAATATTCCTTCGGAACAAATTCCTCGATCTTGCTCTCTCTGTCACAGATCATGCGGAGCGTTGCGGACTGCACACGTCCGGCGGACAAGCCACGCTTTATCTTTTCCCATAGAACGGGCGAGATCTCATAACCCACGACACGGTCGAGGACACGGCGCGCCTGCTGCGCATCAACAAGCTTCATGTCGATGTCACGCGCGTTTTTAAGAGAATTCTTTACCGCGTTTTTTGTGATCTCGTTAAAGGTTATCCTGGAATAGTTCTTGTCGTCGAGTTTGAGTATCTGCGCAAGATGCCAGGAGATCGCTTCTCCTTCACGGTCAGGGTCCGTTGCGAGATAGACTTTGTCCGCGCGCTTTACTTCTCTTCTGAGCTTTGAAAGGATCTCTCCTTTACCGCGGATGGTGATGTATTTCGGCTCAAAATCCCCGTTCACATCAACTCCCATCTGGCTTTTCGGAAGGTCTCTCACATGACCGTTCGAAGCTACGACTTCAAAGTTCGTTCCAAGATATTTTTTTATCGTTTTCGCCTTGGCGGGCGACTCCACTATTACCAAATGCTTAGGCATATCATCAACTCCCACAAGTTTATAGGTACCGTATGTCACACGGTACAGCAAACGATAAGATATAACATGAATGGGATTTTGTCAAACATAAATTTTGGAAGAAAAAGACAAAATGATCTCTTCAGGTCCCGTCACAAGCCCCGCTAGGGAGTTTGCGATAAGTCTGTTGCAGCCTGCGCTGCATCTGTCCTCGGGGCGTCCGGGAACAGCAAAAACATCTTTTCCGTATTCAAAAGAAAGCTTTGCGGTGATGAGGCTTCCCGACCTCTCCCCCGCCTCGATCACGACAAGAGCATCGGAAAGCCCTGCTATTATCCTGTTTCTTTTTGGAAAATTCCCGGGTACGGGCGGTGTTCCCGGAGGATATTCCGATATCACACCTCCGTCTTTTAACAGTGTCTCATACAATGCACGGCTGCTTTCCGGATATGCCATATCACACCCGCATCCAAGTACTGCAAAGGATCTCCCTTTTTCACTTATCGCAGCCGTCTGTGCTGCGTTGTCTATTCCTCTCGCCATGCCTGATATTATCTGTATCCCGGCTTTGGAAAGAACTTTTCCGAAGTGCTCTGCTCTTGTTTTTCCGTTTTCCGTGCATCCACGGCTTCCGACGATCCCTGCGCTGAAAATAGTTTCCTCCGGGATCTTTCCAAGCACGTACAGCGCTGGCGGTGGGTCAAAGATACGTTCAAGTCTTTTCGGGTATTCCTCATCCGTTATCGTGACGATCCTTATCCCTTTTTCCTTTGAAAGCGTGTAGGATCTTTCCGCATTTTCTTTTATTTCCTCGGAAAGCGCATCTTTAAATATCGCAAAAACAATATCCGTCCTTGTTTCTTCCCATCCTGAAGCCTGCAAAAGCTCTGTGAGTCCGTTTCTCCGCTTTACTGCATACAGTTTCTTAAGGTCCACTTTTTTAAAGATCTGTGCCTTGACGCCCGAAGGCACTGTTGGGAACGAGTTCAGCCAGTGCAGCAGAAACTTTTGTTTTTCATTCCTGTCTTCACTCTTCATCTGCGGCCCTCTTTTCGATCGAAAAAACACAATAGGAAAACGCTTCTTCTATATGCTTAGCCGAGACCTCGCTTTCTTCCGTACCTGCAATGACCTTCGCGAGCTTTATGGTATTCATGACTTCGCGTTCCGAAAAAGGCCTGCCTGCGAATAAACGTTCAAGCGTTCTTTTGTTTTCTTCGGAAAGCGATGTATTTACATCCGCAGATTCGTGTCTACCTGTATTTTTCCGTATTTCCGGGCTACGCTTAAATACGTTTCCGCTCTCTCTCACGGACAGAATATCGGAAAGCCCGTAACCAACGTGTGTATAGATAGCTGTGTTTTCAAGGACTGCCTTGTCGAGCTTTGCGTAATGGCTCTTAAGTCTGCTTCCCGTGCAGATGCAGCTCTTGTCAGGGTATGCTCCGCAAGGGCACGGACTCGCGCAAGCCACAGTCACACAACCCTCAGGCAATGCTCTGTAAAGCGCTCCGAGGTCGGTTTTTCTGCTGTTCATTGCGGACTTTATCACGACATAACCGTTATGCACTTCGATATCCTTGTTCTCTGTAATATCGGGCGTATTCTTAAGCTTAAGATACTTTATCTTTTCTTCGTTTGAAATTTCAGAAATATGGTTTCCGAAAGCTTCGCATAGCTTTCTGCACGCGTCTTCCGAACCGAGAAGCAGCACGTTCACATGGGCACGCGCAGCATAATACAGAGCTTTTTTTGATTTTAAAGCATAAGGCACATCGTTCAGATCGATATCCGGTCTTTTTTCCGAGAGAAGCTCGTCCGCAGCTTTTTCATCCCGTTCGTAGGGCTCTTTTTCTCCGCTTAAAGAAAAAACGGCTTCTTTGACAGATCTCACGCCGTAAACGGTGAGACCCTTGCAGATCGCGGCCTCCGCCGCATTTTCAAAAGGTACTATGATCCTTTTTATCCCGGATTTTTCAGTCTCACACGCATAGGAAAACACGCCTTTTACAGGCTTCACGGTGCCGTCTAAAGAAAGATCTCCTATGACCGCAATATCGTTTAAAAAAGATTCGGGGATATAGCCATATGCGGAAAGCACGGAAAGCGCGATCGCAAGATCGGGTGAGGAACGGTCGTTCTTTTTTGTCTCGGGTGAAAGATTCACCGTGATCCTTTTCGGAGGCATCAAAAAACCCGCGTTTTCAAGCGCGATCCTTACTCGTTCTTTCGATTCCTTCATTTCCTGGGATACGGCCCCGCAGACGGTAAAACCCGGCAGGCCGTTACGGATGTCGGCTTCAACCGACAAAAGAATGGTCTCGCTGCCCGAACGGGCACAAGTGATGGTTTTGCAGTACATTTTGCTCCTGTTTCTGTTTCTCCCGGCAGAACAACAGCATATATGTGAAAAAAGAATAACAGCCCCCGAGACTGTTGTCAAGGGGGACTGTGGTCATTGTTTTTCAAGTATTCTCTTCAATTCGTCCATGAATGTGTTGACATCCTTGAACTCTCTGTAGACAGAAGCAAAGCGTACATATGCGACCATGTCGACATCTTTAAGTTTATTCATCACCATCTCGCCGATCGTGGAGCTTGGGATCTCTTTTTCACCGAGGTTGTAGATGGTATTCTCGACATCGTCCACAAGAGCGTTTATCGTTTCGATGGGAACAGGTCTCTTGTGACAGGATGCGAGCACGCCCTTCATGATCTTTTCGCGGTCGTATGCCACTCTGCTGTTATCCTTTTTTACAACAAGAAGCGGGATGGTCTCCACCTTTTCATAGGTGGTAAAACGCCTTCCGCACGCATCACATTCTCTGCGGCGCCTGATGCTGAGCCCGTCTTCTGCGGGTCTTGAGTCGATGACCCTTGTATTTTCTTTGTTGCATAAAGGACATTTCATCTCTTGTGTGATCTCCTTTTATAAGAATTTATCAACAACAAATACAATATCTTGTATAATTCTATAAAATCCACCACAAGAAGTCAAGCATTCTCATAACAATTTTTAATATATTCACGTGACTGAAAAACATTGTCCGGTCTGCTGTCCTCCAACAGCACGTTGATGAACGGCTTTTTAGCTTTGATGTGCTTAAAAAGATGCGAAAGATCAAAGTTTCCGGTGCCTACGGGAATGCCCGTGAATATCTTTTCGTCCTTAACGACGTAGTCCTTTATGTGGATCACGTCGATATCGGGCTCAAGAAGCTCAAACGCTTCGTCGACTATGTCGTTTCCGTGCGATTCGTTATCTTTGTTAAAAAGATTTATGGAGTCAAGGATAACACGGAGATTCGGTGAATTTACGGCGTCAAGCACTTTTCTCGTCTGTACGGGATTATACATGATATGGTTCCAGACAGGTTCGATACCTATGCAGACTCCCATCTTCTCGGCATATTCCACAACGGGGAAAAGGCCGTCTATAAACGTTTTCAGCGCATCGTCCGTGTGGTTTTCGGGGCAGTATTTATATTCCACATTTACCGCTCCTGTTTCTGTTCCCACAAGGCCGCAGCCAAGAAGTGAAGCAAAGCGGATATGCGCTTTGTAGATCTCCTGTGTCTTCTTTAACGCCTCCTTGTCGGGAGTCGCAAGATTGTGGTAGCAGCCGAGCACAGACACATTTACCTTGTTCTCCGCAAACACTCTTTTCAAATACAGCGCCATACCGCTCGTCATTGCCGACGGTGATGTGTTGAAATCCTGTATTGCCTTGGGGAGCGCAAGCTGTGTGCAGCAGAATCCCCAGTCAGCAATGTTTTTTATCCAGTCTTCTACAGGCGCCTTGGGAACGTCATGTCCCCTAATTCCAAGCTGAAGCATATTTTCCTCCGTTGCACCTTTTTTATCAGAAAAGTCCGGTGATCTTTCCGTTCTGTACATCGATGCCTTCCGCAGCGGGTTTCTTCGGTAAGCCCGGCATGGTCATCATGGTGCCGGTGATAGCAACAAGGAAGCCTGCGCCTGCGCTCATATAAGCCTCGCGGATATTTACGGTGAAACCTGTGGGACGTCCGAGTTTCTTCGGATCGTCGGAAAGTGAATACTGATTCTTTGCAAGACATACGGGAACCTTGCCAAATCCCATCTCTTCCGCCTTCTTTATGGCTTTAAGAGCGATCGGATCGTATGTGACCGCAGCCGCGCCGTAGATCTCTTTGCAAACGGTCTCTATCTTTTCGCAAAGTGACAGGTCGTCCTTGTAAACAGGCTCAAAGCGGCTTATCTTGTTCTCAAGTGTTACAAGGATGCGTGTAGCAAGATCCTTTGCGCCTTCGCCGCCCTTTTCCCATGCCTCGGAAAGAGCAAAATCGCAGTCTCTGTCACGGCAGAACTTTTCGACGAACTTGAGTTCCGCATCGGTATCCGATGTGAAGCGGTTAAGCGTAACGATAACGGGAACCTTGAATTTCTGGAGGTTCTCTATATGCTTTTCGAGGTTTGAAATACCCTTAGCGAGAGCTTCGAGATTTTCATTTGCAAGCTCGGTCTTGTCGACACCGCCGTTATATTTGAGAGCGCGAACTGTTGCCACAAGCACTACCGCATCGGGCTTAAGACCTGCCATGCGGCACTTTATGTCAAAGAACTTCTCTGCGCCGAGATCTGCGCCGAAGCCTGCTTCCGTGATCACGTAATCGGCCATTTTGAGCGCTGTTCTGGTGGCTCTTATGGAATTGCAGCCGTGAGCGATGTTTGCAAAAGGACCGCCGTGAACGATCGCGGGTGTGTGCTCAATGGTCTGGATGAGGTTCGGCTGCATCGCGTCTTTAAGAAGCGCCGCCATCGAACCTACCGCATTGAGGTCTCCCGCGGTAACCGGTGTTCCGTCATACTTATAGGCTACGATGATCCTTGAAAGCCTTGCCTTGAGGTCATCCATATCAGCCGCAAGGCAGAGGATAGCCATGATCTCGGATGCGACCGTGATGACAAAGGTGTCCTCACGTACAACGCCGTCGGTCTTTTTTCCGAGACCCACGATGATGTTCCTCAGTGCTCTGTCGTTTATATCAAGGCATCTCTTCCATACGATCTGCTTCGGATCGATGTTAAGCGCATTTCCCTGGAAAATGTGATTGTCGAGGATCGCCGCAAGAAGGTTGTTTGCAGCGGTCACTGCATGGAAATCGCCTGTGAAATGAAGATTCAGATCTTCCATCGGAACGACCTGCGCATATCCGCCGCCCGCAGCTCCGCCTTTGATTCCGAAGCACGGTCCGAGTGAAGGCTCACGGAGAGCGATGACTGCCTTTTTGCCAAGGCGTCCCATTGCTTCGCCGATACCGATCGTCGTGGTGGTCTTTCCCTCTCCCGCAGGGGTGGGATTCACTGCCGTTACAAGGACGAGCTTTCCGTCAGGTCTGTCCTTTATCGAATCCATGTAGCTCTCGGAGAGCTTTGCCTTGTACTTCCCGTAAAGTTCAAGGTCATCCGCGCTGATGCCGAGTCCTGCAGCTACCTCTGTGATCGGAAGCATGCTGGCTTCCTGGGCGATCTGAATGTCTGATTTCATGTTGTTCTCCTTATAAAGTAAATATGTTTCGCCGGGAGATCCCGTTACGATGCGCTGGTGTTCTTGTTTGAGAGCATGGCCTCAAACTCGGGTACGGTCATAAGAATCTGTCTGGGCTTTGTTCCGTCTTCCTGTGAAACGACGCCTGCTTCGGCAAGCTGGTCCATTATCCTCGCGGCGCGGTTAAAGCCGACCTTGTAAGCTCTTTGTATAAATCCTATCGAAGCCTTTTCCTTTTCAATGATCATCTTTCCGGCTTCCGCAAAATACTCGTCTCTTCCGTCATCATCATCGGCCGGAGCTCCCTTTGCCTGAGTTCCCTGATTTTCCGCGGCTTTTGTGATGTGGTCGCTTATATCGTTGTTGTACTCCGCGTCTTCGTTTTCGCTTCTCAGGAAATCGACAACGCTGTTTATCTCATCGTCAGAAACATAGGCGCCCTGGATCCTGACAGGCTTTGGAAGGCCGGACGGGAAATAGAGCATATCGCCTTTGCCGAGCAGTTTTTCAGCGCCAACGGTATCGAGTATGGTCTTTGAGTCAACACCTGAAGTCACCGCAAAAGCGATACGTGAAGGAATGTTCGCTTTGATGATGCCTGTGATGACATTTACAGAAGGACGCTGAGTCGCGATGATCAGATGGATGCCGCAGGCTCTCGCCTTCTGGGCAAGACGGCAGATCGCGTCCTCGACGTCTCCCGAAGCCACCATCATGAGGTCTGCAAGCTCGTCCACTATGATCACGATCTTTGGCATTTCCTTGTATTCAGGATCGATGTTTCCTTTTGCGGCTTCCGCTCTTACTCTCTCGTTATAGCCCTTAAGGTCTCTCACGGACAGCTGTGCGAATTTCTTGTATCTCTCGTCCATCTCTACGCAGGCCCAGTTGAGCGCGGATGCGGCCTTTTTCGGGTCTGTGACGACGGGGATCAGGAGATGCGGAATGCCGTTGTATACGGAAAGCTCAACGATCTTAGGGTCGATCATGATGAACTTTATCTCGTCGGGTCTTGACTTGTACAGGATGCTCATGACGATCGTATTGATGCAGACTGATTTACCTGAGCCTGTCGCGCCCGCGATCAGCATATGAGGCATTTTTGCAATGTCTCCGATCATCCTCTGTCCATCGATGCTCATGCCCACAACGAACGGTATCGAAGCCTTTGTGTCTTTAAATTCTTCGCAGTCGATCATCTCTTTTATCGAAACAGCGGATTTCTCACTGTTCGGTACCTCGATGCCCACTGCGTCTTTACCGGGTATTGGCGCCTCTATCCTTATGTCTGCGGCGGCAAGCTTTAGTTTTATGTCGTCCGCGAGATTTGTGATCCTTGAGACTCTCACGCCTTCTTCGGGTTTAAGTTCAAATCTCGTGACCGAAGGACCGCGCACTATATTTGTGACTTCGACATTTACGCCGAAGCTCTGAAGAGCTCTTTCAAGCTTGTCGGAAGTCTCTTCCGCTTCCTGTTTCCAGTTTCCGCCGCTTTTCTTTGCTCCGCCTTTAAGAAGTGAGAGCGGCGGGAATTTGTATACTTTTTCCGGAGCGGGTGCAGGCTGTGTCGCAGCGTTTTCCGGTTTTCCGGTCTTTGCGCCTTCGGCGTTTGCCGTTTCACCTGTCTTTGCGCCTTCAGTGTTTGCCGTATCACCTGTCTTTCCGGCTGCGGAAGACCTTCCCGCGCCGACTCCCGCCTTACTTCCTTTTCCTATCTTTCCGCCGTAAGGCTCATTGTCAAATATGGATCTCGGGCTCGCCGCTTCAAAGTTTGCCCTGTCTCTCAGCGCTGTCTCCGAAAAGCTCATTTCCGTCTTTTCGTTGCCCGCGGCGTCTTCACCGATGATCTCCTGCATGCCGGAATATGTATTTCCGGTCATCGTATGACGTGTGGAAATAACGGCTTCATCCGTATGACCTGAAGAACTGCTGTCGGTGTCTGTAAAACGTGAAGAGCCGGTGTCGGTATGTTTCTTTATGTCAACGGGAATGATGATCTCGCTCTCGTCCTGAACGGGTTCTTCCTTTCTGTCGGAAGCCAGTCCCACAGGCGTTGTCGGAGTGACTCCTCCGAAGAAGTTCCTGATCTTCGGCTCTTCTTTCTTTTCTTCCCCGCCTTCAGTCTTTTTATCCCCGAAATCAAACAGATAGCTCCTTGATCTCGATTTCTTCTCGGGCACGATATCTCCCGAATCCTCGTCACGGATCAATTCCTTATAGATCTCGTCCATCTCCTTGCGGCGGCTCACGTTTTCTTTGTGCCTGTCCGCAAAATACTCTTTCAAGAGCTGGAGAAAAGCCTTTCCCGTGATCACCATGAGGCAGATGAGCTCAAGCGCTGCAAGCACCACCCATGTCCCCACAAGTCCGAAAAACGGCACGAGAACGCGGCAGAGAAGGCCGCCCACAAGTCCGCCTCCGGTCTTGTTTTCCTTGGCAAACATAAAATATTCCGTGAGTTTTGTGGTGGGTGTCGTTGTCCCCACCGCAAGCTGGATCATGGCCGCGATAAGCATAAATATTATCACGGATGAGATGAGCTTTGAAAGATAGAGTCTGGTGACGGACTTCTTGTTCGCAAGATAAAATGCCACTACGACTATCAGGAAGACCGGCACAAGATAAGCAAGAAAACCGAAAAGCCCAAAGAGCACCCCGCTCACGGCCTCTCCCACCTTGCCGCTCATCTTGAAATTGCTGAGCACGAGAAGTATCGAGATGACGCCCGTGATGATGAGCACCGTCTCGTCCTTTATCTCATTCCTCAAGCCTCTTTCGCGAAGCAGCTCCTGCTTTTCCTCTTCTGTGTATGTCCTTACCTGCTTAATTCCCGAAGATGATCTTTTCTTTGCGGAAGCCCCTTTCGATCCCGTACTTTTTCCCGAAGATCTGCCGGTGCTTCTGCTACTGCTGTTTTTATTTTTTCCGCCTGACTTTGCGCCGCCGGTCTTTTTGCCTGCGGAGCTGGATGTGTTTTTGTTTGCGGATGTATTCTTACCTGCCATTGTCTTTCCTTTTCAGATCTGATTTATTGCATTTACGAGAATCATTGTACCATTTCCTGTGTAAAAAACAACAATAAAAATCCGTAAGAAAAGATAAGCAAATATAATAAAACAGGACGGTCCGCCCGAGGTCTCTTTTTAAGACCTTTGGGGAACCGTCCGGTAAATGCATTATTGTTTTACGTCCTTGATTGAGAAGCTTACGCGGCCCATCTTGTCTTTACCAAGACATACGGCCTTTACTCTGTCACCGAGTGTGAGCACGTCCTCAACTCTGTCGATGCGCTCTTTTGCGATCTTTGAGATGTGGACCATTGCTTCCTTTCCGGGAGCGAACTCGAGGAATGCGCCGAATTCCTTGATGGAAACGACCTTTCCTTCAAGCACCTGGCCCTCTTCGAAATCGGTAACGATGATGTTAATGAGACGTACTGCCTCGTTCATCATATTGAGATCGGTACCGCATACGGATACAGCGCCGTCGTCGGTGATGTCGATCTTGACGCCGGTCTGCTCGATGATAGTGTTGATCGTCTTTCCGCGCTGTCCGACAACCTCACCGATCTTTGAAGGATCGATCTGGATCTGGATGATCTTGGGAGCATAAGGGCTTACTTCCTTACGAGGCTCTGCGATAGCGGGCTTCATGCAGTTTTCCATGATGAAAAGCCTTGCTTCGCGGCAGCGTGCGATGGCGCCCTCAACGATCTGGCGTGTAAGTCCGTGGATCTTGATATCCATCTGGATGGCTGTGATACCTGCATCGGTACCTGTTACCTTAAAGTCCATGTCGCCGAAGAAATCTTCAAGGCCCTGGATATCGGTAAGAAGCACATAATCGTCATCGGTCTCTCCTGTTACAAGGCCGCAGGAAATGCCCGCAACCATCTTCTTGATGGGAACGCCGGCAGCCATAAGGCTCATGCAGCTTGCGCAGGTGGAAGCCATTGATGTGGAACCGTTGGACTCAAAGGTCTCGGATACGGCTCTGATAGCGTAAGGGAACTCCTCCTCCGAAGGAAGAACGGGAAGAAGGGCACGCTCTGCAAGAGCACCGTGACCTATCTCACGACGTCCGGGACCGCGGGATACCTTGGTCTCGCCTACGGAATATGCGGGGAAATTGTACTGATGCATGTAACGTTTTGAAGTCTCGTTCTCATCAAGGCCGTCAAGTCTCTGAGCCTCTGCGAGAGGAGCAAGCGTAACAACGTCACAGATCTGTGTCTGTCCTCTGGTGAACATGGAAGAACCATGCACTCTGGGGATGATATCAACTTCAGCCGCAAGAGGTCTGATCTGGGTAAGGGCACGTCCGTCGGGACGCTTGTTGTCCTTGAGGATCATCTTGCGCACTGTCTTTTTCTCATACTGGTAAACAGCTTCATCGATAAGAGGAAGCCAGTCTTCCTTGTCGGCAAAAGTCTCTGCGAGCTTGTCCTTTAAGTTTCTGATGCGCTCTTCTCTTACCTGCTTCTCGGGAGCGAACATAACGACTTCCATCTCTGCGGGAGGGATCTGCTCCTTGATGGCAGCGGCGAGCTCTTCGGGGATAGCGCAGCTGGTGTACTCATGTTTCTGCTTGCCGCACTCTGCAACGATCTTGTCGATGAACTCGATGACCTGCTTGTTTACAGCGTCTGCGGCATAGATGGCCTCGATCATCTTTGCTTCGGGAACTTCGTTTGCGCCGGCCTCGATCATGATGACCTTGTCACGTGTGGAAGCTACGGTGAGCTTAAGATCGGAAACCAAAGTCTGTGCGGAATTGGGGTTGATCACAAATTCGCCGTTGATAAGACCTACCTGAGTGGTAGCGCACGGGCCGTCAAACGGGATATCCGAGATCGCAACCGCGATAGCGGAACCGATCATGGCGGTGAGCTCGGGGCTGCACTCGGGATCTACGGACATAACGAGGTTGTTGATGGTAACATCGTTACGATAGTCCTTGGGGAAAAGAGGACGCATCGGACGGTCGATGACACGGCTTGTAAGGATGGCGTTCTCGGTGGGCTTGCCTTCACGCTTTGTGAAGCTTCCGGGGATCTTTCCCACAGCATAGAGCTTCTCTTCGTACTCTACGCTCAAAGGGAAGAAATCGATACCGTCTCTGGGCTTCTCGGATGCCGTTGCGGTGGAAAGAACGGTGGTGTCACCGTAATGCATGAATGCCGCGCCGTTTGCCTGAGCGGCCACACGCCCAATGTCTACCGACAAAGTTCTTCCGGCAAGTTCCATTGAAAATGTCTTGTAACTCATATTTTCTCCTTTTCTTTTGAAAAATGGGATTCATTCACGGAGCCGCCGAAACATCTCATATCCACTTGTCCGCAGGACAAGTGGATATGAGAGGTCTCGGATCAGGACTCCGCATGAGCCCGGTACAGTTTTTACTGTACCGGACATAGCCTGTAAAAGTATACTCTCTTGGGGCGCAAAAAACAAGCCTTAATTTTTTAACACTTTGTTAACGAATCCGATGCGGTATGTTTCCTTACGGATCCGTCATTCAGATCCGTCATTCAAATCTGAAACCGTCAAGGTCGAACTTCGTGCCGGGCAGGAAAATAAACTGAACTTTTCCTTTTCCGACGAGTTTTTCTATCTTTATCTCGTGCTCTGACGCGCCTCCCCGGACCTCAAAGCTCTGCACGTGTTCCTCGCCGTTCAAAGAAGTGAACATAAGTCTCACAGTAGTTGATTCTAATGTTGTAGAACCGTGTAAATGCAGTACTCCTTTCATCTCATTTCCAAAGTCCATATCGTCATATGTGATAAACACATTGTTTCCGATATTCTTTACGGAAGCGCCCGAAAGCTCAAAGGAATCGCCTGCGATGTGATCGTTGTCCGAGGCATTGAGCCACGAATATGCTTTTTCCTGTTTTGTGAATTCAAAGCCCTTTACATGCATCCTGCAATGTGCGACAAGAGTCAGCGTCTTTACGCCTTTGAGCCTTTCGGGAAGCTTAAAGGTCTGAGGCTTGTACACGTTCCAGGTGGAGGGCTGCTGATACTTTAACACTTCAATCAGCCTGCCCTGCCCTTCTTCAGTAGCGTCGCCCTCGTAAAGCTCCAGTTCATATACGTTCCCGCTGAACGTGAACATCCAGAAGGTCACTTCATCCGAGCCGAAGGATCCGAAATCGATGTCGCGATAGACCGCACCGCTCCTGTTGTTCTCAAATGTGCTGATGCCTTTGTCGTTTCCGGGTCCGATGCGTCCGAATTCGGAATCGTAAAGGCCGCAGGAAAGGAATTTGTAGGGATTTTTACGCATCTCGCCAAAGCCTTCCGCAGAAACCTCGGTCTGTGAAATGATCCTCACATTTTCCGTGCCCGACTTTGAAAGCGCACGAAGATAGCCTTTTCCGTCACCGAGACCTGTGAGTTTTACTCTTGCGACACCTTTCTCACGTTCTTCATTCGTCGTGATATCCGTTATACCGATGCTGTCAAGGTCGATACCTTTTACATTTACGACTTTCCAGATGATGCCTTTATCCGATGCGTTTGCAGGGTAAATACGCGCTTCGACCACTGCCTCTTTATCTTCCGGGCAGAGCGCAAGCGGTCTTTCCGGAGAAAGTTCCACTTTTCTCACGTTCACGTTCGTTTCGGTTGAGGAAATTAGTTCCGCTTTTACGACAATGTTTTCTTTGCTCTCGGCGCGTACTATCGCAAGCAGTTTTCCGCTGAAGAGCTTCCTTGTGTCTCCCTTGTACTGATCGTAATCAGTGGAATCACCGTTATCAAGCCCTGCGAGTTCTCCTCCGGAAACGGTGAGCTTTACCGTATCCACCGCATTCTCCACTATCATCCCGTCTTCGTCGGCCGCAGAAACACATACAAAATACAGCTCACGTCCGTCAGGAGTTATGGAGATCTCGGCCATTCCTTCTCCGGAAGGTTTTTTGCTCGAATATACGGCATTGTCTTCAACGCTCAGCACAGGGCGAACGGTGTCCTTAAAGGAGCTTCTCCTGTCTCTTGCGCATTCGTTTCCTTCAGCGTCATATGCAACGGCAGTGATATTTCCTTTTTCGTAAGGCACCTGCCAGGTGGGGATGAGTTCCGTCCCGTGTTCATGATCGATCTCTTTTTTGCCGAGCGACCTTCCGTTCACAAAAAGCTCGACAGCGGCGCAGTTTGAAGCCGCTCTCACATCAATGATCTGCCCTTCATTAAAATCCCAATACGGGAAAAGATGCACAAACGGCGAAGCGCTCCTGTTCCATTCCGCTTTGAAGCAGTAATATGAATCCTTGGGGAAGCCTGCGGTGTCTATCTGTCCGAAAAAGGAATTCTTTGAATTGTACGGTGTGGGCTCTCCTATGTAATCAAAACCCGACCACAAAAACTGTCCGAGCGAAAACTCGGTGTCGCGGTCAATGTATATGCATGATTCGATTGACTTTGCGCCCCAGCTGGAAAACGAATTTCCGAGTGCGGAGCACTGTCCGTCCTCGTCGGACATGATATCCTCGGAAAGCGGGAAATGGTAGATGCCGCGGCTCGTCACAAGTGACGCGGTCTCGCTTCCGTAGATCACCCACTCGGGATGCTCCTCGTGCTGCTTTTGATAGAGCCTCTCGCCATAGTTGTATCCTGCGATTTTCAGCACTGATGAGCAGTTCTGCGCCTTTTCCCATTCCATGAAGTTTGACCCTATGGTCGCGTGTGAGTTGATCATCGGATCATGAAGCAGCACATTTGAATAGAGATGCTTTGTGATCGTGACGCCGTTTTCACCGTTAACGGTGTCCGGGATCTCGTTTCCGATGGACCACATGATGTTTGATACATGGTTTCTGTCCCGTCTTATCCAGGACGCGACATCCTTGTATGACCAATCGCAGAAAAATCTGGCGTAGTCATATTTCGTCATCGGCATCTCCCACATATCAAAGGCTTCGTTGTCCACTAGGATGCCCATGCGGTCGCAAAGCTCCATGACGTGAGGATCGGGCATGTTGTGGCTTGTACGAAGCGCGTTCACGCCCATTTTCTTAAGCTTTTTAAGCTGTCTCTCAAAAGCCTCTGCGGAAAAAGCGCTGCCGAGCGCTCCGAGATCGTGGTGCTCGCACACACCGTTCAGCTTTATGTTACGTCCGTTAAGGAAAAAGCCTTTTTCGTTGTCAAAAACGACAGTTTTAAAGCCTATGTCAAATTCATCCGTATCAAGGACAGTGACTATGCCTGTCTTTCTGTCTTTCTCGGAAAGCGTGACCTTAAGTCTGTAAAGCTTTGGATCGCAAATATCCCACAAGATGGGCTTTTCCACGTTAAAAGAACCGGAATACACGACTTCATCAGCCGGGATCTCAAGGTCAAAACAAGGTTCTTTGTAGTGGTCGTTTTTTTCGTAAGGGATCTCTTTTAAAATGCGCTCATACCTGTCCCGATAGAATTCGAATGCTCCCACCATCGGCCCACAGGTGCTTCCGAGCTTAGTGCTCTTTCCAAAGGGATCCGTCAGGGAATATGTGAGCTTCAATTCTTTGTCCGGCTCTTCCTGATCTCTTACCACTTCCGTCTCAAAATGAAGCATGAAATCTCCGTTTTGAACGGGCTCGTTATGCACATAGGTACCGTTCAGTGTAAGATAGTTTCTTCCCTTTTCGATATAGTGCACATCCCTGAAAATACCCGCTCCCGAATACCATCTGGAATTGGGATTTTCATGACGCACATGAACTATCACGGTGTTAGTGCCTTTTTTAAGCGCCTCCGTTATCTCAAAGCAGAAAGAAGAATAGCCGTATTTCCATTCTCCCACGCACACATCATTCACAAACACTTCGGAGTCCATGTAGACTCCGTAAAAATACAAAAATGAATGCGCAGCTTTTTCTTTTATCTCAAACTCTTTTATGTACCATCCGGCCGAGGTCTCATAGAGGTCTTTGCTGTTTTCTATGAGCCAGTCGTGCGGCAGCGCCACGCTCTTAAATAAAGGCAAAAAGCCACCTACTTCTTCGTAGGTGGCTTTAATGTCGGTCTTTAAAAACTTCCAGTCATCGTTAAAAAGGATATCACTCATCATCGACTCCGTATAAAATATCATGAAGCATCTGCGCTGTATCGGGATATACGCAGAGTACCTGCTGTCCGTTTATCGTTGTGCTGGTATAGTGTTTTACGGTCTTTCCGTCAACCTTTTCTTCAAAAGGCACTCTGTATGTGACAAGATTGTACATGCTCTTGTCGACTACCGCCTGCAGGCACTCCTCGATGGTCTTGTCAAGGCCTTCGGAGATAGTGACGTATTTTAAGCACTTTGTCATGATGCTGTACAGATCAGTAATGCCCTTTGATTTGTATTTGTTGAAAAGCTCGGTAAGGACCAGTCTCTGTCTGTAGGTGCGGCCGTAGTCATATTTCAGGCCGTTTGCCGTATCGACTTTACGGATCCTGCAATATCCGAGAACCTGAGCGCCCGTCATATGCTGCTTTCCGGGAACCACGTTCCTCTGCTCGGGCTTTGAGATATAGTCCGTGCTGTTCAGATATTCCGCTTCTTCCTGTGTGAGGGAAATGTCAAGTCCGCCAAGAGAATCGATTATCGTTTCGAATCCGTCGTACTGTATGAGGACGTACCCGTCACATTTTACGCCGAAATTCTTCTCGAGAGTCTGCATAAGGAGCGGCGCTCCGCCGATCGCATAGGCTGCGTTGAGCTTGTTGTCGCTGTATCCCGGGATCTCGACATACATGTCTCTCATAAAGCTTACAAGCTTTAAGTCTCCTCCGTCCTTGTCAAGGGAAGCGACCATCATGGCATCCGATCTTCCCCGGAATTCGTGATAGTAATTCTCTTCTCCGATCAGGAGGATGTTCATCACGCTCGTATCCTCTTCAAAAGGATTGTCGACCGTTACGGGAGTCGGAAGGGGCGTGGGTGTGGGCCCTTCATCGGGTGCCTTTGTGCTGTCGGGATCCGGAGTCGGTGTGTTAAGTACCGAGACATCTCCCGAAAGGTTTTCCTCTCCTATGTGCTGCACCTTATCAGGATCTTCTATGTTTCCTACCTGACTTGTAACAAACTTTGCCGCGATCTTTGATACGATCACATGTCCCGGCTTTGTGAAAAGCAGGAACAATCCGAAAAGCACAAGGAACAGAAGGATCCCGAGAAGGATCTTGAGCCACAGCGGTATAAGCGCCCAGATGCCCTTTTTGTCCTCATCGTCTTCTTCGTCTCCGTCTTTGCTGTCATTCTTTTCCTTAAGGCGCGCAGAAGCATTCTCTTCTTCTTCAAGAAGCTCGGCAAAGCTGGGTCCCAGCTGCTTTTCCACCTGCTCGGAAAGAGCGAGGTTTATGTCGTCAAACATATCGTCGGCGGTCTTGTCATCGGCTTCCTGTTCAGCTTCGGACGCCTTGTTATCGGTCTCCGGCTCTTTATATTCCATATCCACATCGGAAAGATCGAGTACCGGGACAAAATCGTCGTCGCTGTCTTTTTCAGCTGTTTCCGCTGTTTCCGCTGTTTCCTTCGCCTCTTCGGGCTTTTCCGGTGCCTTTTTTTCCGCGGGCTTTGTTTCCGGAGCGTTTCTTTTGGCGGATTCTTCTTTTTTCTCTGCTACGGGAACCTTTTTGTTCTTATTCTGGCTCTTGTTCTTCTTTTTAGGGACATCGTCCACGCTCCAGGCCTCATCGTCGTCTGCGGGCACTTCCGCGGGCTTTTCGGAATTATCCTTATGCTTTTCGATATCCTTTTCGGTAACGGAGTCAAAAAGATCGGCCGGGTCGATATAGTCGTCATCATCCGCCAGTTCGTCCGCCACCTCAAAGATCATGTCGTCGTCTGTCTCGGATGCCTGGATCACAGCGTCCACGGCTTCATCCATAGTTTTTGAAGCTTCCTCGTCGAACAATTCGTCGATCTCTTTGGTGAGATTGTCCGACAGATTGTTCATTTCCTGTTCCTCTTTCATGAAATCCCTCATATCAAAGCATGCATATCAATTTTTCAAGGAATCGATATACTCTTACCGCAGAGTTTATATCGAGCCTTTCTGCGGGCGTATGGACATCGCTCATGTCGGGGCCTATGGAAATGATGTCAAGGTCCGGCAGAGCATCACTAAGGAGCCCGCATTCAAGCCCTGCATGCATCACGCATACATTGGGCTTTTTACCGTATTCGCTTTCAAACAGCTTTACATAACTGTCTCTTAAGAACGAATCCTTCCTGTATTCCCATGCAGGATATTCACCCTCGGTCGTCGATCTTGCGCCCATCATCTCGGCAAGATAGGTGAGCTTGTCGCTCATGTGTCTCTTGTAGCTTGTTACCGAGCTTCTGAGTGAAAACCTGATCGTCGCCGTATCTTCGTTCAGTCTTACGACTCCCATGTTGAGACTGCTCTCAACAAGTCCCGCTATATCCGCGCTCATGCGCTGCACGCCGTAAGGCGCCTGTACAAGGATATAGAGAAGCTTTTCAAAGCTTACGGGGTCAAGACAGCTGAACGTGCCTGTACTGTACTTTTCACACGACAGAGACATCTGAGGTTCATAGGAACCGCTCTCCGCCAGGAGGATCTTCACGATCTCAGCCACCAAAGCCTTCATCTCGTCTTCTTCCAGATCGGAAACGATCTTTGCAGTGCAGTCACGCGTTATGGCATTATCCAACTTTCCGCCCTGAATGTCAAGCAGATAATAATCAGCTTTGTCTCTCAAGTCAAAAAGGATCCTTGCCATTGTTTTGTTTGCATTAAGCCTGTTCTTGTGTATCTCGACTCCGGAGTGTCCTCCGAGGAGACCGTTCAGTTTTATGGTATATCCGTTTCCGGAGATCTCATTCTTTTTAACGGGAAGTGTGATATCCTGTCTCAGCCCCCCTGCGCAGCCGGCAAAGCAGTAGCCTTCTTCTTCCGAATCGATGTTTATGAGGTATTTTGCGGAAAGCAGCGACTTGTCAAGGTCATGTGCTCCGTACATCCCTGTCTCTTCATCAGTGGTCATCAGAAGCTCCATCTCAGGATGAGCAGCCTCTTTGTCATCGATCAGAGCCATCATGTATGCTATTGCGATACCGTCGTCTCCGCCGAGAGTGGTCCCCTTTGCGGCAAGCTTTCCGTTGTCGATGTAAAGTTCGAGCGGGTCACTTAAGAAATCATGCGCGCAGTCGGTCTCTTTTTCGCACACCATGTCCAGATGTCCCTGGAGCATGATCTTTTGTTTTCCTTCAAAGCCTGCTGTCGCGGGAAGATAAACGATCACATTGTTTGAATCATCCTGTACGACTTTCAGCCCGTGCTCTCTTGCAAAGCCCGCGACATAGTCCGACACGGCCCTGGTGTTCCCCGAGCCTCTCGGGATCTTTGAGAGTTCTTCAAAGAAAAAGAGCACTTTTTTGTAGTCATATTGTTCGGTAAGATACATATCACACCTCTTTGGGTTACAGAATAAAGCTTTAGTTCTTGAATGAATGCACAGGCGCCGGGATACGTCCTCCGCGTGAAACAAAGGAGCTGCATCCGAAACTGTTCACGCTCATAACGGGCGCAGTGCCGAGAAGGCCGCCGAATTCAACGGTGTCACCGACTGTCTTTCCGATAACGGGGATCAGACGGACCGCGGTGGTCTTCTGGTTTATCATTCCTATTGCCATTTCGTCGGCTATTATACCTGATATTTTTGACGGTTCTGTGTCTCCGGGAACTGCGATCATGTCAAGTCCCACGGAACAAACACAGGTCATGGCTTCAAGCTTTTCTATCGTAAGAGCCCCGCGGTTCACCGCGTCTATCATGCCCTGATCCTCCGATACGGGTATGAATGCTCCCGAAAGGCCTCCCACATAGGAAGATGCCATAAGGCCGCCTTTTTTGACCTGGTCGTTGAGGAGTGCAAGCGCTGCAGTGGTTCCGGGAGCGCCGGGCTCATCTACTCCGATCTCTTTAAGTATCTCCGCAACGGAATCTCCTATCGCGGGAGTGGGGGCAAGCGAAAGATCCACGATGCCGAAAGGTATTCCCATAAGCTCCGATGCTTCCTTTGCGACAAGCTGTCCCACACGTGTTATCTTGAACGCTGTCTTTTTGATGGTCTCGCAGAGCACCTCAAAGTTTTCGCCACGCACTTCTTCAAGCGCGCGTTTTACAACGCCGGGGCCGCTTACTCCGACGTTTATTATTGCATCGCTCTCGGTAACGCCGTGGAAAGCGCCGGCCATGAACGGATTGTCATCGGGAGCGTTGCACAGTACGACGAGCTTCGCGCATCCGAGGCTACCCTGATCCTTGGTGGCTTCTGCGGTCTCAAGGATTATATGTCCGAGAAGCTCTACAGCATCCATGTCAATACCTGTCTTTGTGGAGCCCACATTAACCGAACTGCACAGCGCATTCGTCTGAGAGAGCGCGAGCGGTATGGATGTGATAAGGTCTTTGTCGGCTTTTGTCATCCCCTTTGAAACGAGCGCGGAAAAACCACCCAGGAAATTCACGCCTACGGTGGCCGCAGCTCTGTCAAGCGTCTTTGCTATCTCGACAAAATCCTCTTTGGACTTGCAGCACGCGCCTCCCACAAGAGCGGCGGGTGTTATGGAAATGCGCTTGTTGACTATCGGTATCTGATATTCCTTTTCAATGAGTTCGCCTGTGGGAACAAGCTTTTCCGCAGTCTTTGTGATCTTGTCGTAAATTCGGTCACAGCATTTTTTAAGGTCTGAATCTATGCAGTCGAGCAGGCTGATACCAAGTGTGATGGTCCTCACATCGAGCTTGGATTCCTGTATCATCTTGTTGGTCTCTAACACTTCGGCACGGTTGATCATAATCTTTTCTCCTCGTCAGTTTCTCACGCAGTCTATATCCTGTGCATCATGTCAAAGATGTCCTCACGCTGGATACGGATGACGAGCCCCATGCTGTTCCCAAGTTCTTCAAGACCGTTAGCGATCTTTACAAAATCGTTTCCTGCATTTGACATGTCAACGATCATGATCATGTTGAAAAATTCCTTGAGGATGGTCTGGGAAATGTCAAGGATGTTTACGTTTTCGTTTGCAAGATAGGTGCAGACCTTTGCGATTATTCCTACTGTATCCTTTCCTACAACGGTGATCACGGCTCTTTTCATAGTATTCTCCTGTTTGCTAATTATATTCTCGTAAAATTCCGGAAACGGTTTTAAAAATTTTTGTTTTTATTTCAGATCGTGACTTTTGCGACAAATGAAGGCTCAAATCTCGGAGCCACATGAAGTGCAGGTCTCCTGTCCTCGGGCACTTCCATGTAGAGTATTGACTTCACCGTCTCATAGGCAAGCTCCGGGAAATTGTTCTCTTCGCTTAAATGCGCAAGTATCACGTCATTTATCCTTACGGTATTGTCATTGCAGAGTCTCGTCACAAGCTTTCCGCAGGTCTCGTTCGAAAGATGCCCCAGATCGCTCTTTATGCGCTGTTTGAGCGAAAAGGGATACGGTCCGGCTTCAAGCATGTTCACATCATGATTTGCTTCAAGATATAAGGCTTCTGCGCCTTTAAGGTTTTTAACGATATCATCGTCGTAAAATCCGAGGTCCGTCGCCATCGCGACCTTTTTTCCGCCGCAGCTGAAGGTATAGGCTACGGGGTCCGCGGCGTCATGGCTCACTCTGAAGGAATCCACGATGATGTCTCCCACCATGAAGCATTTGCCGGGAACTATCGCATTTATAAGGCCCGGATCCACTTCTCCTATCCGGTTCCTTCCGTGAAGGAATTCGGTGATGGTGCCTCTTGTGGCATACACCTGCATCCCGTATTTTCTGAGCATGACTCCAAGACCTCTTATATGGTCGATATGCTCATGCGTAACAAGTATCGCGTCGATCTTTTCGGGGTCGGAATCAAGGGCGTTCATGCCCTCTATCACCTTTTTCCCGCTTATCCCGACATCGATAAGGATATTTGTGAGTCCGGAGGAAACAAGCACACAGTTGCCACTGCTTCCGCTGGATAAGCTGCATATTGTCAGATCCATTTAAGTTCAATGACGTCGCCCGCCTTTATGGGATCGGCGAAATCGGCGCTCCTTTTGTTGATAGTTTTTAAGACGTCAGTGCCCTCGGGCCTGTTTATGTCAAATCCGATCACATCGATGATATCCACAAAGTGGTATCTGTCTTTGCCGCGAAGCACATAGTTCCGCCCGTTGACATTTACAACGATCTCGGTGTTTACAAGAGTCTTCCCGGTAGCTTCAGGCTCTTCGCTGCCGTTTTCCCCGGTCTCTTCGTCATCTTCAATGGTCTCTTCTGCTTCAGCCTTTGTCTTTTCAATAAACTCGTTCAGATTCGGCCCTTCTTCCTCCAGCCTGAAAGTGACCTTGAAATTTTCATATACCTTTGTTTCCTTGTCTGCCTTTTCGTTGTTCACATAGACATTGTCCTCATAAGGAATGTCCATGAACTCAAGGAGCTGCGCGACCGTATAGTAGTTAAGGAGTTCAAGGCGGTCGTCCTGTTTTATATCGTAAAACCCGGAAACAAGATGCCCGTTTGCCTGGATATATCTCGGGCAGATCACGTTCTTTCCGTTTACGAGGAACACTATCTCGCCCTTCTTGTATTCCGGAAGCCGCATGACTTCATAAGATGCGTCAGGGCCGACAGTGGACTCACGGATAACAATGTCGTCGTTCGGAGAGATTATCGACGATGCGGAAGCTTCATGACCGTTTATCGTGATGGTTGCTGCTTCTCCAAGCTCGCCTCTCACAAGTCTTGCGCTTCCATTCAGTGTGAATTCGAGTGCCTTTCCTCTTCTCGGGAAAAGCCTGTCGTTCGGGAAACCCGCTGCAACGGCGGCGTCCGCTACCGTAAGGCGGTTGTTGTCATACAGTTTTACGGAATCGTTGTTGAGATTTACAAAAATAAAATTGTTCCGTTTTTCGTAGTAGTTAAGGCAGATACCGATGGGTGTGACAAGCTCGGGCGTGCGCTTGTACGAGGCATCGGGGAAATTTACGAACGAGAGCACTTCCTCGCCTCTTAACGCAACTCTTTCTTTCTGGATCCCAAGTTCCTTTGCGAGTTTGTCGGTATAACCCGGGATCCTTCCGCCTCCGCCCACGACAAAGACAGCGCTCACGCTCTTTCCGCCGTTCAGATTTTTGATCTCTTCGGAAACGAGATGCGCCATCTCACTTATCTTTCCGTCCAGTTCGTTCCTCACGGAAAGCGGAGTCACGGACTGTTCGAGTCCCATTATGTCTTTGTATTTTATGGTGCGTTTTTTGGAACCCGCATCCTTCTTTATCTCGTCCGCCGTGTTGAAGTCGACGAGGTGGTTGTTTGCGATAACTTCTGTGAGGCAGTCTCCGGCCATCGGGATCATGCCGTAAGCCGTGATGCTTCCGTCTTTTGTGATGCATATATCGCTTGTGCCCGCTCCCACATCGACAAGGGCGATGTTTAACAGCCTGAATCGCTCTGGAACAGCGACCAGCATCGCGGCGATGGGCTCGAGAGTGAGATTTGCCACTTTTAGTCCCGCTTTGTCGACGGTCGTGTAAAGTCCTTCGATGACTTCATCCGGAAGGAAAGTCGCAAGGATGTCCGCGCCTATCCTGTCAGCTTTGTGGTCCGTAAGATTTCCCATCTGGAAATCATTTAAGTAATAGCGCACGACGGTATATGCGACGCAGTAGTAGTTCTCTTCGTCGTTCACAAGATTCTTTTTTATCTCGGTATAGGCTTTTTCGACGCCCTTCAGTTCAAGTGCGCGTACCGCTTCTTCGTCGACCGTGACGCTCTCGGAAAAGACTTCGTCCACATGGACGGTTATGGTCTTTAAGACTCGTCCGGCAGCGGCGATGCAGACTTCGGAAAGCTTATTGCCGTCAAGCTTTTTTTCAAGCGAACGCTTGACGTCTTTTATCGTCTCCGCGACCTTTCCTATGTCGTGGATCTGTCCGTCGAGCATCGCTCTGGTCTCATGCTCGCGCACGACCTGTGCGACAACGGTAAAATCGCCGGCGTTCTTCTTGTAGCCGACGGTCCCCACCACAGATCTGGTTCCTATATCAAGTCCAAATACAAGTTGTTCCGTTCGTCCCATCTTACGGACTCCTTTATATGTTTTCCTAAATAAATGATTTTACTTGTTTTTCGTTTTCGAGTCAAGCAACTCTTTAACGCGTTCCACAGCGGCTTTCATGCCTTCGTCCGAGCCGTCCGGATTGTTTATGGTGTAACTTGTGCGTTTTTTGAATTCTTCGTCGGAAAGCTGGTTTTTAAGCATATCACGGACACGCTCGTCAGTATACCCCCTTGTCTCTTTCATCCTTCTTATCCTGTGTTCAAGAGGAGCCGTCACAAACCACACGTCATCACATATCGAGTCCATCCCGGCTTCAAGAAGGAGAGCCGCTTCTACGAGCACGACCGACTTTTTCGTGTTTCGTATGATCTGTTTTGACCGCTTTATCACATTCGGATGAGTGATGGAGTTTAACTTTGCAAAATCTCCGCTCTCCGAGACTTTTTTAAGGAGCAGTGGCCTTGAAATCCGCGGCATGTCACAAGGGTCCAGGATCTCTTCACCGTATTCCTTTATGAGCGCCTTGTAGTTGGCTTTTCCCGGCTCCATGAGGTCATGAGCCACAAGGTCCGTGTTTATGAACTCGCAGTCAAAGCTCTTCAGCACAAATTTTACGACCGTGGATTTTCCCGATCCCGCGCCCCCGGTGACTCCGATCACTATTTTGTTTTTTTGTTCAGATTCAGTGGGCATCGTCCCAGTTCTCTCCGGTTCCTACCGACACCGCAAGCTCCACTTTAAGCTTCGAGGCGTTCATCATTTCATGCTTTATTATCTCAGCCGCTTTCTCGGCCTCTTCCGCAGGCGCCTCCACAAGCAGCTCGTCATGGACCTGCAAAAGTATCCTGCTCTTTAATCCTTCTTTTTTCAGCGCTCTTGCAGCGTTTACGAGCGCTATCTTCATAATGTCCGCGGCCGTTCCCTGTATGGGCGAGTTCATCGCAATACGTTCCGCGCCTGCGCGCACCATGAAATTCCTGTCGTTTATCTCGTTTATGGGGCGTCTCCTGTTGAAAAGCGTCGTGGAATATCCGTTCTTTCTCGCGCTTTCCACAAGAGAATCCAGATATCTCTTTATCTGAGGATAAGTCTCAAAATACTGCTTTATGTACTCTTCCGCTTCTTTCCTCGATACGTTTATCTCACTTCCGAGTCCGAAGGAGCTCATACCGTAGATAATTCCGAAATTAACAGCCTTTGCGTTGCTCCTCATGAGAGGCGTGACCTCTTCAAAAGGAACATTGAACACCTTGGCGGCTGTGATCCTGTGGATATCCTGACCTTCATTGTAAGCGTCGATAAGGCTCTGATCGCCTGACATGTGCGCAAGGAGCCTCAGCTCTATCTGGGAATAGTCCGCGTCCACAAAGACATACCCTTTTGCCGGGACAAACATCTTTCTGATCTCTCTTCCGAGTTCCCTGCGCACAGGGATATTCTGGAGGTTAGGATCAGTGCTTGAAAGTCTTCCCGTCGCAGTGACAGTCTGATTGAACTTGGTATGTATCCTTCCGTCCTTTGCGATAAAGCCTCCCAGGCCGTCAGCATAGGTGCTCTTAAGCTTTGTATATGTCCTGTATTTAAGGATGAGGTCGATTATCGGGTCGTCCTCACGCAGTTTTTCAAGCACATCCGCAGCGGTGGAGTATCCTGTCTTTGTCTTTTTTCCGCCGGGGAGCTTCATTTTTTCAAAAAGTATCTCACCGAGCTGCTTTGGAGAATTGATATTGAACTCTTCTCCCGCAAGCTTGTACACTTCGGCTTCAAGCTTCTTTATCTCGCCCGAGAGCATCGAACCGTAGGAGTTCAGCGCATTCCTGTCCACCGAGATTCCTGCGGTCTCCATATCGCGGAGCGCGAACATGAGCGGCATTTCGACTTCTTTAAAAAGCTTAAAGGAATCGATGTCGTTCAGCCTTTTTATGACTACGGGCCCTGCGAGCAAAGCCGCGTGGGCATAGCTTTTCATGAGTTCCGAAGCTTTCTTTTTGTTCTCTCCGGTAAAATCCATCTGGAGAAAAGCCTCGGGAAGGCTCAGTTTTCCGAGCTTTTCTTTTATCTCGGGAAGCATGGTACCCACAAATTCATGCGCGATGTCCGCAGGTGTATATTCGGATTTTGAAGGATTTATCACATAGGTCGCTATCGAGAGGTCAACGATGTTGTCCTTTGCATCCTCGTCAAAATGCTCCGAGATCTCCTTAAGGTCATAGGAAAACAGCCTGAAGCCGTTTTTTAAGAGGCCGTTTATCCCGTTGAACACGTCCTCTTCCGAAGCGGAACCCTGTAGAGAAATGTTTACGGCATACTCTCCAGCTTCAAGCCCTACAGACGCGATACCTTTTGAATATCCGTCATCAAGGTCGTAATATGCAAAATATGCTCCGAGGTCCTTTACTTCCTCGGCGGAAAGCTTTTCAAAGGCTTTTTCCACTTCCTCTTTTCCGGAAACAGACACAAGCTCCGGCTCAGGTCTTACGGGAGTCTTAGCAGCAGGCGCCGCGTCCTTTTCACTTTCCTTTTGATCCACCCCTTCAAATCTTCCGAGAAGCGATTTTATCTCATATTCCTTTAAGACCTTGTAGGCTTCCGGCGTAAAGATGTTGTCCGCCTTTGCATCGTCAAATGAAAAATCTATGTCGCAGTCTGTTTTTATAGTTGCGAGCCATCTGCAGAAAAACGCGCTTTCCTTGCCGTTGTTCAGTTTCTCGAGAGTCTTTCCCGTGATCTTGTCAAGGTTTTCATATATCCCTTCAAGGCTTCCGAAATCCTGCAAAAGCTTTGTTGCGCCCTTTTCTCCTATGCCTTCCACACCTTTGTAGTTGTCTGAGGAGTCGCCCATTATGGCTTTTAGATCGATTATCATACGGGGCTCGGGAAGACCGTATTCCTCCCTGAAAAGGTCCTTTGTAAATTCCTTTACGGTGGTCTTACCCTTTGCGGTAGTGGGCACCATTACGGTAATATGGTCGCTTGTGAGCTGCAAAAGGTCTTTGTCTCCCGATACTATGATCGCGTCGATCCCTTCTTTTTCAGCCTTTGTTGCTATCGTTCCCAGGATATCGTCCGCTTCGAAGCCGCCTTTTTTTATCACCTTTATGTTCATAGCGGAAAGCACCTTGAAGATCACCGGGAACTGCTCCGCAAGCTGTGAATCCATGGGCTTTCTCTGTGCTTTGTAATCCGAAAACTCCTTGTGCCTGAAGGTCGGCTGTTCTTCGTCAAACACAACGGTGAGGTATTCAGGTGAAAAATTATCCAGGAAACGCAGCATGATATTTAAAAAGCCCAGCACGGCATTTGTGTGATGCCCGCTGAACGTGGTAAGATCAGGCAGACCGTGGTATGCCCTGTTCATTATGCTGTGTCCGTCTATCAGTACTATCTTTCCCATTTACATTAACCCCCAGAAATCTTCATAAAAAAGAAATACGATAAAAGCGCCTACAATAAGTCCTATCAGCACGATCTCCACCAGAATGGTGGTCTTCTGCCGGATATAGTTTTTGTGGCGCTCTTCTTTTTTTGCGATATATTTGTTGATGTCATATATCATGTTTGCGGGATCGTCGGAATTTAACATCTTAAAAGCAGACGAAAACATAAAGAACGCTTCGAACTCGTCTTTGCATTCCCTGCAGTTCATGATATGCTTTGAAACCTCGTGCTCCGCCTTGAGCTCCATCGTGCCCTCATAGTAGGGCGTGAAACTCTTCTGGCAGGTCGCGCAGTCCATATTGTGTTTTAATGTGGGTACGGTCTTTTTCTTTTCTTTTTTCATACTGTTCAATTATAATTTTGTGGAGCCATTTTAGCAAGCGAATTGTTTT
>JAEENL010000030.1 GCA_016283775.1 Lachnospiraceae bacterium | reverse complement strand
TATCCTGATAAAGAACATGGCGCTGATCTTGAGAAATGTGCTGTTTTTCATGGTAGTGATGGGCGTGCTCGTGGTCATGGCGATATTGTTCAACTGGTTCCCGACAGACGATCCTACCGCATGGATCAGTTTTGCGGCCTCGTTTGCGATAAGCATTGCGGTAAGCGTTTTTGTCATGTGGCTTAAGGAACGGACAGAGAACAAGAGGATGAGGGACGCGCTGGACAAATACAATAAGCATCATTGAGGAGGTTCAAAATGCACGAGATACTTAAGGGGAAAAAGGCTGTTTTTCTGGATGTCGGGAACACACTGGAATATGCGGCTTCGGGAGATTTCATGGTCACGCTCGCGTTTTTGCAAGCCTCGGGAGAAAAGATAACGACGGTTCCGCGGGAGGTGTCAAACAAAGCGCTGAGCGACGGGTATCGGCATCTTTTGAAGTATCATGGCGTAAAGGATGAAAAACTGATATCTGAGCAGTTCGTTGTGTTTTACAAAATTCTTTCGGATGAGATGGGGCTTGGCCTTTCTGACGAGACGATCAGGGAGATCGCGGACGACAGGCTGTACAACAGTGACAATTTCAAGCTCTATCCGGGCGTGCCGGAGGCTCTTGATGCGCTTTCAAAGCAGTTCAGGCTTGGTGTGATCTCCGACACCTGGACAAGTCTTGACGACCAGCTTGAAAAGCTGGGTATACTTAAATATTTTTCGTTCCGCACATACAGCTGTGATGTCGGGGCGTTTAAGCCGGAGAAAGCCATCTTTGACGATGCGCTTGCAAAATGCGGTTGTGAAGCGGGGGATGTCGTGTTTGTGGATGACAACCTGAAGATACTTAAGGGCGCTGCGGCGCTCGGCATCACGCCTGTGCTCATGGTGGCGGAAGCGTCTTCCGATGTCGCGACGGAATTTTTAAAGATACATTCGCTTAAGGAACTGCTGTAGGAGTATAGCCTGGGGGCGTAGTTTTCTTAGCGTGTGCGGGATGCGTATGCATCCCCTTTTTTGAAATACAAAGTATACCTACAGTATAAAAAAATATATACAAATAGTATCGGCAGTGTATTCACTTTTGCGCGAAAATAGGTTATCATGATCCGAGTATGGAGCAGGACTACATGCAGACATGCTGCGAACCGTAGCTGCTTATCGTACAGGGGCGGAATGATACGGAGGAAACATGGATTCGAAGATCGCTGAAAACATACGTGCATTCAGAAAAGAACGCAATCTCACTCAGGAACAGCTTGCGGAGGCAATGGGTGTCACGACTGGGGCTGTGCACAAGTGGGAAACGGGAATGGCTACGCCGGAGATCGGCACGATCATGGAGCTTGCCGACTTCTTTGATATCTCGGTTGATGTCCTTCTGGGGTATAAGAAGCAGGATCACAAGATCGACGCGATAGTGGAGCGCATGAGTGAATATTGCAAGACACTGGACAGGAATGCGATAACTGAAGCGGAGAAAGCACTGCAGAAATATCCAAACTCGCTGAAAGTGGTCTACGCCTCCGCATCGGTCTATCTGACCTTTGCGATCGGAAAGGAACGGAGCGCGGCCCGCAGGGCTCTTGAGCTCCTTGAGCGTGCCTTGCTGCTGTTACCGCAGAACCCTGATCCGGACATCGGAGAAGCCCTGATATATGGCAAAATGGCGGGCGCATACGAATATCTCGGAGATTTTGAAAAAAGCATAGAGATACTGAAGAACCACAATGAAAGCGGGATCTTCAGCGCCGATATCGGCGTGAGTGAATGCTTTTTCCGGAAACATTATGATGAAGCGGTGCCATATCTCACGCAAGGCCTCATGAACTCATTTGTGGAAATGACAAATTCATTGCTTGGCTGGATAACGGTGCTGGGGATAGGGAAAAAAGACTATGCGGCTGCGCTGGATCTCGCGGAATGGGGGCTGTACAACGTTAAAATGCTTAAAAAACGGGATATCACGGATTCACTGAGCAAAATAGAAGCCTTTTTTCTGGCCTCGAAGGCAGGGATCTTGCTTAAGGCCGGAAGGAAAAAAGAAGCACGTGATGCCGCAAAAGAAGCTGAGAAGATCGTCAGGGACTTTGATGATTCTCCCGATTACGGCGTAGAAAACATGCGCTTCGCGGAATTTTCGGAAGAATCAAGTTTTCACGACGGGCTGGGGCTTACGGCCGAAGACAGCCTGGAGACCATGATACAGATGCTTGGCGACAAGGAATTGATAAAACTTTGGAAGGATGTGCACAAAAGTGGAAATGACAGAAAACAAAAATAAAAATGTGTTTACAAACAGAAACTTCAGACTGGTATTTTTCGGCGCGCTGGTATCGGAACTCGGGAGCGCGCTGTACAGTTTTGCGGTGAGCTTTTACATACTTGAGATCAGTAACAATAACGCTTTCCTGCAGGGACTGTACCTGGCTCTATGCGGAGTGATGCTTTTGCTTGCTACGCCGGTTGGGGGTGTTCTCGGGGACCGCTTCAACAAGGGCGCGATAATGTTTATCTGCGACTATATAAAGGGCGGCCTGATCATCGCGGCTACCGTGATAATGATGCTGTTTAACGCGAATACGGTGCATATTGTTGTTCTGTTCATCGTCGGAGCATTGGGAAACATTGTGAGCGGTATCTTTTCGCCGGCAGCGGGCGCGCTTTTCCCGCATATCGTCGACGAGGACAGGCTGCAGCAGGCAAATTCTTATTTCTCCATAAAAAGCTCATTCCTCGGGATCCTCGGGGCAGTGCTCGCGGCTGTGCTCTATGCGGCGCTTCCTGTCTGCACTTTGTTTATGATAGTGGGCGTTTGCTATGTACTTTCTGGTGTGTCAGAAATGTTCATCCGTTACAGCGAAGCGAGAACCAACGAAAAACTTACGCTTAAGCTCGCGCTCGGCGATATGGGAGCAGGGCTCAGATACATCATGGAGAAGAAGGCCATAATGGTGTTTATGCTTTCAATACTGTTCATCAATTTTTTCTTTGTGCCGGTATCCTCAAATTTCCTGCCGTTTTTCATAAGGACCGAAGTGGCGGCTGCCCCGCACTATCTTTTTGACGGCTTTCTTAAGCCTGAGATGTGGTCATCTGTGGTGAGTGTGGTGATGGGCATAAGTTCCCTTGTGAGCGCGGCGGTCCTCAGCGCGAAGGCACAGTCTGACAAATGCGGCAAAAAAGTTTCTGTTCTGCTTTCGGGGAACGCTGTTCTCATGGTGGCGCTTACCTGGAGTTATTGGTTTTTTGTTGACAAAGGTGCCTCTCTAAACGTATTCTTGATAGTGTTCTGCGTGGGCGCCATGATAATCGGATATTTGCTTCCCGCGATAAATATACCCGTAAGCACCATGTTCATGCGGGTCGTTGACAAGGACAAGCTGAGCAAGGTGGGAAGCATCACAAATGTTCTTTCACAAGGTCTGATCCCCATAGCAACGGCACTTGCGGGGATCGTACTCCAGAATCTGGGAAGTACCTGGCTTCTTGTATTCTGCACGATAGGGTTTGCGGCTACTGCGCTTTTCATGCTTTTCAGTAAAGAAGTACGGACGGTTTAAACAGGTTTTTTACTTACGAAGGAGGACTTGAATGGTCGATGTAAAAGGAAAATGGGCGCTTATCACAGGCGCTGCAAGAGGCATAGGATATCTCTCGGCAAAGTTCATGGCGGAGCAAGGGTGCAACCTTATCCTGCACAGCAGGAGCCTTTCACACACCGAAAAGGTTCTTTCCGAGGTGAAAGCACTGGGGGTTGAAGCATACGCTGTCGAGGCCGACCTTAACGATCTTGATGCTGTAAAGCGTATGCTTGAGGAGATAGACGCATTGAACGTGCCGGTGGATATAGTGCTCAACAACGCGGGACTCCAGGTGGCGTACAGGGTTGAATATTTCAAGACGCCCGTCGAGGACTATCTTACGAGTTTTAATGTAAATACCATCGCGCCTGCCATGATCTGCTATCATTTTATGCCAAAGATGATAGAACGCGGATTCGGACGTATATTAAACACTACGAGCGGCATCCGTCTTGAGCCTGAACAGGCAGGTTATTCGGCGAGCAAAGCAGCGCTTGACAAGATCACGATAGATCTCGGGAAGACCGTTGAAGGGACTGATGTCATGATAAACCTTACGGATCCCGGCTGGTGCAGAACGGATCTTGGAGGTCCGCAGGCTCCGAACGCTCCTGAAAGCGCGATACCCGGCATTGTCGCAGGAGTTTTTGCCGATGACAAAAGGTCGGGAAGGTTCCTTGGAGCACAGATGTTTGCGGGGCTTTCACTTGAGGAAGCGGTGAAAAAGGCTGAAACTGTAGACAGCCCATATTGATCTAAGACAATGATGACGGCACTTAAGGCGAGGTCCTTACAAGTGCCGTCTTGCTTTATATGACAGAAAAAAGTATAATACAGACAATAAAACGGAGTGTTGGTAAGGAAGAGCATGATCAGTGATGTTTACAAAGTGTTGCAGATAACCGAGGCGGATTTCGGCTGCGAGGAATCGGGAAGAAAAGAGCCTGTGGCGCTTTTGAAGATTTTGCACACGATTTCGGGCGAGGAGAAATATGTTGAGGTGCCTGAAAGCGTGCTTTCGGAAAAAGGCATTTCCGAAGGAAAGAAAGTCTGCTTTGACAAGGACGGAAATATCTTAAAATATGTCCGGGTCGTTGCGGCAGTGATGACAGACACATCACAGAATGAGCCAAGGATATTTGCGACAGCCCGCGGATACGGAGAATTTAAAGGAAAATGGGAATTTCCCGGCGGAAAGATCGAGCCGGGCGAGACTCCTGAGCAGGCGCTTGTGCGCGAGATTCGTGAAGAACTGGAGACTGAGATAAAAGTCGGAAGGCTCATCATGACCGTGGAATATGACTATCCGGCTTTTCATCTGTCGATGGATTGTTTCTGGGCATCCGTCACAGAGGGCACTCTTGTTTTGAAAGAGGCGTCGGCTGCGCGGTGGCTCACTGCGGAGGAACTGGACCTGGTGGACTGGCTCCCGGCGGACCGAGGGCTGCTTTGGCCGATAAGGGCTGAAATGCTGAAAGGACTGAAAGAGGTGGCGGGATGAAAAAGATCAAATGGTATAAGATACTTTTATGCGTTGTTGCGGCGCTGATCCTTGTGGTGGGCGGATATGTGGCCTATGTGCTCCTTACGTATTCCCGCATCCCAGACAATACGGCGCTCACCGTTACGGGAAATGCCACCGAAAAGGCAAAGACCGGTGAAGAATATACGATAACATCATATAACCTGGGCTTCGGAGCCTATACCGCAGACTATTCGTTCTTTATGGACGGAGGCAAGGAAAGCAGAGCACGTTCAAAGGAAAGCGTGAACACGTGCATTAACGGCTGCGCGGACATCGTGCTTCAGTATTCACCTGACATAGCGATATTTCAGGAGGTCGATACCGACTCCACGAGAAGCTTTCATATAGACCAGACGGCTATGGTGAACGAGAAGTTTGAAAAGGCGGGGCAGTACGATAATGTGTTTGCGTGCAATTACCATTCCGCATATCTCATGTATCCGCTGATAAAACCTCACGGAGCCTCAAACTCGGGGCTTCTCACGGAGAGCCGGTTTGATGTGACTTCCTCACTCAGACGGAGCCTTCCCATCGCGACAAACATCAAAAAGATCCTCGACCTTGACAGAGCTTATTCGGTTTCAAGGATCCCTGTCGAGAACGGCAAAGAACTTATCATCATAAACCTGCATCTTTCCGCCTACGGCACCGACGCCGCGCAGGGAAACGCGCAGATGGAGATGCTGTTTGCAGAGATGAAAAAGGAATACGAAGCCGGAAACTATGTTATAACCGGCGGTGATTTTAACCACGATTTCACGGGAACCTCAAAAGAATATTTCAATCCCGGCTTCACCGGGGATTTTTCATGGTGCAACACCTTCCCCGCAGATTCCATCCCCGAAGGCTTTTCAAGATGTATGGACTATGCGGAGGGGCTTGTGCCCTCCACGAGAAATGCGGACATTCCCTATTCTCCGGAGTGTTTCACGGTGATCCTCGACGGGTTCCTGATCTCCGACAATATCACCTGCACATACGTTCAGAATCTTGACGAACAATTCAAATATACGGATCACAATCCTGTGTTGATGAAGTTTATACTTAAGGATGAATAAAAAAACAAGCCCCCCGAAGGATATGCCTTACGGGGGGCTTCATCATGAGGTCAAACAGAAGTCAGTCTTCGGAGAATAAAGCGGTTGAGTAGTATCTGTCGCCGCTGTCGGGAAGGAGCGCAACTATCACTTTTCCCTTGTTCTCGGGGCGTTTTGCGAGGGTGATGGCGCCGAAAAGCGCTGCGCCCGAGGAGATGCCTACGGAGATGCCTTCTTTTTTTGCAAGAAGTTTTGAGGTGGCGAATGCGTCTGCTGCGGATGCTTTGAACACTTCGTCATAGACCTTTGTGTTCAGAACATCGGGAACGAAGCCTGCGCCGATACCCTGGATCTTGTGAGCGCCGCTCCTGCCTTCGGAAAGAACGGGTGAATCCTCGGGCTCGAGGGCAACGACCTTTACTGCGGGATTCTGCTCCTTCAGGTATTCACCGGTTCCGGTCACGGTACCGCCTGTGCCGACACCTGCGATGAAGATGTCAACTTTTCCGTCGGTGTCCTTCCAGATCTCGGGGCCTGTGGTGGCCTTGTGAACAGCAGGGTTTGCGGGGTTTACGAACTGGCCGGGGATGAAGGAGTTGGGGATCTCTTTTGCAAGTTCATCGGCTTTTGCGATGGCTCCTTTCATGCCCTTTGCGCCTTCGGTGAGCACGATCTCGGCACCGTAAAACTTGAGGATGTTCCTTCTTTCAACACTCATCGTTTCAGGCATAGTGAGGATGATGCGATAGCCCTTCGCCGCAGCGATGGAGGCAAGTCCGATGCCTGTGTTTCCGGAGGTGGGCTCGATGATGACCGAGCCTTCTTTGAGAAGTCCCTTTGCCTCTGCGTCATCGATCATCGCTTTTGCGATACGATCCTTAACGCTTCCTGCGGGATTGAAGTATTCCAGCTTTACGAGGATAGTGGCTTCAAGGCCGAGTTCCTTTTCGATGTTTGTGACCTCGAGAAGAGGTGTGTTTCCGATCAGCTCTGTTGCTCCTTTGTAGATCTTTGACATGTGGATGCCTCCTTGATATGTTTTGTGCTTTTTGTTCTATTTTACTGCCGCAAATCCGTTTTCAAGATCTGCGATGATGTCGTCGATATGCTCTGTTCCGATGGAAAGGCGGATGGTGCCGGGACGTATTCCCTGGTCGAGCAGCTCTTCCTCGGTGAGTTGGGAGTGAGTGGTGGATGCGGGGTGGATCACAAGACTCTTTACATCCGCAACATTTGCGAGAAGAGAGAAGATCTTTAATGCATCTATGAACTCCCATGCAGCTTTCTGTCTGCCCTTGATGTCAAAGGTGAAAATGGAGCCGCCGCCGTTCGGGAAGTATCTTTCATAAAGCTTGTGGTCGGGATGATCGGGAAGCGAAGGATGGTTCACGCGCTCAACCTGAGGGTGCTTTGAAAGGAATTCCACGACCTTTTTGGTGTTTTCGGCATGGCGCTCAAGACGGAGAGAAAGCGTCTCAACACCCTGCAGAAGCAGGAATGCGTTGAAGGGCGAAATGCATGCTCCCGTGTCTCTTAAAAGGATGGCGCGGATATATGTCACAAAAGCTGCGGGACCCACTGCCTTGTAGAAGGATACGCCGTGGTAGCTGGGGTTGGGGTCTGCAATGTTGGGATATTTTCCGCTTGCGCTCCAGTCAAATTTACCGGACTCAACTATGATACCACCAAGTGTGGTGCCGTGTCCACCAATGAATTTTGTGGCGGAATGAACAACGATGTCTGCGCCGTGTTCGATGGGGCGGATGAGATAAGGTGTGCCGAAGGTGTTGTCTATGACTACGGGGATACCGTGCTTATGTGCGACTTCGGAGATCGCGTCGATGTCCGGAATGTCGCTGTTGGGATTTCCGAGTGTTTCAAGAAAGATTGCCCTGGTGTCTGCGGTGATGGCTTTTTCTACTTCGTTCAGATCGTGAACGTTTACAAAGGTGGTCTTTACACCATATTGGGGGAGCGTATGCTCAAGAAGATTGAAGGTGCCGCCGTAGATGGTCTTTTGTGCTACGATGTGTCCGCCGTTTGCGGCAAGGGCCTCGATGGTGTAGGTGATGGCTGCGGCGCCGGATGCTACTGCAAGTGCCGCGCTTCCGCCTTCAAGTGCTGCGAGTCTCTTTTCGAGGACTTCCTGTGTGGAGTTTGTGAGTCTGCCGTAGATGTTTCCCGCATCTGCAAGACCGAAGCGGTCGGCTGCGTGTTTGCTGTTGTGGAAAACATAAGATGTTGTCTGATAGATCGGTACCGCGCGTGAATCTGTTGCGGGGTCTGCCTGTTCCTGTCCTACGTGAAGCTGTAATGTCTCAAATCTGTAATCGCTCATGATGTTGTCTCCTTTTTTGTCGGGTCCTGCCCGTATTTGTGTTGGTTTTTTAGTGTTTTCAGGCTTTGACATGCCCGGCTATAAAAAAACCGGGAACTTGGTAAAAAGCTCCCGGGCAAATGGCTGTGATACGATGAATACAGATATGCTCTAACATCGTTCTTTATCGAGGCGCATGGTTACAAAGCCTGTCGCGCCGGCCATATTGCTTGCCCGGGAGATAAGCATTCGACAACACATGACGATATTCTGATCGATGTAAGTGCTGTTTCTCATTATCGCGCCTCCTTTACTATGTTGGATTGGAATATACCACGATTAACCTACCGTGTCAATAGGTAATTTAAAAATTTTAATCGATTTTTTTGCCGGTCCTGTTCTGGTAGTCCTCAAGCGCTGATTTTATCGCTTCTTCGGCCAGTACGGAGCAGTGCATTTTATAATCCGGAAGGCCGTCGAGCGCCTCGGCGACCGCTTTGTTTGTGAGCTTTTTTACTTCGCTCACGGGCTGCCCTTTGATGAGCTCGGTGGCCATTGAACTTGACGCTATGGCGCTTCCGCAGCCGAAGGTCTCAAATTTTACGTCCTGTACGATGTCATCTTCGATCTTTAAATACATCTTCATGATGTCACCGCACTTGGCGTTTCCTACTTCACCTATAGCGTTCGCGTCTTCGATGACGCCGACGTTTCTGGGATTTCTAAAGTGATCCATTACTTTTTCACTGTATAATGCCATGGTTGTATGCCTCCTGAAATATATCTTCTGTGATGCACGGATCAGAGAATGAACTGTTTTTTACCCGAGACGAGATCCCTCCAGATGGGAGAGAAGCCGCGAAGGTAGTTTACCACTTCGGCTACATTCTTTACGATCTCGTCGATATCGCTTTCTGTCAGGCTTTCGTCAATGGTGAGACGAAGCGACCCGTGGGCCACGTCATGAACGCGTCCTATGGCGAGGAGCACGTGACTGGGGTCGAGAGAGCCTGAAGTGCAGGCGCTTCCTGAAGAAGCCTGTATCCCTCTGTCGTCAAGAAGAAGAAGCAGGGACTCGCCTTCTATGCCTTCAAAGCAGAAGCTAACGTTTCCGGGAAGTCTGTGAACCGGATCGCCGTTAAGCGCGCAGTGCGGTATCTTTGAGATGCCGTCGATGAGTCTGTCTCTTAAACGTGTGATATAAGCGGCGTTTTCCGGAAGCTTTTCTGCGGCTTCTTTGAGCGCTGCAGCCATTGCCGCGATCCCGGGAACATTTTCCGTGCCGGCGCGTTTTCCTCGCTCCTGGGCTCCGCCCTCGATGATGTTGGAGAGAAGGATGCCTTTACGGGCGTATAGGAATCCGACGCCCTTGGGGCCGTGGAACTTGTGTGCCGAAGCGGAGAGAAGGTCTATGTTGTCTGCCTTTACGTCAATTGGGAGATGGGCGACGGCCTGTACGGCGTCGGTGTGGAACAGAACATTCTTTTCTCTGCAGATCGCGCCGATCTCTCTGATGGGCTGTATCGTGCCGATCTCGTTGTTTGCGTACATGATCGTGACAAGGCAGGTGTCTTCACGGATTGCGTTTCTCACTTCTTCGGGACGGATGAGGCCGTCTGAATGAACATCAAGAAGGGTTACCTCGAAGCCTTCTTTTTTCAGCTTTTCAAGGGTGTGGAGCACTGCGTGATGTTCAAAAGCGGAAGAGATTATGTGAAGCTTTCCCTTTTTCCTGCCGATTTCCGCTGCGGAGCGGATGGCCTGATTGTCGGCTTCGCTGCCGCCCGATGTGAAATAGATTTCTCGTACATCGGCGTTTATCACGCCTGCGATATCCTCGCGGGACTGTTCAAGGACTTCCTTTGCTCTCTGTCCTATGCTGTAAAGGCTGGAGGGATTTCCGTAGGTCTCTTTCATAACGGAAACCATTGTATTTATCGCCGCTTCGCTCATTCTGGTGGTCGCGGCATTATCTGCGTAGATCAATGCAAGATCTCCTTTCTGTTTTGATCGTGCGTATTATAAAATGAATTACCTACAAAGTCAATAGGTAATTAGTTATTCAGAAAACGTCTGTCAATGCTCGAAAAATGTTGTAAATTATACGAAAAGGATGTATATTGTTTCTGTAAAAAGCCCTTTTAGACACGAGTTTTGGCGCGAGTTAGGCGGGAGGAGATCCATGAAGGAGCAGATGTTCATACCTACGGGTTTGCCGGGTGGCTTTTTTGTTTATGAATACGGCGGAGAAGAACGTATAGTCTATGCGGATGAGAACGTGGTGAATATTTATGACTGTGCCACGTTTGAGGAATTTATGGATTTTACGGGGGGATCGTTTAAAGGAATGGTCCATCCTGAGGATCTGAACACGATACAAAATCAGATCCAGGCGCAGACGATGTTTGGCGAAAAACGCCATGACTATGTGCGCTACAGGATCATCACCAAATGGGGAAAGATAAAATATATCGAGGATTTCGGGCATCTACTTCACGGGGCGAACGGACAGAGTTATTTCTATGTTTTCATCGTCGACGTGAACCAGAATGAATTTTTTAATCACAACCGGAATTCATATGCGGAGGCTGAGGTCCTTTCGATGAACCACGGGACCGACACCCTCACCGGACTGTTCAATATGCCGTTTTTCTATCAGGCGGTCCAGGCGATGCTCTCAAACCCTGCATACAGAAGAAAGAGCATATCATTTATCCATTTCGATCTTCCCAATTTCAAGCTCTTTAACGAGCGGAACGGGTTTAAGGCAGGAGACGAGCTTCTTTGCGACATCGCGAGGATAATAAGGACGACGTTTCCGAACGACATAGTTTCAAGGTTTTCTGACGATCATTTTGTGGTATGCGCCACCGGCGACAGGGAAGAGGTCATTTCCATGGTCAACATGGTCTGCAGACAGGTGCTGCATTCCAAGGATGCCAGCAAGCGCGTGCGCATCAAAGCGGGACTGTATTTTTCGGAGGATATGGTGCCGGAGGTCGGTCTGGCTTGCGACCATGCAAGACTTGCCTGCAATTCCATAAAACATCATCATGACAAGCAGTACAGGATCTACGACGAGATGCTGAGGGAATCGCTCAGAAAGCAGCAGTATGTGGCTGACCACATGGAGGTTGCCATCTCGAACGGATTTATCAAAGTGTTCTATCAGCCCGTTGTGCGTGTAAGGACAGGGGAGATATGCGGCTTTGAGGCGCTTGTGAGATGGGTGGACCCGAACCTCGGAGTGCTTCCTCCCGCCGATTTCATTTCCACTCTTGAACAGTTTCACATGATCCACAAGCTGGATATCTATGTGGCGGAGTGTGTCTGCCGCAGATACACCGAAGTAAGATCTGAGGGAAGACCGCTCGTTCCCGTGTCTATAAATCTGTCGAGGCTTGACTTTGAGCTTTGCGATATTTTTGGTATCATCGAAAGCATACGCGAAAAATATGATGTTCCGCGTAACATGATAGATATCGAGATCACCGAGAGCGTGCTGCATAACGACAGTGGACACATACGGTCGGAATGCGAAAAGATGAGAGAACTGGGATACCAGATATGGCTTGATGATTTCGGAAGCGGGTATTCGTCGCTGAACAGCCTTGTCGAGTATTCTTTTGACGTGCTGAAACTGGATATGCTGTTCCTCAGAAGTTTTGACAAAAATCCCAAAGCGGGCATACTTATGACAAAGATCGTGGAAGGTGCGCGCGATATGGGGCTTAAATGCCTCTGCGAGGGCGTGGAGAGCGAAGAACATTGGGATCTGCTTAAAAAGATAGGATGTGAGAAAGCGCAGGGTTATTATTTCGGAAAGCCTTTGCCTTATGAGGAGGCAAGACAGACTGCGCTGGCCAAAGGAATGGTGTGGGAGACCAGATGAGATCTGTGTTTGATAAAAAGAGGGCGGGCGGCTTTGTCTGGCTGCTCCTCGGTGTAGTGTTTGCCGTATATTCCGTCATTGTATTTATGGGCGGGAGCGGAACTCTGTTTTTTGCGGTCTGGATCATGGGAGCGGCGGTATGCCTTTTCATGATGACTGCCAAATTTGCCGGATTGTGGAAAAAGGTGCCCAATGCGCTGCGAAAGGCTTCATTTGTGACGTTTGGGCTTCTTTTTGCTTTTTTTCTGCTTGTGGAGGGCTTCATTTTAAGCGGTTTCTCCGAAAAAGGCGAGAGAGGGCTTGACTATATCATAGTGCCCGGGGCAAGGGTATATACTTCGGGACCGAGCGTGGTGCTTAAATACCGCCTGGACCGGGCACTGGTGTATCTTTCGGAAAATCCCGGGGCGCTTTGCATCGTTTCCGGAGGACAGGGAGGAAACGAGCCGTTTGCCGAGGCTGTCGGGATGAAGGACTATCTGGTAAAGCATGGCATTCCCGAGGACCGGATACTTGTTGAAGACAAGTCGCTGAACACCGTGCAGAATATGCGCTACTCCGCTGCGATCCTGAAAGACCGCGGAGTGGATACAGGTAAAGCAAAGATCGGGATCGTCACAAACAATTTTCATGTTTTCCGCTGCAAGGGACTTGCAAGGAAAGCAGGATTTGAAAATGCATGCGCGTTTTCGGCAGGCTCAAAGCCGCTGTATCTGCCAAACAACATGCTCAGGGAATTTATTGGGGTATTAAAAGACAAGCTCCTCGGAAATATGTGATCTTTCGGGGAGAACAAACGGATAAGACTTAAAAAGAGGGACAAGAGATGAAAGAAAAGAAGGCAGTCAACGGTAAAAAGACACTGATCGCAGTGGGCATCGTCATAGCGGCGATCGCGGTGCTCGCTGTGGGACTGTTTGTTTTGTACAGGACGTGTTTCGACCCGGCCAGAGGAAGCGTTAAAAAATGGGTATATTCAAGAAATCTGGATGAAAAGCTCACCGCCGAAGAGATAAAGGAAGATCTTGACGATCTGATCAGGAAGCTCAGAACAAGGCATCCTGCCTGGCTTGAGGACGGAAATGAGAAAGTGGCTGCCACCGAAGCGCAGTATAAAGATGAAGTGGCGAAGCTGTCCGGAATGACCGAGGCGACCGTTATGGACGAATGGCGTGCTGCGTCCAGGATACTTAACAAACTGGGCGACGGACACAGCGTTGTGTACGGCGAGTTTGAAACTCCGCTTTATATTGACGACCTGACAGGGTTGAGGGAATACGGCCTGCCCGTAAAAATAAACGGGGAGGAGGTTTCCGCGGTTGTTGACCGGTTCCTAGGGCTTTTTCAGTATGAGCTGAAGGAACGCGCCAAGACCATTTTCAATCAGAATGTGACCGCAAGCAAAGCTTATCTTGAATATTGCGGAGTGGATGTTTCCGACGGCGTGACATATACTTTTCTTGTGGACGGTGAGGAGAAAGACGTGCACTATTCTTTTGTCCCCGTAAACGAGATAAAGGGATATTCACCCTCTTCCAATAACAGGAGCTTTGTCAACTATGAGATAGACAAAGACAGAAAGGTCGGGATATTCGAGCTTGATGAATGTAATTACAATGATGAGTACAGGAAGACCGTAAAAGCATTTTTTGAAGAAGTGAAGGCGAATGGGGTCGAAAGCGTCATCGTGGACTTAACGGATAATGGCGGCGGAAGTTCCATGGTCGCGGACGAATTCATACATTATCTGGACGCAGACAAGTACTACAGGCTGCCGATGGACATCAGGTACGGCAATCTTCTGATAAAGTATAAAAACAAACTTATAAAGAACGCAAAGCTTGAACCCCGTTTTTCCGGCGATGTATATATCCTGACATCGGTAAGGACCTTCAGTGCCGCAAAGGATTTCACAATGCTTGTAAAGGACAGCGGACTGGGCACGGTCGTGGGAGAACCTTCGGGCAATCTCCCGGATTCTTACGGCGATTCGATCAATTTTATGATGCCAAATTCAAGGCTTTATTATTCGATATCCTTTAAGCGGTGGTTCAGGATAGATGAGACAAAGAGAGGTCTGCCGCTGGAGACGGATGTGCCCTGCGAAGATAGCGAAGCGCTTGATGTTGCTCTGGAGCTGATCGAAAACAAGAGGAACGGCAAATGACACCACTGGAATATGCAAAGAGATCCATAGAGACAATGATGCGGCGCTACAGAGCGGAGGACCTGCCGCCAAAGGGCAGGTTTCACTATCATCAGGGGGTATTCCTTTCAGGAGTTTATCAAAACTACCTGCTCTGTGGAGATGAGAGATATTTTGAATATATAAAAACATGGGTCGACAGCTGTATTGATGCTTCGGGAGCGTTAAAGGACGCGGATATGAGGCAGATGGATGACATACAGCCCGGGATACTTCTTTTCCCTCTCTATGAAAGGACGGGAGATGAACGCTACAAGGCGCTGCTTGATGTGCTCACAAAGGTGATCATCGATTCCCCCAAAAACCCTGACGGCGGGCTCTACCACAAAGCTTGGTATGAGCGCCAGATGTGGCTTGACGGGCTGTACATGGGAGGCCCCATTCTCGCGCAGTACGGCGCGGAGTACGGAAAGCCCGAATATCTCGATTTTGTGATAAAACAGGTAAAACTGATGAGAGAACACACCCGTGATGAAAAGACAGGCCTTTGGTATCACGGCTATGACGACGCTAAAGTACAGCCGTGGGCCGATAAGGGGACCGGGCGCTCTCATGAGTTTTGGGGACGGAGCATGGGCTGGGTCCCTGTAGCGATACTTGACGATCTTGATTATATTCCGGAAACGCATCCCGACAGGGAGACGCTGAAAAGTATCGTAAAGGACCTGCTTGAAGCCATATGCCGTTTTCAGAGTGATGACGGCAGGTGGTATCAGGTGGTCGATAAGGGCGACAGATCCGACAACTGGCTTGAAAATTCATGTTCGTGTCTTTTCGCCGCGGCGCTGGCAAGGGCGGTAAATAACGGGATACTTGACGAGAGCTATATGACTGCCGCAAGGCGCGCGTTTGAAGCCGTTACTGCTTCGCTTGGGACTGACGGACAGGATATTGTTGTAGGGCAGGTATGTGTCGGCACAAGCGTGGGAGACTATGATTACTATGTCAACCGCCCCGTCTCGGAGAACGATCTGCACGGAGTGGGCGCATTTTTACTTATGTGCGCGGCTATGGAAACCCTGGATAAGTAATATCATAAACCAAAAGGAGAACAGATAAATGGGAGTTTTTTCAAAGATCAACAGATTTCGCGAGGCGGGTGAACAGGCTAATGTAAACAATGTTTCAAGGTTCGGAGAGCCGGCAAGATCACTTTTTACAAAGGCAAAAGTATTTACGCTACACAAGCACATCGAGATAACGGATGGCAATGAAAACGTGGTATACACGGCTGATTCAAAGGTGATATCCTTACATGACAAAACGGATATAAGCGATGCGTCCGGAGCTCATGTGGCGCATATCGAGAGAAAGTTCTTCACTCTTCATGAGCGTCACATGGTGACAATGGCAGACGGCACCTATTTTGAGGTTTCCAACGAATTTTTCCACATCATAAAGGACATCACCAATATAGAAGGACTGGGATGGACGCTCAAGGGAAATATCATCGGGCTGAATTTTGAACTGTATGACAGAGACGACTCCGTGATCGCGGTCATCGGACAGAAATTCTTGTCGATCCATGACAAGTACTGCGTCGATATCTACAAGCCGGAGCATGAGCGTACCGTGGTGGCGATACTTGTGACGCTGCAGCATATGATCCGCGACAGGAGTTCTGCCGCAGCGGCCGGATCTTCAGGCGGAGGCTCCAACTGATAAACGTCCCTAATAAAAAAATTATCGAAAAACATTAAAAAAGTGTTGACAAACATAAAACCTCATGGTAATATGTGCTCAGATAAATTTATCGGTAAACATTAAATAATTAATATTTATCAAACAAAGCACATTAAACAGGAGGAAATGATATGGACAAGAAAGTAGCTGTTTCAAAGATCAACACTATGGGTAAAGCAGGAAGGATCGTTGCGGTCATCGCAAAGATATTACTCATCGTCGGAATTGTGGGATGCATCGTCGGAGTTACCGCGCTCTTCCTGATCCCCAAGGGAGCGATCACTTACAAGGCAAACGGAGGCCTCGATGCCTTCATCGATGTTGAAAAGCTTGTAGGCAGTGAAAAGTTTTCTTCGATCGAGATCGATAAGATGCAGCAGGCTATCGACGAGCATGTCACCATGGATATAGTCGTTAACGGTATCAAATACGGTGACACTTCCGTCAATGTAAATGATAAAGGCGTGATAAGCGCGAGCGCTTCGGGCTCTACCAGGACCGTAGATGTGAAAAATGTCGCGGTGATCCTTATCATGGGTATCATCTATCTCGGAGTTTCCATCGTATCGGTGACTTTCTTCGAAATGCTTTTTAAGAGCCTTGCGACATGTGTAACACCTTTTTCGGAAGATGTTATCAAGGGGCTTAAGCGCTTCGCATTTTCACTTATCCCCTGGGTGTTCATGGGGATCATGAGGTCCGCCGTTGCAGGGATCGTGACTTCATCAAGGCTTGATCTCAAGTTCGACGTAAACATCACCATGATCGCCGTTGTACTCATAATCCTGGCTCTTGCTTACATTTTCAGCTATGGCGCTGTTTTGCAGCAGGAGTCTGACGAAACGCTGTGATGCATTTGTTTCATCGGAAAGGACGTGAGTATATGGGAAAAATAGTATTAAGACTGGACCGCGTTATGGCGGACAGAAAGATGAGCTTAAATGAATTGTCGGAAAAGGTCGGTGTTACAAATGTAAACCTTTCCAAAATGAAGACCGGGAAGATAAGCGCAATAAGGTTCTCCACGCTTGAG
>JAEENL010000029.1 GCA_016283775.1 Lachnospiraceae bacterium | reverse complement strand
TCTGTCCCTCGGGTTCAAAGAGTTTGAAGTGTTCCCGACCTTGTGGGATGAGTGGAATCCATGTCAGATATATGTAATGTCGATTTGATAACACTCTCGTGATAACAATTTGATAACATTAGCTGATACAGTCCATGTGATATGGACAGCTGAAACCAAATGAAGTCAAATCGTAACAGAAAACCCTAACAAAAATGTTTAAGACACAGGTTTTGTTAGGGAATTCGAATAAGCCCATTTCCTGCGATGCCCCTCCGTTAGCGGCGGGGCATCGAATCTTCTTCTTTCATCTATTTTTGATGCTTCGTGCCGTCTTCTGCGGGCGAAAAAGCATCAAAAATCTGCAAATCTCCAAATCTCGATGCTTTCTGCCGTCTTCTGCGGGCAGAAAAGCATCAAAAATTTGCAAATCTCCAAATCCCGATGCTTTCAGCCGTCTTCTGCGGGCAGAAAAGCATCAAAAATTTGCAAATCTCCAAATCCCGATGCTTTCAGCCGTCTTCTGCGGGCGGAAAAGCATCAAAAATCTGCAAATCTCCAAATCTCGATGCTTTCTGCCGCCTTCTTCGGCTGGAAAAAGCATCAAAAATCTGCAAATCTCCAAATCCCGATGCATTCGGTCGTCTCCGGCGGGCGAAAAAGCATCAAAAACCCGCAAATCTTCTAATCCCGATGCAAAAAGTAAAAAACAGAAAGGAAACTATTATGAACCAGAACGCTAACTCTAGCACCAACACTAACACTAACAATATCCGTAACTATAACACCAACCATAGTACCAACCATAGCAAAAGCCGTAACACTAACCGTAACACCAACTGCAGCATCGGTCGCAGTGTATCCTCAACCATGCTCAAACCTACGTCACTGTACGACGAAGCCTCAAGACGTTATCTGGAAATCTCGGAATGCAAGATTACGTTGGAAGAAGAACTCAGAACAGCACCGCCCGGGTTGATCCATGTTGTACATTCGGGCAGCAGGACACAGTTTTATCTTCGCAAAGACAGATCGGACAAAGGAGGCAGATACATCCGCAAAACGGACACCGGGACGATAAAGGCATACATCCGAAAAGCATACTGCGAGAAAGTGATAAAATTGCTGGATAATGAGATCAAAAATCTTGAAATTCTGCTGAAAAAATCGAATAATATAACAGAAAAGCTGCAGGGGTTGTATTCGGATCTTCCGTCGGAAGCAAAGCAATATGCCGACCCGGTCGATATGTCTGACGAAGATTTTGCTGCGGAATGGCTGAGTATACCTTATGAAGGGAAAGAAATCCCGGATCATCTGCTGGTCTACCGGACCGATCAGGGGGAACGGGTACGTTCAAAATCTGAGCTTACCATAGCCAACATGCTGGCAGATAAGGGCATTCCGTACAAATATGAGTGCCCGCTGATGCTTTCAGGCGGAATAGTTATCTATCCTGACTTTACCGTTCTCGATGTGAAGATACGAAAGGAAATCTATTGGGAGCACAGGGGTATGATGGATGACAGGGATTATGCGCGACAGGCGGTATTCAAGGTTAAATCCATGATGAAAGACGATATTATTCTCGGGAAGAATCTGATCATCACAGAGGAAACATCTGCGAACCCGCTCGGGACCAATGAGATCGAGGCGGTTATAAATAATTATTTTATTCCTGAGGAGGGCTGATGGCGATAACGACAGGGGGAATCATGAATTCGGCAAAAATAGATCATGCGGCCATGTATGTGAACGATCTCGAAGCTACAAGGGATTTCTTTGTAAGATACCTGGGCGGGCGTTCCGATGACGGATACCATAACAAAACTACCGGCTTTCGGTCCTACTTTATCAGCTTTGACGGCGGCACGAGGCTGGAGATAATGACTAGACCGGAGCTGAGCGACCCGGATAAAGCACCGGACCGAACGGGATACGCTCATCTCGCGTTTTCTGTCGGGAGCAGGGAAAGGGTTGACGCGCTGACCGCGCAGCTTCGGGCGGACGGATTTGAGGTGGTCAGCGGACCGCGGACCACAGGTGACGGCTATTATGAATCATGCGTGGCTGCGATCGAAGGGAACCTGATCGAGATAACGGTCTGAGCGGCGGGAAACGGCTGACAGGCCTGGGAATTCGATGGATTTACCCTCGTACACTTCGATGAGCATCCGTCATGGGAGAACGATAAGCTGCCGGGAGAGTTCACCGCGGTCGCAGTGAAGCAATAAGGGAGGATATATGGTCAATCTGGTCGAAATAAATGAAGAAAACTGGATGGATTATGCCGGTTTGTCGGTTGATGACAGTCAGAAGCATTTTCTTGCGAGCAATATCGGCATAATTGCCAGAGGATACGTTTACCGCGCCTGCAGGGCCAGGGTGATAGGGATAGCAGCCGATGGGACCGCCGTGGGGCTTGCTCTGGTGAGGGATCTCGACGAGGAGCCTGCCTGCTATGATCTGCAGCAGTTCATGATCGACAGACGTTTTCAGGGCAAAGGATACGGTCCGGAGGCGCTGCGTCTTATACTTGAGGAGCTGGAGAGGGAGCATAAATACGACTGCGCGGAAGTCTGCGTGAAAATGGATGACGCGCAGGCGCTGCATGTTTACGGGAAAGCCGGATTTGTCGATACCGGTTACATAGATCCGGACGCGCCGGACAGCCTGAATCTGGTGTACCGATTCTAAATGAAACGGAGATTTGTATGCTTTGGATCATTGCGACTTTTGCCGCATTTTTCATAAAAGGCCTGTGCGGTTTTGCGAATACGCTGGTATTTACCTCGATAATGGGGTTCGGGGCGGCCAACGTGGATATTTCCCCGGTGGAGCTGATCCTGGGATATCCTTCGAATATGATCCTGACATTCAGAAACCGCAAGCTCCTTAAAGCTAAGATATTCCTGCTGCTGTCGGCACTGGTCGTGCTTGGGAGTATTCCGGGCGCGCTGCTGCTGAAAAACGCCGATGTGAGGTACCTTAAGATCGTGTCCGGCGCGGTTGTTTTACTCATCGGGATCGAGATGCTGCTGCGTGAATACAACATCGGGAAGCTGAAGGAATCAAAACCGCTCCTTTACGCGATAGGAGTGCTTTCGGGCGTTCTGTGCGGACTGTTCGGGATCGGCGCGCTGCTTGCGGCCTATGTTGGAAGGGTGACCGAAACGGGCGATGAGTTTAAAGCCAATATCAGCGCGGTATTTATCGTCGACAATACCTTCAGGATCGTTCTGTACAGCCTGCTCGGAGTGATAACCCCGGATTCGGTCAAACAGGCGGCACTTCTTCTGCCGGTGATGCTCGTCGGGCTGTTCGCCGGGATAAAGAGCGCAAAATATCCGGATGAAAAAACGGTAAGGAAACTGGTCATCGTTCTGCTGATAGTTTCCGGAGCCGTGCTGGTGATCAAAAACCTGTGAGGAGAAAGGACGGAGCCGATGAAAAAAAGAGTATTCGCGCTGATAGCTGTATTTTTCCTTATATTCTCATGCATTCCCTGCACGGGGGCTGATGCGGCCGCCGGCATCAGGCTCAGCAAAACAAAGGTCAGCCTGGAGCAGGGAGAGGAGCTCGTGCTGAAACTTAAAGGGGTTGCATCGAAGGCAAAAGTTAAGTGGAGCGTCGGCAAAAAGAGCATAGCCTCGATCAAAAACAGCGGTAAGGCCAGATGCCGGGTTATCGCGAAAAAAGCGGGCACTACCTATGTCAGGGCTAAATATGACGGCAAGATATACAGATGCCGGGTTACGGTCGCCGAAAGACCGGATATTCCTGAAGAGATCACGTTCAACGGCCGGAAATATACTCTGGCATTCGCGGACGAGTTTGATTCGCTCGACATGAATAACTGGGCGTACTGCCCGGAAATGGAGCGGCAGGACGCGGGTGGAGTATGGCGCAGATCCTGCAGCAGTGTAAAAGACGGGAATCTGATTATCACCTGTGATATCGCGGATGACGGGACTCCGGTCAGCGGCGGGATACGTTCCGTAAAGGAGTATGAGAGGACTTACGGACTGTATCATATCAGATTTATGGCCGAAAAGGCGGACGGCCTCTGGTACGCCTTCTGGCTGCTGAGCGACAACATGGAGGAGCCTGTGGCCGGAAACGGTGCGACGGACGGCGCGGAGCTGGACATCATCGAACTGGTCCCGAACCCTAACGAGCTGTGCATGAGCGTGCACTGGGACGGCTACGGTCCCGACCTGAAGAGCTACTGTGAGCTGACACATGTGGATGAGGATTTCTATGGCAGATACCACGATCTGTGGTACCTCTGGGACGAGCACGGATATCGTTTGTACATGGACGGCACTGACAGCGCGGCCCTCATATTTGACGTCACGGGAGATGAGCACGGAGACGGCTCCTGTGCCGTTCCCTGCGATCTGATCATTTCGGCCGAATACGGCAAATGGGGCGGCGACATAGACAAAACACAACTGCCCGCGCATTTTTATGTCGATCATGTAAGGATATATGAAAAAGCGGGAGAGTAGCCTCTCCCGTTTTTTATACAAAGTCCTCACGCATCGGGTTAAAAATATCCAGCAGGATACCTGCCTCGAGGCACACGCACCCGTGTTCGACACTGTCGGTCTTGAGCATGGTATCGCCTGCCCTGACAGTTTTTTTAACGCCGTCGATCTCAAACTCGAATACACCGCTCACCACATACGTGATCTGCGTGTGTGGGTGGTGATGCAGGGCGCCGACCGCGCCTTTTTCGAATGTGTTCTCGACGCACATCAGGTCTTTGCTGTACGCAAGGACCCTGCGTATCACGCCGTTGCCCTGATCCTGCGGCGTGACATCGTCATGGAATACCCATCTGTCATTGATCATTTTCCGTCCTCCCTCTCTGGAACTGTTTTCCGAAGTTGTTCAGATAGTAATTATACTCTTTGTTGCTTACGAATATAAATGCCCGGTGGGCGTTTTTCTTTGCATTTTTCAAAAAGGCAAGATACCGCGCTCCGCAGAAGCATCTGAACCGGTGCCCCTCGAATTTAATGATCAGCGGTACATCCGTGTAGGCATCCGGCTGCTCTCTCGCCAATGTATCGGTATCATCCTCTATCAGACGGAGCGGCATCCGTACCAGTTCGGACAGGAAAAACTCCGACTCGTCAGGCATCTCCATGCCCTGACTTTCCAGGTATATCCGCACCCATTCTTCGCCTATACCGGCATCGGAATACTGCCCGGCCGAACAGATCGAAGGAGAGTATTCGGGAAGACTTATCTTTTTGCCGTACACGATCTTTTTGACGGATTCGGGCGAAAGATAGTACGCCTCAGCCAGCTCCATGACGCCGGCACCCGCAGCATATCTGCTGCGGATGACCGCGTTTCTTTTATTCAGTTTTTCCCGATATCCGGATGCTTCTCCCCAGCCTTTGGTCTTTTCGCGCTTCGGGATGTAGATCGCTTTTCCTTCGGCGTATTTCTGCACTTCTTCCAAAAGACCGGCAGGGAGAATATCCCTGGCATTTTCATATTTCATAATCAATCAACCAGCCTGTTTATGCGTTCTTCGAGTTCGTTCATGGACCTTGTGATGGATTCGCAGGACTCGATATCATCGATGGAAGCATGCCACATGAGTGTATGAAGCCCCTTAAAATAGGCCATGCACAGGAAGCGCTCCCTGAAGTTCGTGATCACGATATTTTTCCTCTTTGCATACCCGCAGAGTTTTTCGGGAACGAGCAGATATGGCTTGTTAAGGTCAAGTATCGCAAAATCCATCAGGTAATCCATGATGCCGGCACGGCCCCAGTCCGCGCAGTATGTTTTCCCTGCGTCATCTGCGATCATGTTGACAAAGAAGGTGTTGTTGTTTGCCAGATACCGCTGTCCTTCGCAAAAAGGCGCGTACTCCATGATCTTTGCGTATATCTTATCAAAATAGTCCTTTTTGAGGAAAGTGGTATCAAACATCTGCGTCCAGTTGTGCCAGTAGCCCTCCTGCTCCTCGTTAAAGGTCTCGCGGACGAACTCTTCAAAAGTGGCAAAGGGTGCTATGTTGTCTTCATTGAATTCCCCGTAGCCTGTTAACGAAGAAACATCCGTGGCGGCGATCTCAAAGATCATATCAAAAAAGTTCTCATATGTTTTTTCAAACTCTTCAGCCGTCAGCTCATTGGCACATCTGCCTTTAGGACTTATCCCGATCCTGTCTCCGGTCAGGTTTTTTATAAAAATATCTCTGTTCATTTTTATCATCCTTTCGTATCTGCTTATTTTCTGTTACTTGTATCGGCGCCTTACAAAAGGAATGATAACAGTCACCTCGGCCGCTTCATATAGAAAGAACTGTTATAACGAAACTTTACTTAAGATCTCTCCCATCATATACCTGGCATAATCCTTTGCAAGATCCGTATCATAAAATATATTTCCATCCTCCGCATATTCTGTCAGAGCATCCCTTATCAGGCTGTGATACCTTTCAGGGACATTTTCCTGCGCCCATTCTCCGCCCTCTTTCTTCGAAAGGACAAGACCGTCTTTCAAAAACGCAAGCACTCTGGACAGGTTCAATATCAGATACATGGGATTATCAGCTATTTCATCCTCAGCATCGGCAATATCATTCCGGATGGAATCTATGTAATCCTGCGCCGGTACATCCGCAAAAGTATCTTCGATCGGAGCACCGTATAAACACTTGCCTCTATGTTTTATGATCGTAAAATGTGCCGCAAGATCTTTATCTTCGCCCTTCATTTTCGAAATATAATCATCCGGATCATTTTTATACCAATCCGTATGTGCAGCGGAAAAATGCAGTTCAAAAGGCGTCGGATAAACAAAGGGCCTGCAGACGCTTTGCTTTACGATACTCATTTCAATTCCTTTTGCCGGTCCCTTTTCGTTTAACTCGATCACCATATCCATAAAGGTTCTCTTAACGCTGTCCTCCATGGGATCCTTCACCACTGCGATCAGATCAATGTCGCTCTTTGCGGGATTATAGCATCCCATAACGGCGGATCCGTGCAGGTATATTCCAATCAGATTATCCTGTAAGATTTCTTTTGACCTTTCCGCAAAACTGTTTATAACCGTATCCATTTATCATCTGTGCAGATCTGTCTCTGCACTCCATTCCTGATGCTGTATGCCTCTCCGTACAGCGTCTCCGTGCCGTTGTCCGCAACGATATAGCTGCCGTTATTCAAAGCGATTATCTCGTGTCTCATGCTGTCGGAATATGTAATATCCTCTATCAGCTGCAGCCCGTCAAGCATTTCATCCCTAAGTGCCTCGAAATGAGGGAAAATATTGGTCTTTGTTATCCCAAGGCCGCTGATCCATCTTTGATAATCCGGATCGATCGCCTCACCCGGAAGTTCCGGGCCTGCATAAACCGTCTCCGCACAGTTCATGGATCCGGCGCTCCATGCGATCAGCAAACCGTCCCAAACCTGCAGCCGTTCTTTTAATCCCAGAGTCTTCATAAAACTGTTTTGTGTCGGGACATGTCCGCCGGCCAGGATCAGCACATCTGTTTCGGGAAGGCGGTCTATGATCTCTTTGTTTCGCTCATCACACATCAATACTTCCGAAGCACTGAGATTGCTCAAAGAAAAAGCCCCCTTCAGACAAAATAATATGCTGTCATTTTGGTCATAGTATTCAGGTGATCCGCTGATGATCATTACTTTGGAATCTTTTTTCCAGACATCCTGAATACACTTTAATAATCCGTTGGTCTCCGGAAGCCTGGCCGGAAGTCTCTTGCCGTCTGTTTTTATCTGCCCACCGAGTGAGCTTGTTAGAATTGCTTTCATTATTCTTTTCTCCGTGCTATCGCAGTAAACTCGCCGGGGAGTTTCTCGTTCTCCCAGGAAGGATGTTCATCAAAACGCTCCAAAGTAAATCCGCTCCCGATGATAGAATTGATGATCTCGCTGATTGTGTACTTCCTGTAATGGCATTTAGGGATCTGCTTACGGATCTCCTCATCGTAAAATCTTGCGTGCGCCATCTCACCTTCAAAGATATCTGTTGAGAAATAACTCATGGTTGGCTGCTGCAGCCCAAGTATATCGGAAATCTTAGTAAATG
>JAEENL010000028.1 GCA_016283775.1 Lachnospiraceae bacterium | reverse complement strand
AGCCGAGAGCAATCATTCTGCTTCTGATATCGTCTTCGGAAATGCCTTTTATCTTTGCAAGATATTTGTCGGAGAAGCCGTCCTTCTTTGCTGATACAAGCGCATCATCAGAGAGGCCTGCAGCCTGTTTTGCAAGCGCTGCCTCCTCTTCGGTAAGCTCTTTCATCTGCTCGAGGAAATATTTCTTAACGCGTGTGAGCTCATGGATCTCATCCACGGTCGCGCCTTTTTTGAGCGCTTCGTAGATAAGGAAATAGCGTTCCGAATTGGGATCTACGAGCTTCTTTAACAGGTCTTCCTTGGAAAGATCGTTGAAGTTCTTTGCAAAGCCCAGTCCGCTCCTGCCGTTCTCAAGGCTTCTGATGGCCTTCTGGAAAGCTTCCTTGAAGTTCTTTCCTATGCTCATCACTTCGCCTACCGCGCGCATCTGAGTACCGAGCTTGTCCTCAACACCCTTGAATTTCTCAAATGCCCAGCGGGCAAACTTTATTACAACGTAATCTCCGCCGGGAGTGTATTTGTCAAGCGTACCGCATTTTCCGCAGGGGATCTCCTTCAGGGTGAGGCCGGAAGCCAGCATCGCGGAAACAAGCGCGATGGGGAAACCGGTCGCCTTGGATGCGAGCGCGGAAGAACGGGATGTTCTCGGATTTATCTCGATAACGATGATCCTTCCGGTCTTGGGATCATGTGCAAACTGTACGTTTGTACCGCCTACGACCTGTACGGAATCCACGATCCTGTATGCCTGTCTCTGCAGTTCCTTCTGTACGTCCTCGGAAATGGTGAGCATGGGCGCGGAGCAGAACGAGTCTCCTGTATGAACACCCATGGGATCTATGTTTTCGATGAAGCAGACGGTGATCATGTTGCCTTCTGCGTCACGTACTACTTCAAGTTCAAGTTCTTCCCAGCCGCGAACGGATTCCTCGACGAGCACCTGTCCCACAAGGCTCGCCTGGATGCCTCTCGCGCACACTGTCTTTAATTCTTCACGGTTGTATACAAGGCCGCCGCCTGCACCGCCCATTGTGAAAGCGGGACGGAGCACGACAGGATAGCCGAGCTTTTCGGCGATCTCAAGCGCCTCGTCTACGGAGTAAGCAACTTCGCTTCGAGCCATCTCAACACCGATGGCGTTCATCTGTTCCTTGAAAGCGACTCTGTCCTCGCCGCGCTCGATCGCGTCTACCTGCACGCCGATGACTTTAACATTGTATTTGTCTAGTATACCCTTTTTCCAAAGTTCATCCGCGAGATTCAGTCCCGACTGTCCGCCGAGGTTTGGAAGCAGCGCGTCAGGTCTTTCCTTTGCGATGATCTGCTCCAGCCTTTCCGCATTAAGAGGCTCGATATAGGTCACATCCGCTGTCTCGGGGTCCGTCATGATGGTGGCGGGATTGGAGTTTACGAGCACGATCTCGTAGCCCAGTTTTTTGAGCGCCTTGCACGCCTGTGTTCCAGAATAGTCAAACTCACATGCCTGGCCGATGATTATCGGTCCCGAGCCTATGATCAGCACCTTTTTGATGTCTGTTCTCTTTGGCATTTTTGAAATCCTCCTGCGAAAAATTATAGAATCTCACGTTTCTTATCCTAATTCTTGGATATTTAACTATTTTTTCCCGTCAAAGTCAACTTTTTTTTCGTTATGGGATTCATAAGCGTTTTTTATTGCCCTTCACGCTCTTTGTTTATCGCATCCACAGCGTCAAAAAGAAGCTCTCTTTCATCCATGTGATATTTTACGCCTTTGATCTCCTGGTAGTCCTCGTGGCCCTTTCCCGCAAGTATGATGACATCGCCCTCTTTTGCGTTCTCTATGGCGTATTTTACGGCTTCCCTTCTGTCGACTATCGTCACATATTCACCGGAGGCCTTTTTTACGCCTGTGATGATGTCATTTATGATATCTTCAGGCTCTTCAAAGCGCGGGTTGTCCGATGTTACAATTGTAAGGTCGGCCAGTTTTGAAGAAACCTCTCCCATCTCAAAACGTCGTGATTTAGCCCTGTTACCGCCGCATCCGAAAAGGCATACGATGCGCCTGGGTTCATAGGCTCTGATCGTTGTGAGAAGGCTTTCGAGCGCCATCGCGTTGTGCGCGTAATCGATCATCACGGTGAAGGCGGGAGCGTTTTTCACTTTTGATGAGATCTCCACGATCTCGGTCCTTCCTTTGACCTTTACTTCGGTAAGCGCTTTGTTTATGACATCGGGCTTAAGTCCGAAATGACTGCAGAGCGCGATCGCCGTAAGGGAATTGTATACGGAGAACATCCCGGGCATGTAAAAATCCACATCAAAATTCATCTTTCCTGCCACATGATAGCTTGTTTCAAGAAGGCTGCCATTATGACGGAACTTCATGTTTTCTGCCCTGAAATCCGCTTTTTCGTTTAATCCGAACGTCTCCACCTCGCAGGTATGGTCCTTAAGGATATTTTCAACATACGGACTGTCGAGGTTTACGATGCCTGTCCTGCACTGCTTGAAAAGCGTGCTCTTCCAGTACATATAGTCCTCAAAATCCTTGTGCTCGTTCTCACCGATGTGATCTGGCTCAAGATTTGTAAAGATGCCGTAGTCAAAGGTAAAGCCCGCGACTCTGTCAAGCATGAGTCCCTGAGAGGACACCTCCATAACAACGGCCTTTAAGCCGAGGTCCACCATGCGCCTCATATAGTTTTGCAGCGAATACGGTTCAGGCGTGGTATTGCTCGCGTGGATCACTTCATCGCCTATCACTATCTCGATGGTGCCGATAAGTCCTGTGGGGATGCCCGCTCTTTCAAGCATCTCTTTTATCATGCAGGTGGTGGTGGTCTTTCCCTTTGTGCCTGTCACACCTATGGTAATAAGCTCTGACGCGGGATTTCCGAAAAACGCCGCAGCCATATAGGCAAGCGCGCGTCTTGCTTTTTTCACCTTTACAAACGTGACGTTTGCGGTATCGTTCATCTTTAAAAGATCGGAAAGACCGTTTATCTCTTCAACGTCTTTCTCGATTATTATGGCACTCGCGCCCTTTCCTATGGCTTCAGGTATAAAATCATGCGCATCGCGCACCGTACCTGAAATGCACACAAATGCAGTACCGTCCTTTACCTTCCTCGAGTCATGTGTGAGACTTGTCACAGGGCGGTCGAGCTTTCCTTTAACCAGCTCGTATTCCGTGTTTTTAAGCAATGCTTCAAGAGTCATTTCGTCCCCTCCTAATGTTAAAAAATGCTGCGGCGGAATTCACGCTTCTCTACAGGTGAACCAGATAACCTGGTATCTTTCCGCGACCGCTTTCATAAATTCTTTTCCAAGTTTTGTTTTTTCGTCGTCGAGTTCTGACAGCGGATCGTCAAATATGATGAACGGCGCCTCGTCCTTGTACATGACGTCTATCATCGCCATTCTGAGACACAGTCCCGTGAGATCTCTGTAGCCGGTGCTCAAAGCCCTTATGTCCCGCTGTTTTCCGTACTCCTCAAATGTCACGGTCCCATGCACATCCATCCTAAACTTTCCGGAGTCCTCCCCTGTGAGGATGGAATAGTACTTGTCAAAACCGCTCTTCATGGGCTCCGTGAACTCACGCTCGTAGTTTTCTCTGGCCTTTTTCAAAAGCTCCGATGTCTTTTGGATAAGTCTGAACCTCCTGGTGTTTTCAGTGAGTTTCTCCTGTTTTTCCTTGAGGATCTCATCTTTTTTCAAAAGTTCTTCCTGCTTTTGGACCGCGCCTTCAAGCTCATCCCGGTAACGGCTTATGAGCCTTGAGGTTTCCGCAGTATCGTCATCGTTTGAAAGGATCAGCTCCTTTATCTCGTCAAGCGTATGTAACGGACGTTCCTCACCGATCGTGAGTACGGCATCATATTCATCTGTCTCTGTAAACGCGATCCTCTTTTTTTCAGATATCCTGCGGTTTTCAAGCGCCGCATTGTAGAGAAGAAGAGCGTTCTCAAGAGAGTTTACCTGCTCATCCGGATCGCCTTCAGGATCAAGACCGTAGGTCCTCAGTCTCCCCGTTATCCCTTCCCATCTCATTTCGCAAAGCTCGTTGTCCTTTATGAGCTCACGCTTCAGATCGGCAATGGGGCGGTCATAATCCTCTTTTCTTGTCACGGCCTTTTTATAGTTATACCGCATTGCCAAAAAGATCACAAGAAGTATCAAGGCAGGTATCGCCGGAAGTACATACAGGGGATAGGTAAAACCAAAGTACCACAGTACTGCGCCCGCTGCAACGCAAAGCAGCGCGAGAATAAATACCACGACTCTTCCCGCTCTTCCCGGTATCTCAGGCTCAGGATTGCTTTTAAGCGCCGAAAGCTTCCCTTTTTTTACAAAGATCTCATTTTCCGTCTCTTTGAAAAGCTTTAATTTCTGCCTGATATCCGAAATGTCCTGCTCGGTAGGAAGCCGTTCGGGAAGCTGTGCTCTTTTTGCGGCTTCTTCCTCCCGTTTTTCATTCTCGTCAAGGCAGAGAGCGTCATATCTGTCCTTTATCGCGGACTTTGCGATATATTCCGCGGTGTCGGTCCTCTCTTTTTCCAGAGCGGCCCGTGTGGCCTTGAGTTCCGCTTCGCGCTCCGTTTCTTTTTTCAGAGCAGTGCTGATGGATCCGACATTCTCTTCCGCTTCGGGAAGTCCTCTCACATCAAACATAAGTTCCGAGACTTCCTTTGAAAGTTTTCCCGTCTCTCCGGTCTTTTTTCCCGGGTCATACTTTGACAAAAGCTCCGAAAGCCTTTCCTCGGCGCTCTCAAAATTTCTTATGTCATCCGCCGCGGCTTCCATGTTTCCGATCTTTGCGCTGATCGAAGGATCGAAAGCCGTCTCGACGTCACGCTGCCTGATAAATACCGTGTGTGAAAACGCCTCTGCGTTGATCCCGAAAAGCTCTTCACCTATATTCCCGGAAAAATCGTCACTCACAAGATTTGTATCAAGGTCCCGCAGTTCAAACGTGTCATTTCCCGCTTTTTCCTTAAATTCCCTGATGAGCTCATACAGTTTTCCGTTTGCGGAAAACTTAAGCGATCCGCCGTATTTCCCGCCGTTCCACGGCGCATATCTCACGCGCTCTTTTACTATTTCCACATCCTTTTTTGCGTTTTCGTTCTCAAATCCGAAAAACATTATGCGGACAAAAGCGGCGAGCGTGCTCTTTCCCCAGCCGTTTTCCTTAAGGAACACATTAAGGCCTTCCTCAAGATCTATCACTGTGTTGCTTAGTTTTCCAAAATTTTCTATCTTTAAGGAGATCAGTCTCATGACCACACCTCCCCGCCCGAAAGCGCGCGAAGGCCTATACGCACGACTTCGGCCTTTTCTTCGGCACTCATGGTGTCGTCATTTCCCACAAGCCTCACATATTCCCCCTTAAGCGACTTGTCATGCTGAAAGAGAGTATAGTCTGTCTTGTAACCCGAATCATCTTTTACGGCAAAATAATAATACATGCCGGTAAACTGCTTCTCAATCAGGTCGATGTTTTTTTCCGAATTGGCATCCACCTCACCTTTAAGCACCACTCTCACATAGTCACCGCTCCCGATGTGCCCTGGTGCCAGTCTTTCACGGATACGCGCGCAGATGTCTGCCGTGTCCGCGCAGTCCGTGATATCCACAGTCATTTCATGAAGCACCCTTGACGCAAAAGGCACAAATTCCTTTGTGTACTCTCCTGTCTCCTCATTTATGTCAAGCACATAAAAGCCGTGCTCTCCAAACTCGTCAAAGCCTCTGCCTTCAAGGCATCCCGGATATACATAAGTCCCCCGCGCATCGATCTTTTCCTCCTTGCGGGCATGGATATGCCCGAGCGCGAGATAGTCGGCAGAACGGTTCATGACATCATTCAGGCCTATGATACCGCGTTTCATGTCGGACCGCCCGTCAGCGACAGTCCCGTGCAGAGTAACGATATTAAAATTTCCGGCTTCCGCGGTAAAGCCTTCAAAAAGGGGCGCATCGTCATTTCCGAGTTCACGCCCGTAAAGCATTACAGACCGCCTGTCGTTCTTTGAAAGACAATATGCGGTCCATGCCTCCCCAAACATCAAAAGATTCTCCGGACATTCTTCGTTTTCCTTAAAGATCTCCGGATCATGGTTCCCTTTGAGATAATAAAACAATATCCCGGGATGGTCCTTTATTACGCCCTTCACAAAATTCGCCGTAGCCGCGGAAATCCGCTTCACATCGAACAGGTCTCCGGCAATGATGATGTGCCCTATCCCGTTTTCTTTTGCATAGTCCGCCATCCTGCCAAACGTGGTAAGGATCTCATTTCTGCGTTCCTTTGCCCGTTCTTCGTCAAAATGCGTCCTGAGTCGTGATTCAAGATGAATGTCTGCGCAATGCAGGATCTTCATTTACCCCTCCGTGGAAAACCACCCTAAAAAACGGGAATGCCGAATGCATTCCCGTGATCGTTCCTGTAACGGCTGAAAACTAGAGTTGAAAAGCCTTTGAGTATGATCCGGCCGAGGATATCGGTTCTCCCGCTTCAAGGAGATGTTTGCAGTCACCGATGGCCTGTGCCCTGAAGGATGCCTCGTCCTCCCAGCGTTCCTCGGTCTGAAGTATGTTCACGCTTGCAGGAGGCAAAAACAGCCCCTGCGGCATCGTTATGAACGGAATGTTTAAAAGATGCGACATCATGAGGCACGCCGCTCCCAGATGGCAAAAGATCACGACCACAGGGCCCTGTGTCGTCATGTCTTCCGTCATGGCGTTTTTCGTATCACCGGGCGCAATAGTATGGATCACATTTTTCTGCCTGCGTCCCACGGTGCGGTAGATCAGCCCGTCGCGCCTGTAACCGTATCTTAAGAGAAGCTTGTCAAGCTCATTGCATACCTCGTCGCGGCGTATGCGTATCTCAGGGTTTTCCTTCATCGGCACGGCATCCACCCAGTCATCGAGCGTAAAATTCTTTTCCTGGGAAGTCCACAGTGAAGGCACGTAATCCCAGCTGAGATGATCCGTATGGGTGACGGGATCCGGCGAACAATACCAGAATTCCTTTGCCCATGGCAGTTCTTCGGCTGTCTTTCCGGTGAGTCTCAGCGCAGGAGCCGCAGTGTCCTTTGCGCGGCCGAGAGGGGAAACATAGAAGTCTTTTACATTCCAGGTAGCTATTCTTTTTCCGAGAAGCTCGGCCTCGCGCCACCCCTTTTCGGTAAGTGAATCATGTTCGTAATCAGGTTCGCCGTGGCGGACAAACACAAGGATCATAAGAAAAACACTCCAAAACTGTATTTTATCGTCAAGTATCGAGATTTGCCGGTCCGAAGCCGTAAGGAAGAAGCTCCGCAAGTGTGTGCACTTCGTAGTTTTCTTCATTCACCGCCATGATGATGCTGAATTCGTCGGCTTTGCAAAACTCAGCCATCACCTGTCTGCAGACACCGCAGGGAGCGCAAAGTTCGGAAGGTTCTTCTCCCGCGCCGCCCACGATGGCGATAGCTTCAAATTCTCTTGTTCCTTCGCTCACTGCCTTGAAAAAAGCCGTACGCTCCGCGCAGTTTGTGGAGGAATATCCGGCATTTTCTATGTTGCAGCCCCCGAATACACGGCCGTTCTTTCCGAGGAGCGCCGCTCCCACTTTGAAATGGGAATAAGGCGAATATGAATGCTTCCTGTATTCGAGCGCAGTCTTTATGAGCATAAGCTCGGTCTCTTTATTCATCCGTTCCTTATCTCCTCTCCGTAAACTGCTCAGGCAAGTTCCAGAGCGACCTCCATCATCTCATGGAAGGAGTTCTGTCTTTCC